>CAYZYE010000166.1:0-8775 GCA_964481205.1 uncultured Anaerolineae bacterium | reverse complement strand
ACATTGAGGCCTATTGCGGCGACCATCAGGCCGCGCTGACCTTTTTGGAACAGCAAAACCCAATGCCGGTCTTGAGCGCGCCCCCCCAGGGGGCCAACGACGCGCCCGCCTTTGCCGAAATGGATGGCTTTATCGTCCGCCCGCTCTATACGCAGAGCCAGGACGCCGTGCTGGGACTGTTGGTCGTCCAGGACGGCGCATTGACGCCGGACAAGACGATCCTCTCTGATCGGGCGGTCGTCGATCTGATCGAACAAGCCGAAGTGGCGTTGGAGGATCGACGCTTGCAGCAAGGCATCTTTGTGGCCTTGCAACAAATCATGCCCGACATCGAACGCATACAAAAACAGCGCCAACTGATGCGCTATGTCACCTCACAACCGCGCTTTGTCGAAGCCAGCCCGATCAACAGCCCCAGTTTTACACGCTGGGTCAAAGATGCGTTGACCCATTACTGGGGCGGGCCAAAGCTGACCAACAGCCCCCTGCTCAAACTAAACATCGTTGCTTCATCGAGCGAGCCATACAACGGCGACCACGTCCGCGCGCTCCGCCAGGTCTTGCAGCAAGCCATCGACGCTTTACGGCCTCCCGGCGAACAAAACATGACCGCACCCGAATGGACCTTGTACAACATCCTCGACCTCAAATTTCGCCAGGGGCGGCGAATGATCGACATCGCCAACCGGTTGGCGGTCAGCGAATCGGACCTGTACCGCAAACAAAAAACCGCCATCGCCGAGGTGTCGCGCATGCTCGAAAATATGGAACGCCAACTGGCCGGCTGACAACAAGAGGCCACTGAAAAACAAAAGACTAACCGCCAGGAGTTACGCGGTTAGGTTCTAGACTAGAACGAGACCTGGGTAATCTGTCATTCTGGGCCAGCCGCCACAAGCGGCGCAGTGAAGAATCTCGTAACTTGAATTTGACATACAAGAAGAGATTCCCTTTGACTGCGCTCAGGTCAGGCTTTGTCGCTCCGCTCCTCGCAAGTCTTGCTCTAGCACCAATACGGTTCAGTTAAGCGAGAACGTGTAAAAATAGTCTTGCCCAAACGCCAGTTTTTTGCCGAAAAAGAGCGTCAAATGGCCCTAGTTGGGCTTGATTTCGGCACGAAAAGCGTACTGAACCGTATTGCGCCTAGCTCTGCCCCGACAAACCGGGCCGTTCCGGCCCATTGGCCGCCGGCACCATCTGAGCCAACAGGCGGCTCTTTTGATAGGCGGCCCAAATCGCCTTGGACAGCACGGTACGCATCGCCCCTTTGTCCAATTGATAGATCGCGTCTGCGCTGGTGCCCCCCGGCGATGTCACCATGTTGCGCAGTTCGGCCAGGTGCTTGTCAGACTGCTGCGCAAACAGCACCGACCCCAACACGGTCTGAATGACCATCTTTGTGGCGTCGCGCCGCGAAAACCCCAAATGCACGGCCGCGTCCACCATCGCCTCCATCATCAAAAACACATACACCGGCCCGGTGCCGCTGACGGCGGTTGCCATATCCAAAAACTCTTCGCCATGCACCTGAATCTCTTGCCCCATCGCCTGCAAAATCGCCTGCGCCTGGTTACGCTGCATCTCTGTCACCGCCGGCGCGGCGATCCACACCGACATCGCCTCGCCAATTTGCGCAGGAGTGTTGGGCATTACCCGCACAACAGCCTCGTGCCCCAAACCGTTGACAATCTTGGCCACGGGCACGCCGGCGGCAATCGAGATCACCAACGCCTTGGGTGGAATCTGCCCTTGCAGCTGATCGAGAACGACAGGCATCACCTGCGGCTTGACCGCCAAAAGCACAATATCCTTGCTGCGCACCACGGCCACATTGTCGGTGGTCACAGCGATCCCATAGCGCGCGCTCAACTCGCCCAACCGATCCTGTCGCGGCTCGCCCACCTCGACATCCTGGGGCACGACAAGTTCTTTATCCAGGATCACCTTGATGATCGCCTCGGCCATTGTGCCACCGCCCACAAACGCCATTTTGACACCCTGAAACATCTCTCTCCTCCATCAAAAAAACGCTCACTTTTTTGAATGTAACATAGGGCCTTGTGCCCGCCGCCAAGACCGCGCCTTATCCGGCATCCGCCTCCCGTTTGGATCGCGCGCGATTGATCAAGCGATCGGGCTGCCCGCGATACTCGTTCCACTCGATCCGCCCTTGCGCAATGCCCAGCAGCACATCGCTCAACATGCGATTGACCGGCATAGAGACCCCCAACCTGGCGCCGGCGCGCACCACCGCGCCGTTCAGAAACTCGACCTCTGACTTGGCGCGTCCCTTGCCGAGATCGATGTGCAAAGAGGGTCGTTTTTCGCCGCGAGCGCCCACGACCACGCGGCGAAAAACGACCTGCGTCAAGCGGGGCGGAAAGCGGCGCAAAACCCAGGTCAGCATCGGGACGCGATAACCCGGCAAAGGCGACAACCGAACGCGCATTCGGCGAATGACAACGCAAGCCTCGCGCAGCGCGCCCAATTCCAACTCGTACAATTTGCGATTGGCGTACACCTTGTCCGGCGGCCAGTCCAAAATGGCGGGGATGGCATTGGCAAGGATATTTAACAAAAGTTTAGACCACTTGATCGTGCGCCAGTCGGCATAAAGGCGCGTCTTGAAACCGGCCTGAGAAAACAAGTCTGCCAAAAACGCCGCGTCCTGACTGTTGGCCGGAGCAACGCCAATTCCGCCTTTTTTCAAATCGGCGCGAACCACCGCCGGCTTGGGCAACTCGACGGCGATGGTGATCACGCCGGCGTACAAGTTGTGGGCGCCCAAAATGCCCCGCGCAATATCGACGCCGCCCACGCCATTTTGCATCACCAACGCCGCCGCGCCACGCTGCACAAAAGGCAGCGCCTGAACCGCCGCCACCGCCGTGTCAAAAGCTTTGGTCGTGATCAACACCAGGTCAAAGCGGTCATCGCTCAACGGCTCTGTCGACTCAACCGCCCGAACGCCATCCACGCCGCAGGCCCGCCCGCCACAATCGAGAAACACGCCCCGGGCATCCACCGCCCGCTTGTGGGCCGGCCGGCCAACCGTTGTGACCCGGTGCCCGGCCGCACTCAGTTCAAACGCCAGCAAAGACCCAACCGCGCCCGCGCCGACGATCAAAACATCCATCGCCCCCCCTACGCCACATCTGGCTATGTACCACCGCTATTAAAACGCGATTATACCCTCAATCCGCCTTTTATGCGAACCCATCAGGGCAATCGCATCTTGATTCGCTGGACGTTTCCAGCCCGGCGGACCGATTTACGCGACATTGTTTATCCAGGCGCGCAGTGCGACGAGATCGTGCCGCACAGTATGCCGGCTGTGGTTTTTTTATTGGCTATAGAGCGCCGACAGCACGCCGGTTGCGTATTTGGAATTTCTGGTGCGCGGAATTGGGAACCGGCTGACGGCCTGTTGAACGCGCCCGGACTCGCTTTCTTGGGCTTTGATCTCGATGACGATTGTGTCGGCGATGGGCAGCGGGGCGCGCAGGTTTGGGCGCAAGCCAAAGCGTTGATCGTAGGCCGTTTGCTCTGAATCCAGGGTCACGCGCAGCGCGCCGTCTTGTGTGGCATAGTATTCACGCCGATAGTGGTTGATCAGAATGGGCGTATGCGCCGTCGCCCACACCAACTGCCAGTATGGATCGATATGTGTATAGATGGTTTTGAGGATGTCTCGCCAGGGGCGGGTCAGGTCCAGCCGGCGTGGCAGGGGGACGCGCTTTTTGAATCCGAGTTGGTTGCTTTTGTGCTTGATCTCGAGATAGGGTTGGATGTTGGTGATATTTTGACCATACCAGCGAATCCGCAGTTTGTTTCGTATGCCGGTTCCTTCCAGGTTGGCGCTAAAGCAGTCCAGCCGGGGGGTGTCCAGATACAGGCTGTTGACGCGGCGAGGAGGATAGGTGGTCATGAATCCCGCCGGGTGCAGGCGGATCCACGAACGCGCCTGGGGCAGCCAATGGGCATTGCAGACTAGTTTCAGTTCGTAACGCAAGTCAGTTCCTCCAACGAGTATGCTGAAAAACCACCCAGTACACCTGCCAACCGCAGAGAACGCCGAGATCGCAAAGGGATAAAGCATCGGCGAGCACTGCAAAACACCGTAGAAACTCACAACCCCAAGATCGCTTTGGCGTCCTTGGGGTTTTCAGCGCGCTGCTAGTGGGGCAGACCGTGGCGTACCGGTGACGTTTGGGTGTCCGAGAGGCCGGGTAGACGTGTCGTAACCTGGATGTCGAGTGGTCGATTAAAGTCGATTTTTTGATCCAGGCGGTAGATGAGCGTCAAAGGGATGTCAAATTGCACGTATTCGATGGTTTGAGAATAGGCGGCGTCTAGCGCGCGCAAGATAACCCCCGGACCCAACGGGTTGCCCGGCGCTGTTAACAGCGCCGGGGCCGGCGTTTGAATCCATTTGGCGTCAACCGGCGCCAGGGTAGCGCCGTTGATCTCGAATCCGACGATCTCGACCGGCAGGTTGAGGACGTTGCCTACTCGAATCTGGAGCAAGGCGTCCTGGTCGTCGGATGGCGGCGCCAGGTAAGCAAAGACCGGCTGTACCGGATCGAGTGAGCGGCGTATGGCGGTTTGTCGCTGGCGCAGTTGTTGCCAGGGCGGTTTCAGGTTCCCAAATTCACGTCGCAGCGCCTTGTGCTGTGTTTGCCACGCCGTTTCCAGTTCGGCTTGCAGGTGTTGCAGATACTGCGGCTGGCTGATTTGTGCCGCTTTGCGGATGTATGCCGCCTGAATGTGGGGATCGCCATAGGCGGCGGTGATGGCAATGCGTGTCTCGCGTCCCAAAGCGTTGGCGTTAAAGCTGATCGGTTCCAGTTTGTTGCTTGACGCATTGTAATAGTATTTCATGTTGACGAGGCTTGTTGCATCGATCGCTCCCCAGAGGTCGGCCAGCGCCAGAAAACACCCATATTGTTCGGCGTCCAGAATTTCGGAGGCCGGACGGTTGCCCGTTTGTAAGGCATAAAGCAGCGCCACGGCCTGTTTTTTTTGTTCGATCAGCAGCGGGTCGTCTAGTTCGATGTTGCGAAAGGTGTCTATTTCCAAATAGTGCGGCGCAGAGGGCGAGAGATTGGCGATCGGGTCGGCAAAGGCGGCTTGTGCGTTGCCAAAATGGGCGATCGATTGCCATAGCCGGCCGGCGTCGAACTCGGCAATTACGCCCTCTGGCCGGCCTTGCGCGCGCAACAAGTCTGGCGTAAACCCCTCTTGTAAGGCATAGATGCCACGGTCGTCGCCGTTCAGAACCAGATGGACGAATTGGTAGCGCGCGGTGAGCACCTGTTCGCGTTGCAGGGCCTGGACAAACGTCCATTGGTCGAGCCAATGATTGGCGGCGGGGTCTTGCAGGGAAAACCGCGTCAGGCCCAAGACCCGGTTTTGGTCTTGCACGCGCACTTGAAAGCCCCACTTGTCGTCTGCGCCCAGGTATTTGGCCAGCCCCTCTTGCAGCCGCATCTGGATCGGTACGGCGGTGTTGTTGCCGGCCAGCCGCATTTGCGCGGGTACAAAGTCCTGGTTGGTCGAAATGACCACGCCGTTTTTTAGCGCATCTTGGCGCTGGCTCAATATAGCGTCATAATCGTCAAAATCCATATCGACGATCAATGTTGGCAGCGCGTCATTGGCCGGCAGCGCTCTCTGAAACAGCATGTCCAGGTCGGCCCATGGCGACGACGGCATTCCAACCTGACCGATGAGCAGTCCCAGGACAAAGGTCAGGGTGAGGATGCCGCCCCACAAGAAATGTCGCGCGCGCGCTGTCGGCGCTGCTCTGGACTGTCCGATTTTCATTTTTCAACCTTGTTCATGATTAGCCCGCCAGCGTATTGTCTTGTTCTACAAAGCTGCACTCGCATCCTGGCACCTGGGCGCGCAGACCATCCATCAATTTGACCAGCGTCTCGTCGTCGCGACAGGTGATCAGACAGGTTACTTGGAGGTTGTCGTCCGTGGCATCGAGCCGGCGGAGATCGACGGTTGGGAGATGTTCCAGCAGTACGCTTTTGATCCTGGTAAAGGTTTGACCGCTGCCGGGAGCATAGATGTTTAGATAGAGGTTGTTGGCCGGTTGGCGCGGGATCAGCAAGGTGCGCATGATCAAATAGGCCATCAAGATCGCCACGGCCAGGATGGTTGGCAATCGCTGGTCGGCGCCCATGCCCAGGCCGACAGAAAGGGCCATAAAGAGGTAGAGCAGTTCTTCCGGCTCTTTGATCGCCGTGCGAAAACGGATGATCGAAAGTGCGCCCACCAGTCCCAGTGACAGGGCCAGCGAAGATTTGACGACCGAGATGATGAGCACCGTGGTCATTGCCAAAAGCGGCAACGTTTGGGCAAAGCGAGCGCGATTGGACAGTGATTTTCCATACCGCGTATAATACCAGGCCATCACATTTGACAGGATGATGGTCAGGAGCAGGTTGACCGCCAGGGCGCTGAGTGAAAGCGGCGCCGGTTGTGTCCAGCCCAACAAATTTTCCATAAAACCTCCTTGTCGCTTGACTTGCGTCCGTAGCATAGCCGTTTGTTTATGGCGGCGTTCTTTTCGGTCGAGTCCCATTTAGAGCCTGTCCGAAAAATCGCTCCCGTAGCCGCGCATCCCTATGCGCGGCGGACGGCATAGGGATGCTATCCTACTTGGCGGATAGGCTCTTGGTTAAACGCACCCAAATGATGGTTGCCGGTTTGTCAATCGACTGGCTCGGCCCGTTCAAAACACGGGGTGATGTTTTGCGTCGCATTGATGGTGATCCGGATCGCCGGTTTTTGTTCCAGGCTGGCGGGTAGCCATCCGGCAAAACGATAGCCCGGCGCGGGCACGGCGTCCAGATCGATCTCGACGCCTCGAAAGTAAACGCCTTGCCAGCTCAGGTTGGGCAGCAGCGCGCCATTGACGGCGACGTTGCCCTGACCTGTTGGCAGAGTGTTCAACACGAGTGTCGCCGTTCCGTCGAGATCGAACGCCTGGACGATGTGTTGGCGAACCAGGTTGGGGCGCGCCTGTATATATGCACGCATTTCTTGCACACTCGATGTCCAGTTGACGCGGCTGCTCCAGCGGCTTGTTTCGTAACCAATGTCCGGGGCGATGGCCGCAACCAGGGTGTCGAATTCGGACAGCACGGTATCGGGGGCAAAGGTTGTGTTCAACAAGTCGGCGGCGCGGGCAAGAAAACGGTTGACGAAATCCGGGTTTTCGACGAGTTTGCGAAACAAGAGGGTGTCGTTTCCGTCTGTGTCGGTGTTGTCGGGACGCAAGGCTTTGTTCATCAGGTCCAGCTCGACATACGCGCCCTCAAATTCAAAATTGGGATCAAAGTGCAGACCAAAGCTATAGTCGTTGTCCCACAGCAGCCATTGCCAGCGCCCGCCCGGCGTGTGGGCGCGAAATTGGGTGACATTGTGTTCGGGCCAGTCGGCGTTGCCTGAATAAACCTGGAGCAGGGTATAGTCGATCAGGTTCTCGATGTCAACCTGGGTGCAGATGTATTCATAGTTGTCCGGGTCGGCCAAATTGTGTGTGTTGATAAATTGCAGCAGGCGGTCCCAATGCCGGCGGTCGCCGGACATTGTATTTCGCACCGAAATGTGCGCCGGCGAGTCGAGCAGGTCGGCATGTGTAATGCCATAGCGATCGCGAAGGAATGTCTCGTCGATTCGTTCTCGAAGTTGGTAGATGCCCCACGGCTGGCCGTTGATAAAGAGCAATACCGGCTGGTTGCGGGGCGCATAGTCGCTCGACTCGAAAGCCCAGGTGGAATTGATCCGTTGGCCCTCCAACTGGGCGGCCAAACGGTCGATCAGTTGATTGCGCAGCAGCGTCCAGTTGATGTGGGGTTGAGGCGAGTCGTTGCCTCCGTTGTGTAGGACCAGGCGATCAAAGGATTGTATGTGCTTGCGGCCAAACAAGGGGTACTCGAGGCGGCTGTCCCCGTATTTGCGGCGAAAATAGAGCCGAAGTCCTTTCTTGTCGAACGCGCGGCTCCATTCTCCATGCAGCCGTATGCCGGCCGAGGCGTGAAACCCGGAGCGGCGATCTCGCTCAATGTATGTGATCTCGACCGGGCGTTCCCATGATTTTCCCCGCTGGTCCAAGTGAACGTACAAACCGTTTTCCTGGCTCCAAAAGTCTGGCGGGTCGATGATCAGCGACATGATTGGCAGCGCGGCGTGGATGCCGAGCAAGTATGACGCACTGGAGACCGGCCCAAGCTCACCGCCAGGACGTACCTCGCGCGCGCGGATAACGGCGACGGTCGGCTCTGCTGCGCCCAGGTAAATGGGGTGGGTGTATACGGTTCCTGTGTCTCGGGTTGGTATGCGGCCATCTGTGGTAAAGAGAATCGTTTGCGCTGTTTTAGAATAGATTTTTAACAAAATATCCTGCTGGTAAACACCTTCTGGCGTGGAAAATACCGGCCCGCCGGCCGGCGACGGCTGTCCGGGTCGGCGATTGGTCGATGGCGGCCGGGTGTACCAGATTGGCGCAATCAGGATGCAGAGTGCGATTCCAAATTCGAGGTAGCGTTTCATGGTCATTGATGGCAAAGTCTGGCTCATCTGTGTGTGCTTGTCAGGGCTGTTCAATTCTAATGGGTGTGTTTCAAATGGTTTGGGCGTCCGTAGCATAGCCCCTTGTGGGCGGCGCATAGACGGGTGGGCATAAAGCAAATGAAACACGCCCAATTCTAATTGTGACCAAAGTCCCCGCTGTGCTTGTAAACGTGTTGCATTGTAACA
>CAYZYE010000165.1:0-8844 GCA_964481205.1 uncultured Anaerolineae bacterium | reverse complement strand
TGCTCGTCTGCCGACGTGCCGTTGGTGACGCCAAAGAACCGATCCTGGATCGCTTTGGTGATCGGGCCGCGTTTGCCCGGCCCGACGGGCACGCCGTCTACCGAGCGAATGGGGGTCACTTCGGCGGCGGTGCCGCAGAAAAACAACTCGTCGGCAATGTACAACGCCTCGCGCGAGATCATTTGTTCCTGAACCTCATAGCCCAGGTCGCCGGCCAGTTGGATGACGCAGCCGCGCGTGATTCCCTGAAGGATCGACCCCCACAGCGGCGGGGTATAGATTTTGCCCTTGCTCACCAAAAAGAGGTTCTCGCCGCTGCCCTCGCTGACATAGCCGTTTACGTCGAGGGCGATCCCCTCGGTAAAGCCGCGATCGTGCGCCTCCATCACAATAAACTGCGAGTTGACATACTGCCCGCCGATCTTGCCCATCGCCGGATAGGTATCCGGGGCCATGCGCCGCCAACTGCTCACCCCCACATCGACGCCCTGCTCGATCGCCTCCGGGCCGAGATAAGCGCCCCATTCCATGGTCAAAATGATCGTCTCCAGGGCGCATTTACGCGGTTCGACGCCCAGACCACCCTCGCCGCGATAGACCAGGGGGCGGATATAGCACGAACTGTGACCGTTTTCGCGGATTGTGTCGCAAATGGCCGCCTCGATCTCGTCCCTGGTAAAGGGGATGTCCATCCTAAAGATTTTGGCCGAGTTGAACAGGCGCTCGACGTGCGGGCCAAGGCAAAATACCGCCGTCCCCGCCGGGGTGGCGTAGGCGCGGATGCCTTCAAAAATGCTGGACCCATAATGCAAAACGTGGGCGCTCACGTGAACGGTGGCCTCGTCCCAGGGGATCAATGCGCCGTTCGACCATACTTTGGTCCCATACCGACCGGGTTTGCTCATTTTACACTCCTTGTTCAATTTCGGCGACGACCGCGTCGCCCATCTCGCGTGTGCCGACCCACGGCATTTTTTCTTGCGACTGTCCTTGCGTCCCGGCGATGTCGCGCGTGCGGACGCCCTTTTCCAGCGCAGCCTGCACCGCCTTTTCGATGGCCTGCGCTTCTGCTTCCCATTCCAGCGAGTAGCGGAGCATCATCGCCGCGCTGAGGATCGTGGCCAGCGGGTTGACAATGTTTTGACCGGTGTACTTGGGCGCCGAGCCGTGGATCGGTTCAAACAACCCCGGCTTGTTGGCGCCAATGGCCGCCGAGGGCAGCATACCCATCGAGCCAGAGATCATGGACGCTTCGTCGGTGAGAATGTCGCCAAACATGTTGCCGGTCACGATCACGTCGAACACGCCGGGGTAGCGCACCAGGCGCATCGCCGCGATATCGACATACATGCTCTCGAATTCGACATCGGGATAGTCTTGGGCGACGCGCCCGGCGGTCTCGCGCCACAGGCGGGAGCTTTCCAGCACGTTGGCCTTGTCGACCGAGGTGACTTTGCGGCGGCGGCGGCGCGCCAGTTCAAAGGCGACGCGCACCACGCGCTCGACCTCTGGTTCGGTGTAAAATTTGGTGTCATAGGCACCCGGCGCGCCATCGACCGTTTTGCGCCCGCGCTCGCCAAAATAGATGCCGCCGGTCAGCTCGCGCACAAACATCAGATCGACGCCCTTGATCACCTCTGACTTGATTGTCGATGCGTGGAGCAACTGATCGTACAATTTGATCGGGCGCAAATTGGCGAAAACGCCCATCGCCTTGCGCAACCCCAGCAGCCCTTGCTCCGGGCGTACCTTTTTGGTCGGGTCATTGTACCGCGGATCGCCTACCGCGGCAAGTAGAACGCCGTCGCAGTTGAGGCATTTCTCGACGGTTTCGTCCGGCAAGGGCGAACCCGTGGCGTCGATCGCCGCTGCGCCGATCAGCCCCTCTTGAAATGTGAATGTGTGTCCATACCCGGCGGCCACGGCCTTGAGCGTTTTAACCGCTTCGGCCAAGACCTCGGGGCCGATCCCGTCGCCGGGTAACAATGTAATTTTTGCTTGCACAATATCCTCCTATTCTTTACCGCGCCGCCGTAAACAGACGGCGCTGGTGTCGTAAACAGACGGCGCTGGATGGCTAAACTAGCGCTGGCTCTTCAGGCCAGCGCGTTGTCCGGCGCGTCGTTCAGCGCGTCGTCCGGCGTGTCGTTCAGCGCGTCGTCCGGCGCGTCTTTGATTTGCATTTCGGCAACGGTGTCATTGTCGGCGTCAAAGGTGAACGTCGCTTTGGTTGGATTGCCGTTCAGAACGCGGGGCAGCCAGTAGCGGCAGTCGTCCCACATTTGCCCGTATGGAATTTGCTCGACCGCCGTCCAGGCCGGCGCGATCTCGCGGCTCTCGGCTGCCTGCCCTTGCCAGCGCGCAGCTGTGAATACGTAAACGATTTGGCTCCACTCTGGTCTAAAGGGAAACAAAAAGGTGAGGCGGGCCATCGGCTTGAGGTCGATTTCTTGCACCTCGATCCCCGTCTCTTCATACACTTCGCGGACGGCGGCGGCGGCGATGGTTTCGCCGTTTTCGACCTTGCCGCCCACGCCGCCATACTTGCCTTTGCCAAACCCCGTCTTTTTGTGTCCGAGCAAGATTTCTCTAGCCGGTTGGCCCTTGATGAGAAAACATAACGTAGCTTTAATCATATTAAATATATCTCGTGATCGGATTGTTTGGTGGTTGGGAGATCGATCTGATACGGTTGCTTTTCAACCACCCAACGCCCCGCCCGTTTGGCTGGACAGTTTTTGGCGGGTATACGGCACCAACCCGCCCGCGTCGATGATCTGGAGCAAAAAGGGCGGGTATGGTTCGGCCTGAAAGACCTGCCCGGTATCGACGTTGGTGATCGTTCCCGCTTCGAGGTCGACGTGCAAGGTTTGCCCTTTTTCCGCGCCCGCGACGGCCTCTGGGCATTCCAGGATTGGCAGGCCGATATTGATCGCATTGCGGTAAAAGATGCGCGCAAAACTCTTGGCGACCACGCAGCTCACCCCTGCGCCCTTGAGCGCCAGCGGTGCGTGCTCGCGCGATGACCCGCAGCCAAAATTGTTCCCGGCGACAATCATTGCGCCGGGCTGCACATTGGCGGCAAAGCCCGAATCGACGTCTTGCATACAGTGCTCGGCCAATTCTTGCGCCGTGGAAACGTTCAGATAGCGGGCCGGGATGATTGCGTCGGTGTCGATATTGTCGCCGTATTTCCAAATGATGCCTTGCAGTGCGCCCGATGTGTGTGCCATCAGTTTATCACCTCCTCAGGGCCGACGATGCGGCCGGCAATGGCGCTCGCGGCGGCAACGACCGGATTGGCCAGATAGACCTCGCTTTCGACGTGCCCCATCCGCCCGACAAAGTTGCGGTTGGTGGTCGAGATGCAGCGTTCGCCGGCAGCGAGAACGCCCATGTGTCCGCCCAGACACGGCCCGCAGGTGGGCGTGCTGAACACCGCGCCGGCCTCGACCAAGCTGGACATCACCCCCTCGCGCATCGCTCTCAGGTAAAGCTCCTGTGTGCCGGGGATGACGATGCAGCGCACATCGGGGTGAATTTTGCGCCCGCGAACGATCTCGGCTGCCGCCACCAAATCATCCCAGCGCCCGTTGGTACACGAGCCGATCACCGCCTGATCGATCTTGATCTGGCCGGCCTGACTGACCGGACGCGCGTTGCTGGGCAGGTGAGGGAATGCGACCTGCGGTTCGATCTGCCCGGCGTCGATCTCGATCACCCGCGAGTAGACGGCGTCGGGGTCGGCGCGGTATGTGGTGTAGGCGCGTTTGGCGCGACCGTCCAGATAGGCGCGTGTGGCCGCGTCGACGGCAAACAGCCCCGCTTTGCCGCCCGCTTCGATGGCCATGTTGGCCATGGTGAACCGCCCCGACATGGGCAGCGCGTCGATGGCCGGGCCGGCGAATTCGATGGCCTGATAGCGCGCGCCTTCCACGCCGATCAAGCCGATGGTGTACAGGATCAGGTCTTTGCCGCCAACCCAGGGACGGAGAGCGCCGTTGTAGACGATGCGGATCGTTTCCGGCGTTTTCATCCAAATGCTGCCTGTAGCCATGGCCACGGCAATGTCGGTGGAACCCATGCCGGTGGCAAACGCGCCCAACGCGCCATAGGTGCAGGTGTGCGAGTCGGCGCCGACGACAACATCGCCGGGCAGAACCAGCCCTTGTTCCGGCAGCAGCACGTGCTCGATGCCCATCCGCCCGACCTCGAAATAGTTGACGAGGGACTGGGCGCGGGCAAACTCGCGCATCATTTTGCACTGTTCGGCCGATTTGATGTCCTTGTTGGGCGCAAAATGATCGGGCACCAGGGCGATTTTGCTCCGGTCGAACACCTTGTCCACGCCAATCCTGGCAAATTCACGGATGGCGATCGGTGCGGTGATGTCGTTGCCCAGCACCATATCGACTTGCACTTGGACCAGCTGCCCCGGCGTCACCTTGCTGCCGGTGTGCGCAGAGATGATCTTTTCGGCAATGGTTTGTCCCATATTATTTCAATCCTTCCTCGCGCAGCGTGCCCCAGCCCATAAAGTCGCCCTGATGAGCGGTGCCAAACTGGGCGTTCATCTCTTTGATCGACTTTTTCACTTCTTCGGTCACAGCTTCCCGGTTGCCCCTGGCATGGCGCACGGCCAGCAGGCGGTTGAGGGCAAAGAGATAGGCTCTGGCCGCAGCCACGATCGTGTCCGTGTCGGCGCCGCGCCCCATAAAGACGCGCCGTCGCCCGCCGTTGCCATTCGGCTCGCTCTCGCGGATGCGGACGGTTACTTTGGCCATAGCGTCCATCCCTTCGGTGATCGCCTCGATGGAAAACTCGACCAACTCGTTGGGCACATCGACGATCTTGTCGATGGCCTCGTAAGCGGCGTCGACGGGGCCGTTGCCGATGCTCGATTGGCAGACGACCACGCCGTCCGGGCCGCGCAGGCAGACCGAAGCGGTGGGCAACCCCGCCGTGCCGCACATCACGTGCAGTTTTTCCAACTCGAACGTTTCTTCAAAGAACACCAGCGACTCGCCGGCGACAATGTTTTCCAGGTCACGCACATCGACCGTCTTTTTCTTGTCGGCGACTTCGAGAAAGCGGTGATAGATGGCGTCGAAATCGCTCTCTTGAATGTGATAGCCCAGTTCTTCCAGCCGGTGGCGCAGCCCGTGTCGCCCAGAGCGCGCCGAGAGGACGATCTCTGATTCGGGCACGCCGATGTCTTGCGGATTAATGATCTCATAGGTGGTGCGTTCTTTGAGAAAGCCGTCCTGGTGGATGCCCGACGAGTGGGCAAAGGCGTTGCTGCCGACGATGGCCTTGTTTGGCTGCACCGAGATGCCGGTCAGGTCGCGCACCAGGCGGCTGGCGGGATAAATCCAGCGGGGATCGATGCGCGTGTCGACGCCAAACAGGTCTTTGCGCGTGCGCAGGGCCATCACCACTTCTTCCAACGCGGCGTTGCCGGCGCGTTCGCCAATGCCATTGATCGTACACTCGACCTGCCGCGCGCCGTGGATCACGCCGGCCAACGTGTTCGCCGTGGCCATGCCCAGGTCGTTGTGGCAGTGTACAGAGACGATCGCCTTGTCGATGTTGGGCACATTGTTCATAATGCCGGCGATGAGCTGCCCCCATTCGGTGGGAAAGGTATAGCCGGTCGTGTCGGGGATGTTGAGCACTGTCGCGCCGGCGTCGATCACCGCTTCCAGGACGCGATAGAGGTATTCTGGATCGGCGCGGCCGGCGTCTTCGGGATAGTACTGTACGTCCTCGACGTAGCGCCTGGCAAGTTTGACCGCGTTGACGCCAACTTGAAGCGCTTCGTCGCGGCTCATGCGCAATTTGTAGCGGAGATGATTGTCGGAGACGCCAAGCCCGGTGTGGATGCGCGGGCGCGCTGCTTTTTTCAACGCCGCGGCGGCCACCTTGATGTCGTCCTCTTTGGCGCGGGTCAGGCCGCAGATCACACAGTTGCGGATTTCTTTGGAGAGCGTTTGCACGGATTCAAAGTCGCCGGGCGACGAGATGGGAAATCCTGCTTCGATGACATCGACCCCCAGATGTTCCAACATGTGGGCGATCTCTAGTTTTTCTTTGGTTGTCAACGCCGCACCGGGCGATTGTTCGCCGTCGCGCAGCGTTGTGTCGAAAACAATGACACGGTCCATACTGTCCTCTCTTTCGTCGTTTGCTAGATGCCTGCGAGTGTGCTGAAAAACCTCCCAATCAATTTTCCGGTCGCAAGGCGCGCACGGCCGCGCCGGCGCTCCACATTTCGGATTCACGCATCTCGCGCAGCTCTTTTTCCAGTTTTTCCTTGTAATCGGGCGCGCTGTTGGCCGCCAGAGTGATCCGCGTTTCCTCGCCGCTGACGACGCTGCGGTACAGCTCTTTAAAAACCGGCGCGACGGCGTCGCGGAAGCGCGGTTTCCAGTCGAGCGCGCCGCGCTGGGCGGTGGTCGAGCAGTTGGCGTACATCCAATCCATGCCGTTTTTGGCGACAAGGCGGATCAGGCTTTGGGTGAGTTCCTCGACCGTTTCGTTGAACGCCTCGCTGGGGCTGTGCCCATTCTTGCGCAGGACATTGTACTGCGCTTCCATCACACCGGCCAGCGCGCCCATCAAGATGCCGCGTTCGCCGGTCAAGTCGCTATAGACCTCGTTTTTGAACGTGGTCGGAAAAAGATAGCCAGAGCCGATGGCAATGCCGACGGCCAGCGTGCGCTCTGTGGCGCGTCCGGTATAGTCTTGCTCGATGGCATAACTGCTGTTGATGCCACTGCCGGCGATAAAGTTGGCGCGTACACTGGTGCCCGACCCTTTGGGCGCGACCAGGATCACATCGACATCATCGGGGGGCGCGATGCCGGTCTGGTCGTTGTAGACGATGCCAAAGCCGTGTGAAAAATAGAGCGCGTCGCCTTTTTTCAGGTGCGGTTTGATTTTGGGCCACAGCAGCATCTGCCCCGCGTCGGAGACGAGGAACTGGATGATCGTGCTCTTGTCCACGGCTTCTTCAAAGGGGAACAGTGTCTCGCCGGGCGTCCAGCCGTCGGCAATGGCCTTGTCCCAGGAGCGTTTGCGCGTCGGATCGCCGCCGACAATGACCTTGATCCCGTTGTCGCGCATATTCAAAGCCTGGGCCGGGCCTTGCACGCCATAGCCCAACACCGAAACCACCTCGTTTTGGAGCACCTGGCGCGCTTTTTCGAGTGGAAATTCGGCCCTGGTGACAACCTCTTCAACCGTACCGCCAAAGTTAATTTTTGCCATTTTTAATCCTTTCTGATAAAATTTTGCTGTTTTCCCTCATTGGGAAATTTTCCTCATTTGCCATTTCCACGCAGCATAGCCACACGCCCCGTGCGCGCCAATTCTTTGATCCCAAAGGGACGCAGCAGCTCGATCAGCGAGTTGACTTTGTCTTCCGTGCCGGTGACTTCGATCGAGAGCGAAGCCGGAGCCACGTCGAGTACCTGGGCGCGAAACACATCGACCAATTGGATGATGTGCGAGCGCGTTTCGACGTTGGCCGCGACCTTGATCAACGCCAACTCGCGGTGCAGCGTCAACCTGGGCGTGTCGGCCTCGATGACCTTGAGCACCTCGACCAGCTTGTGGAACTGTTTGACGACCTGTTCTTCTTGCGTCTCGTTCTCGCAATTGACGACCAGGGTCATACGCGAGATGCCGGCCGTTTCGCTGTGCCCGACGCTCAAGCTTTCGATGTTGAAATTGCGCCGTCTAAAGAGACTGGCGACGCGGTCGAGCACGCCGGGTTTGTCTTCCATCAGGGCAATGATTGTCTTTTTCATACCATCTCTTCCTCTTCGAGCGGGCGGCGCAGCATATCATTGATCGCGTTTCCGGCGGGCACCATGGGGTACACGTTTTCTTCGCCGACGACGGCAAATTCCATCAACACCGGCCCGTCGATCTCGCGGGCCTGGTTCAGAGTGGGCACCACGTCGGCCTTGTCGGTGATGCGAAACGCAGCGATGCCGTAGGCGTCGGCCAGTTTGACATAGTCGGGGCCGGTGATCGGCGTACCCGAGTAGCGTCTTCCGAAAAACAACTGCTGCCATTGGCGAACCATCCCCAAATAGCCATTGTTGAGGATGACGATCTTGATCGGCAGTTTTTCCTGCGTGATCGTGGCCAGTTCTTGAATGTTCATTTGAATTCCGCCGTCTCCGACCGTCACCCATACCTCTTCGTCGGGGCAACCGACCTGGACGCCAATCGCTGCCGGCAGAGCAAAACCCATCGTCCCCAGCCCGCCAGATGTGACCAATCCTCGATACTTGTCGTGCAAATAATATTGCGCTTCCCACATTTGGTTTTGTCCCACATCGCTGACCATCATCGCGTTGCCTTGGGTGGCGTGCCAAATCTGGCGGATCACATAGGGTGGAAGCAGCGCGTCGGTTTCGCGGTTGAGAATGTCGCGCGTTTCCGATTCGTCTCGCCAGACATTGATCTGTTCAAGCCAGGCTTTATGTTCGGCGTGATCGATCTGTGGGTTGAGCGATTCGATCACGTGGCGCACATCGCCGACCACAGGCAGGTCGACGCGAACATTTTTGCCGATCTCGCCGGGATCGATATCGATGTGGATGATTTTGGCCTCGCGTGCAAAGCTGCGCACCTTGCCGGTGACGCGGTCCGAAAAACGCATGCCCACGGCGATGAGCAAATCGGCGTTTTGCACGGCGTGGTTGGCATACGCCTCGCCGTGCATCCCCGACATGCCCAGGCAAAGTTGGTGAGTGCGCGGAAAAGACCCCATTCCGGCCAACGTGGTGATCACCGGGATTTTGGCTTTTTCGGCCAGATCGAGCATTTGCT
>CAYZYE010000164.1:0-8863 GCA_964481205.1 uncultured Anaerolineae bacterium | reverse complement strand
GGAGCAGCTGCTCCTGCCGGATCGCCAGATCCGGCAGCCGAACAAGTTAAATGCGGCCAGCCGCGTCTCGCCGTTTTGGGCCTGGATTTGGCAATCCAGGCCGAGCGTAAAACGAGCGTCACCCCTGACCCCCAGTTTGAAATGCCCCACGCAAGGGGCTTATAGCGCCGCGATTTCGATGTATGGCACGCGGTCGTCGAGTGGGGGCAGCATTTTTTCGTCGCCGCGCCAGCAGGCCAGGTACAGCCGGCTGGTATAGGTGATGTGGGCGTATTCTTGCGCCACGGGCAGCAGGGGGTCTTGTTCGGCCAGGCCGAGCATCAGGTGGGCGTAACGTCGCCGGGCGGCGAGGTTGTAGACCCGGCGCAGCAGCGCGCGGAAAATATCGGTATGGTCAGCGCCGTTGCCGGCGATGCAGATGAAACTGGCATACGCCGAGCGAATGTGTTCGCCGGGGGCGGGTAACGGCTGCGCGCCAAAAAGACGCGCGCCCAGGTTGTATAGCGGGCGAATTTGGCGCAGCGCGCCGCTGTACGATTGAACGATCGTTTGCTTGTAGGCGGATTGATCCCACAACCCAATGACGCCCACGATGCGTCGCTTTTGGCGAGCAATGATAAAATCATGCACGTCGAAACCGCGCACGAGACCGGCGGGGGCGTTGAAATCACGGATGGAATAGACGGGGAAGAATTGTCGCTGCGCGCCGCAGCGGTTCACAAAGGCCACAATTTCGGTCAGTGCGCCCGCCGAACCGCGCTCGATGGTATAGGGGGATCGGATCGTTGCTTTGGGGCGGCGGAGGATGATGCCCAGCGTGTGCAGGTGGGCGATTTCGCGCATTTGTGGAAAGGAGGGACGGGGGTGTTTGACCAACACGCCCCGCGCGATGCGGTTTTCGTCCGAGATGGCGACCAGATAATGGCTGGCCCGCCCGTCGGCGTGCAGGCTGCGCAGCGCGGCCAGGCCTTGTTGCAGCGCCCACCGGCCTCGAAACGGCCCATCGACGCGCAGTTGGCCCAGGTAGCCGATCTCGCGTATCTGGCCGTTGACAAAACGCGGCTGTGTGGCCCGGCAGAGAACGGCGGCGACGCCGCCGTCTGGTCGCCGGCCAACCAGCACCTGGCAAAAGCGGCCCATTGTGCGGCAACCCAAAAAATAGTTTGGCTCGCGCTCAAAGGTCACGGTGATCCGGCCCGGCATCGCGTTGGCGGCCAGCAAGCGCCGCAGCGCGGGGTCGTCTTGATCTGTGGCGAGGTCAAAAGAAAAGTTCATTGTCCATCAGAGTTCACTGAAAAAACTCGTTAACCGCAGAGAAGGCCAGGCGCGCAGAGATAAATCTTGCGTCCTTGGCTAATTCCCCTTTTTGCCATAGAATCATCATTTCAATCCAAAGCGCATGCCGTGTTTTTTGAACGTCTCTTTACGAAAAAGAGGGTTATAGAGCGCGTATATTGCCAGCCGGTACGGCGAGCGCATGTTGGTCTTGAAATCAAAGGCGCGACGGATGATCGCGCCAATGCTATTGTACCGCGCGCGGCAGCGGAACCCGGCCTCGGTCAGTTGGTCGGCGGTCATGTGCCTGGGTTTGAACGCGGCATAGTTGAAGCGATATTGGGGGTGCAGCCACCATTTGCCGTCATAAAGGAGGCGGCCTTCTTGGGCGAGGCGCCGGTACAGCGGCGTGTTGGGGTAGGGCATTAGCACATTGTACGCGGCAAAGGCAAATTTGTTTTCCATGGCAAACTCAAAGGTGCGCGCAATCGAGTCGAGCGTGTCGTGGTCGTGCCCAAGCGTGAACGCGGCCCAGGTTTGCAGGCCATAGTCGCGCAATATCTCGATCTGCGGTGCATAGCGGGCAAATCCGCCGATCAGGTTGGGCGCTTTGCCCATGCTTTTCAGGTTGGCCGGGTCGAGCGATTCAAAGCCGATGACGTTGCCCAGGCAGCCGCTTTCGACCATCGCCTGCATCAACTCTGGGTTCTGGGTCATGTCGATGCTGGCCTGGGAGACCCACTTGATCTTGAGCGGCGTCAGGGCGCGAAAGAGGGCTTGGGCCGCCTGGTGGTTGGCGAGGATGTTGTCATCGACAAAGAACAGATGGCGACGTTTTTGGGCCTGGATTTCCTGCACCACCTCGTCGATGCGGCGGCAGTATTGGGTGTGCGCAAAATATTGGCTGACGGCGCAAAATTCGCAGCGAAAGCGGCAGCCGCGACTGAATTGCAGCAGTGTGAGCGGCAGGTAGCCTTTGCCGGCAAAAATGTCGCGGCGGGTGAGCGTGCCCGGCTGCGGCGGGCCAACCGGGGCGTTGTAGCGCGGTTTGAGCGCGCCGCGTCGCGCGTCGTCGATCACGGCGGGCCACAAAAACTCGGCGTCGCCGGTATAGAGCGCGTCGGCGTGCCGGGCGACCTCGTCCGGCAAGAGTGTGGCGTGCATGCCGCCCATAATCACCGGCACATGGCGCTGGCGGTATTCGCCGGCGATCTCGTAAGCGCGCCGGGCGGTAAAGGTTTCGACCGTGATTGCCACAAGGTCGGTTGGGTCGTCATAGGGGATCGCTTCGATGCGGTCGTCGTGCAGTGTCACGTCGACGTCCGGCGGGGTCAGCGCCGCCAGAACGCCCAATTGCAGCGGTTCCATACGTGCCTCGTCGACATAGAGGCTGTGTTCCAGGCGGCCAATGTTGGGTTTGATCAAGGTGAGGTGCATCGCTGTCTCTCGACGGGGCTATGTTTTCGAGTGCGAGACGGCTTGCGGCAGGGTGAACCAAAAAGTGCTGCCATAGCCGACTTTGCTTTCGACGCCGACCTGCCCGCCCAATTTTTCGACGATGCGTTTGACGATGGACAATCCCAGGCCGTGTCCTTTGGCGCGGGTGGTGTCCAGGCGGGTAAAGAGCGTGAACAGCCGTTTGTGCTCGTTGCCCGGAATGCCGGGGCCGTGATCGCGCACCCAAAAACGGATCATTGGGCGGGCATCATCGGCTTTCTGGCGCTGCGGGGTTGCGCCGAGTTCGATGCACAGCGGGTCGCCGCCGTATTTGATCGCGTTGCTGATATAATTGATCCATACTTCTTGGACCCACGGGCCGTGCCCGATGGCGGTCGGCCATGTGTCGGGGATGGTGATTTGGGGCTGGTATTCGTCAATCATTGTCGAGAGGCGAACGCGCGTCTGATCGATGATGTGGGTCATGTCCAGCGGTGTGGTTTCAATGTCCTGGACTTTGCGCACGCTGGCCAGCAGCAGCAACTCGTCGATGATGTTGGTCATCATAACGCTGTTTTGCGTAATGATATGTAAACTGTTGAGTACTTGGGCCGGTTTTAATTTGCTGTATCGCTTTTCCAGCAATTTGCTGAATCCAACCAGCGCAGTGAGCGGCGTTTTCAGGTCGTGGGCGACGGTGTGGGCAAAGGCGTCCAATTCGACATTGCGCGCTTTTAGCTCGACATTGTATTCCCGCAAGGCTTGTTCGGCTTGCTGCCGTTCGGCAATTTCCTGTTGCGCCAATTCGTACAGGCGAACCTGGCGAATGGCGATGGATAACAAGGCGGCGATCTGGTTGATGATGGCGATGTGGTCGGCGGTGAATAGCTGCGGCCGGCTGGCTTCGAGGTTGAGTGTGCCGACCAGCTCTTTTTCGACAAACAGCGGGGCGATCACATACGCGTGAATGCCTTCCTGGTACAGCGCCTGCTGCATTGGCGACCGGGTGAGGGGGGTTTCCAGGTTGGCGCAGCCCAGGATGTGCCCGCCGCACAGCGCCGGTTCTTCAAAGGCATACCGGCGCGGCGGCAGCGCGATTTCCAGTCCCAATTCGCTGCTCGACTCGGCGGCCAGCAGTTTGAATTGCCCGTTCTGGGTTTTTTCGACAATCATTACGCGCTGGCAGGGAATCAGGCGCCGGATCCGTCCCACGGCGGCGATGGCGATGGTCTCCGGCGATCTGGCGGCCAGAATTGATTGGTCGATCTCGTGCAAGATCCGCAGCCGTTCGGCCAGCGTCCGCGCGCCTATTTCTCCGCGCCGGCGTTCAATGACCTCGCGTTCGAGCTGCGCGTTTTTCTCCTCGAGCCGTTTTTGCAGCAAGCGCAAATCGAGATGTGTTTCCGTCCGCGTCCACACTTCTTGAATCTGAAACGGTTTGGTGATATAGTCGATGCCGCCGGCGGAAAAAGCGCGTTCTTTGTCTGCCACCTGGTCCAGCGCGCTGACAAAGATGACGGGGATGTCGCGGGTTTGTTTACCGGCCTTGAGCTGCTCGCAGACCTGATAGCCGGACATGTCTGGCATCATGATGTCCAAAATGATCAAGTCCGGCGGCTCGGTTTGGGCGATGGCCAGTCCTTCGCTGCCGCTGGCGGCGATCTGAACGGCATGCCCGCGCCGAACCAGTACGTCGTGCAGCAGGTAAGCCTCTATTTCCAGATCGTCGATGATCAAGATGTTGGCTTGATTGTTTTCATTCACCTGATTTTCTTCCCACGTGAACAACTGCGTTGGTCCCCAGTAGAAGCGTATCATATAATACGTCGATTGTCAAACTGTGTTAACGTCCAGAATGCATTTGCCGTGGGTTGGCAGTCATCGGCTCAAGATCAGGTGCAACGTTGGGTCTATTTGTATCGTCGTCTGGTCGTCCGGCAGCTGTGTGTCGATTTTGACCTGGCGGGCGCGTGTGATGCTGCGCAGGTCGCTTTGGGCGGCGCGGATCGATGCGCGCTGTTTGTCGTCGTCGAGCACGACGAGGTGCAGGAGGGGCAATTCGGCGCCCAGTGAGAGGTTGTGCTCGCTTTTGTGGCGGCGCACGGCCGTGGCGATGTCGAGCAGCGTTTGGCCCATGTCTTCGGCGGCCTGGTTTTCCAGCCGGGGGTCGACCGCCGGCCAGCCAGCGCGGTGGATCGAGTCCCGGTCGTTGGCGGCAAATAGCGCCCGATAGATCGCCTCGGTGACATAGGGCACAAAGGGGGCCAGGAGCTTGAGCACGGTGAGCAGCGCGGTGCTCAGCGCGTACAGCGCCCCATCGCGGGTGGGATTGCTCTCGTCGTACAGGCGCATTTTTGCCATTTCCAGGTAATTGTCGGCCAGTTCGGTCCAGAAAAAGGCTTCGACGGCGCTTTTGGCGGCCGCATGCTCATAGTTTTTCATCGACTGCGTACTCGACCGGATCAGGCGTTGCAAGCGCGACAGTATCCAGCGGTCGGCGGGTGAAAGCGTGGCGGGTATGGCCGCCGGTGGTTGCTCTGGCAAAAAGCGTGAGCTGAAACGGGCCACGTTCCACAACTTGTTGACCAGTTTTTGTCCCAGTTGGATCTTTTCTTCGCTGATCACGGCGTCTTTGCCCAACCCGGTGCTGGCGGCCCAATAGCGCACCGCGTCGGCCGAGTATTTGGCGATCATTTCCATCGGCGGCATTGGCCCACCCCCCCGGCTTTTGCTGATTTTGGCTTTTCCGGCGCCGGCGATGCCCCAGCCCGAGATGGCGACCTCTTGCCAGGGGATCGAGCCAAAATGGTGTAGCGATTTGGCGATGGTGCAGAACGCCCAGGTGCGAATGATGTCGTGGGCTTGCGGGCGCAGCGACATGGGCGTGATTTGGGCGTACAGGCTGTCGTCTTGTAGCCATCGCCCGGCGATCTGCGGGGTCATCGACGATGTGGCCCAGGTGTTCAGCACATCGGTTTCCGGTTTGAACGCGCTGCTGCCGCAGTCGCATGGCCGCGCCGGACGCTGTTGCCGTGGATCGACGGGCAGTTCGTCCGGGCGGGCCAACATGACCTGGCCGCAGTCCTGGCAGTACCAGATCGGAAAGGGTACGCCAAAGGCGCGTTGGCGCGAGATGCACCAGTCCCAGCCCAGGTTTTCGACCCACTGCCGGTAGCGTGTTTTCATGTTTTCCGGGTGCCAGATGATTTGTTCGCCCAGGTCGAGCAGTTGTTCTTTGAAATCGAGCACGCGGATGAACCATTGCGGTACCACGACATATTCTACCGGTGTGTCGCAGCGTTCATGCACGCGCACCGATTGTTCGATTGGCGTCTGTGCGAGCAGCAATTCCTGGGCGCTCAACGCCTGAACGATCTGCGTTTTTGCTTGCGTCGTGGTCAGCCCGGCGAACGGCCCGGCGGCGGCGCTCATACGCCCGTCCGGGGTGATCGCTTCGATCAGCGGCAGGTGGTGTGTGCGCCACCATTCGATGTCGGTCACGTCGCCAAAGGTGCAGCACATCACCGCGCCGGTGCCTTTGGCCGGGTCGGCGTGCGGATCCGACAGGATGGATACTCGCTGACCGAATAGGGGGACGGTGGCCTGTTGGCCCACCAAATCGCTGAACCGCGCATCCTGGGGGTGGACGAACACAGCCACGCAAGCGGGCAACAGTTCGGGGCGGGTGGTGGCGATGGGCAGCGTCTGGCCGTTTTCCAGCGTAAAGGCCAGGGTGTAAAAGGTGCTGCTGCGTTCCAGGTCATCGAGTTCGGATTGTGAGAATGTGGTGTGACACTCGGTACACCACAGCGCCGGTGTTTTTTGGCGATAGATCAAATTTTTGTGGTACAGGTCGAGGAACGACCACTGGGAGATGCGGACGCTGTTTTTGTCGCTCGTCCGGTAGGTGTGCCGCCAATCGACGGACAGTCCCAATCGCTGCCACAGGGTCTGGTATTCCCGGCCGGCTTGTTCTCCAACCGCCAGGCAGCGTTCGGCAAAGGCGCGGTGTCCAATTTGGCTTTCGGTCACGCCTTCCAGTTTTTCGACCAGCCGCGCTGTGGGCAGGCCGTTGTCGTCATAGCCCATCGGATAAAAGACGTTGCGACCGTTCATGCGCCAAAAACGGGCTAAAAAATCGGTTTGGCTATAAGAGTAGGTGTGTCCCAGGTGCAGCCGGCCCGATACGGTTGCCGGGGGGGTGTCGATGGCATAGACCGGCGCGTCGTCGCCAAAGTGGTAGACGCCTGTTTTCTGCCAAAAGGCGTCGATCTCTGGTTCGCGCGTTCTGGGGTTGTAGCGTTTGGGCAAAGTCATACTTTCCTCCTGTTTGACAAAATAAAAACGCCCTTGCGTCGCAAAAGACCAGGTCTTTTGAGGACGAAAGGGCGTCTGGCTCGCGGGCGAGCGTCGCTTTTCGCGGTACCACCTCAATTTGGCGTGCGTTGCCGCACGGCCACACTCGTCACCCCGACGATGATCGGGGCTTTGCTGTAACGGGCGACCCGCGCCGGTCTACGGTCATTGCAGCGATCGTGCAATGGCTTTCTTTGGCGAGACAACTCTGGGCGACATTCAGCGGCAACATACCGGAAAAGGCTTCCAGCCGATGGCCTTTTTTTCTCTGGCGGCGTTTTGCGCGCTTACTCTTCCCAGGGGATAGAGACATTATACACGCTCCAAGACCGTGTGTCAATTTCTGGCGGGACGAAACCCGGTCTCGGAATAGGGATTCCGAGGCTGCGGATTGGACCAACCCCAAACGTGGCGACGGAATCCCTATTCCGTCGCTGCTGCTGCAAAAATAAACGCCGACGGAGGATCGCCGGCGCGAGACGGTCCCCCAGGCGGCGCGATTCATCCGCCGCCGGTGAGCGCGATGGCGTTGCGCCACCCTTTTGAAATGAACGTCAAACAAACAAGCCAAGGGGGTATGTGCACCGAGTCGGGCTGTTGCTCTCAAAACGTGGCGACGGAATCCCTATTCCGTCGCTGCTGCAAAAATAAACGCGCCGACGGAGGATCGCCGGCGCGAGACAAGGTGAGAGATACGATAGTATTTCTGTGATCCAGACATAACAGCACGGATACAGGTTATTCTTTCCACTTTGGGCTTTGCTATGTCTCAACCAGTGTCCAGTCAGGGTTGATCAGCCCCATACCCATCATATATTCAAGGACGGGCATCATAGACTCGATACCTCGGGGATGACTCGATATCCATTTACGGATCTGCGGCAGGCTACTTGTGTCCTCTGTCTCAAGCTGCCACCTCAAGTGATCAAGAAAAAAGTAAGGGTCAAAAGCTTCAATTTTTGGGCAGTTCCAGTCGATGACTTCGTCAGTGAGCATATTCCGTATCCTACATCCTTTTCCATGGAGAAAGTATCTCCATTCGCTACAACGGTCCCAAGTTCCTTGCTGAGCAATAAAAGACCTGGATTGGACTTTTAACGAGTTCTCCGGTTCGTCTACTCTTGTGGACAGACTCGAATCATTTTGGCAATTCCAAACGCCTGCTCCCCACTTGGCCATATTATGCAAATCAATGCCTAAATCTTGGAGAACCTCCACGACGACCCTTTGTCGATCGAGAAAACGCAAAATCGCTTCGTATGTTTCCTTGATCAGCCGCCGATCAGGAATCAATAACCTGACCATTGTACGTCTCTCCATCCTTGTACACTTGGCAACCAGCATTCGCCAGGATAATCAATGTAAGGCATGATCATGCGCCACTGTTCCTAACCCACATCAGATACCCAACTGCATCGTACACATCGACGATGATGCACTCAGTTCGCTCTGCAAGCTTTTGCAGTTTGTCAGTGGACACACTTGCTCCCGACACGATCAGATCTTCACCATCGGGCAGAGTGGTCAAGGCACAGACGAAGGGATAGTACCTGGCAAGCTGTATCATGGCCAAAACTTCGTCAGCGTTGCACTGTGAATCCAGAAAAGTACACATCGGACTCGTGAGAAAAGTACGGCAGGTTCTCAGGTGACAGGGGTTCATCACCCACTATCTCGTAAGCTTCAAACACAGCATATCGGTCTCTCCTTGCCAGATGGGCACGGCAATACCCTTCCTACCTAGTAGTCCACCACAGTGATTATGACAGGTTATATGAATTCAAGCAACGCCTGA
>CAYZYE010000163.1:0-8940 GCA_964481205.1 uncultured Anaerolineae bacterium | reverse complement strand
TGAGAAACGCGCGGTCCTTTTCCCAACACCTTTTGCCAACCGCAGAGAACGCTGGGCGCCGTGGTTTTTGCCCAGGAAAGCAAGCTGTGATAAAATCGCCAAATGTATGGTGGATAGAATGATGCACAACACAAAGAGGAGCAAATATGGCCGATAAATTGACGCCACGCAGTCAAAACTATGCCCGGTGGTACACCGAGGTCGTCCAGCGCGCCGAAATCGCCGACTATGCGCCGGTCAAAGGCTGTATGGTGATTATGCCCTATGGGTACGCCCTGTGGGAAAACATCAAAGCGGGGTTGGACCGCCGGTTCAAGGCGACGGGACACAAGAACGCTTATTTTCCACTATTGATCCCAATGAGTTTTTTGCAGCAAGAGGCCGAACACGTCGAGGGTTTTGCGCCGGAACTCGCCGTGGTGACGCATGGCGGCGGCAAAAAGCTGTCCGAGCCGTTGGTGATCCGCCCGACGTCCGAGACGATGATCGGCCACATGTATGCCAAGTGGATTCGCTCTTATCGCGACCTGCCGGTGTTGATCAACCAGTGGGCCAACGTGGTACGCTGGGAGATGCGCACGCGGCTCTTTTTGCGCACCACCGAGTTTTTGTGGCAAGAGGGACACACGGCGCACGCCACCAAACAAGAGGCGATCGAGGAGACGCTGCGCATGCTCGATGTGTATGCCGACTTTGCCGAGAATGACGCGGCCATCCCGGTGATCAAGGGGCGCAAGAGCGAGAGCGAACGTTTTGCCGGGGCCGTCGCCAGTTATTCGATCGAGGCGATGATGGGCAATCGTTGGGCGCTTCAGGCGGGCACGTCGCACTTTTTGGGGCAAAATTTCGCCAGGGCTTTTGACATCACTTATCTCGATCAAAACAACGCGCTCGAATATTGCTGGACGACCAGTTGGGGGGTCAGCACCCGTATGGAAGGGGCGGTGATTATGACCCACGGCGACGATCAGGGGTTGATTCTGCCGCCCAAGATCGCGCCGACGCAGGTGGTGATTGTGCCGATTTGGCGCGACGACGAGCAAAAGAGCGCGGTGATGGAGGTTGTCGAGCGGGTAAAAGGGATGTTGTCCCACATTCGCGTCGAGATCGACGACCGGCCGGGTTATCGCCCCGGCTGGAAGTTCAACGAGTGGGAGTTGCGCGGTGTGCCGCTGCGCGTCGAGATCGGCCCCAAGGACGTGCAAAAAGAGCAGGTCGCGCTGGCGCGGCGCGATATTTTGGGACGCGCCGGCAAGTCGTTTGTGCCGCTGGCCGGGTTGGGTGAGCGTGTGTCCGACATGTTGGCCGTCATTCAGCAGGCCTTGTACGACCGCGCTTTGGCCTTCCGCGAGGAAAACACCGTCGAGGCCGCGACCTATGACGAGATCAAGGCCTCGGTGCAGGATAAATTTGTGTACGCCTACTGGTGCGGCGATCCACAGGACGAGGTCAGACTCAAGGATGAGACCAAAGCCACCACCCGCTGCATCCCGTTGGAGCAGAACCACGAGCCGGGGGTGTGCGCTATTTGCGGCAAACCGGCGACGGAAAAGGTGATTTTGGGCCGCGCGTACTAGGTGTCGCTGAAAAAAAATTGATCGCAAAGGACGCTTTGGCAAGTCAGTCCGCGAACGCAGAGAGCATCTCGTGTTTGCAAATATCTATGGTGCTACTGGATATTTTATTTCTTTGCACTCTCTGCGATTGACAGGCGCGTTGGCGAGTTTTTCAGCGCGCTCCCAGTTGAGAATTGTGAGGTTGCAATGACAGACAAGTTGGTCGGCGATTTGATGCACAAGGGCGTGATCGCCTGTAAACCGGAAACACCGATGAACGAAGTGGTGCGCATTGTCAGCGACACGGACGTTCATGCGATTGTGGTGATGGATGAACACAACCAGGCATTGGGGGTGGTCTCTCATACCGACATCATTCGCTTGTTTGGCGAGGACCTGACCACGCACACGGCCAGGGAGTTGATGAGTCACATGGTGTATGATATTGAACCGCAGGCGCCGGCGCAAAAAGCGGTCGAGGTGATGTTGGCGAATGGCGTCCACCGCTTGATCGTCGTCGAAGGGAAAGGCAAAAACCGCCGTCCAATCGGCATTATTTCGACCACGGATCTGGTCAAAGAGATGCGCGGGTCGCGGTGGGTCTGGTACATGGGGTAAGGCCATCCGCCCAAGTTCCCAGGATGTGACACATTGCTCCTGGGAATTTTTCATGATCTGAAAGCCGTATGAAAACGTCGTTTGGGCATGCAAAGTTGGTGCAATGGGGGCTGCTGCTGGCGGTGATTGGCGCGGCGTTCGCGTTGCGCGTCGCCTATCTGGATCGCCAGAGCATTTGGTACGACGAAGGGTTGAGTATCTATTACGCGCGTGGGACGCTGATCGAGACGTTGGAGCGTGTCTCGCAAAGCGAACACCCGCCGTTGCACCCGCTCTTGCTGCATCTCTGGATCAGGTGGTGCGGCGACAGCGAGTTTTCGGTGCGGATGCTTTCGGCGTGGTGGAGCGTGCTCGCCGTCGCCTGGATCTATCGCCTGGGGATGCGCCTTTTTGACCGGGAGACAGGGTGGATCGCTGCGCTGCTGTTGGCCCTGTCGCCGTTTTCAATCTGGTTTGCGCAAGAGACGCGGGGTTATGCGTTGGCGCTGACGCTGGTCATCGGCGCGGCAGACGCGGCGCTCGATCTGTTTCCCCGGACATTTGGCGTGTTGCAAAAACGGGCGCGGCGGCGGCACATTGCGCGATATGTGTTGCTGGCCGCAGGCGCTTTGTATTCGCATTTTTACAGCGGGTTTGTGCTGCTGGCGCTAAACCTGGCTTTTTTGATCTGGGCGCTTGTCCCGGCCGGGCCGCGATCACGGGCGCCGGCGGCGCGCTGGATCGCCGCTCAAGGGGCGACGGCGTTGTGTTTGCTGCCGTGGATGCCGTTCGTTGTGGCTCAGTTGGGGGCAAACGCGACTTATTGGCACGGCGCGGTTTATTGGAAAGAGATCGTCGGTCAAACGCTGGCTGCGTTTGCGGTGGGCAAGACGTTGACCGGCGCCTGGGCGCACGGCGCGGTGTGGTCGCTGTCGTTTTTGGCCCTGGCGGGCACGCTGTCCCTCTTGTGGCGACGGGGCGACCGTCTCAAGTTGGCGCTGCTGTGGCTGTGGGTGTTGGCGCCGGCGGTCGTGTTGATCATACTGACCGCCACCCATCCCAAGTTTTCGCCTCGTTACCTGCTCAACGCACTGCCCGCGTTTTTGCTCGGCGCGGCGGTGGGGATACGGTGGTTGGTGCGCTGGGCGCAGCGGCGCCGGTCGAGTTTGAGCGGGGCGACGGCGTGGCTTGTTTTGCTGCTGCCGCTCACGCTCTCGATCGGCGCGGCCGGGCGCGCGTTGACCTGCTATTATTTTGACGACCGCTTGTACCGCCCGGATATGCGCGCCGTGGTGGACTATATCATGGCCGAGGCGACCGACCGCGACCTCGTCGTGCTGGTGGGGGGGTATACCTTTCCGGCGTTTGCGTATTATGCCGGCGACGCACTGCCGGCGCTGCCGTTGCCCGACAAGTTGCTGCCAACCACGCGGGAGCCGATCGAACCCAAGCTGTTGGGCGCGCTCAATGAGGCTATCGTTGGGCATGAACAGCTTTGGCTGGTGCTGTGGCAGCCGTACATTTCGGACCCGACCGGGTTGATCGCTGACGCGCTGGAACAGACCTATCACCGGCCTGGCGTGGGGCAGACGTTCCACCAGATGGCGCTGATGCGTTTCGACATCAGCGCGGGGCCGCTGCTGGTCGATGCGCCGCGCACGGTACAGCGCGCCGAGTTTTGCGCGGCCGGGTCGGGAGGGCAGATTCAGTTATTGGGCTATGATCTGCCCGTGCGCGCGTTTCGGCCTGGCGAAACCGTTTACCTGTATTTGTACTGGCAAGCGCCGGACGAGGTGCGACACGATTACAAGGTCTTTGTGCAAATTTTGGGGGCAGACGACCAGATCGTCGCCCAGCAAGACCTGATCGCCGGCGCCGCCGAGTATCCCACTTCGCACTGGACGCCCGGCGCGGTGATTCGCAACCGCTTTTTGTTGACCATCGACCCGGCTGCTCCGGCGGGGACGTACCGGCTGATCAGCGGGTTTTATAATCCGGGCCGCAACACGCGCCTGTCCGCGCTGGGTGAGGGCGCATGCGGCGATTATGTGCTGTTGGCGCAGATCGAGATTGGCGCGGCGCCGTGAGCGGCGCAGATTATCCGGCGCGTGGTTTGATCTGGATAATCTTGGGTTTGCTTTCTTCACGCCTGGGCAGCGTCAGTACGAGCACTCCGTCTTGAAATTCGGCGCTTGCTTGTTCGGGATCGAGATCGCTGGAAAGGCGCACCGAGCGGCTCAATCCGCCAAAGTGGCGTTCCTGACCGAGATAGCGCTCCGGTTGAATTTCTTTTTGTCGCCTGTGGGCCTTGATCGTCAACATGTCACCGCTCATGGCAATGTCGACGTCTTCCGGTTTGACGCCGGGCAGTTCGGCCTCGACGATCACGGCTTCGTCGCTCTCATAGATGTCCAGGGCAAAGCCGGTGTTCCCCGAATATCCGGGCAAAAAAGGCCGCGCGCGCGCCACGCTTTCTTGGACCAGGCGGTTCATCGCGTCGCGCAGGGTGATCAGGTCTTCCATCGGTTCCCAACGAGTCGTATTGTTCATTGTACATTTACTCCTGTCTTTGAGTTGTACCGGGGAAAAAAATGTTGAGAGATTATCGTTTGTGGCAGCGTGATTATCTGCTCGAGATCAGCCGGGCGATGACGTCTCGGCTTGATCTGGGTGAGGTGCTGCGTCTTATTTTGGAAACCGCGACCGAGTTGGTTGGCGGTCAGGTTGGGCTGATCGCTTTGGTGCAGGCCGACAAAAGTTATCGAATCACCGCCGGTTACGGGTTGTCCAAACAGGTTTGGCCTTTGCTCGAACCTCTTTTTGAGGACATTTCGGCGAGCACGCTCGACCCGCTTCAGCAGGCCATTCCCAACCTGCAACGCCAGTTGAATCAGATCGCGCGCACGGCGGGCATTGTGCTCCAACAAACTGTGGGTTTGCCGATGACGGTCAATGACGCGCTCGTCGGTGTGATTTATGTGTTTCGGCGTGAAGGCGCGGCCTTTTCAATCGCCGACCGTCGCGTGCTCGCGGCCTTTGCCGGGCAGGCGGCAATCGCCGTGCATAACGCCAAACTGTACTATCAGATCACGCAGGAAAAACGGCGGCTCGATGCGATCATTGAACACTCGGGCGACGGGGTCATGATCCTCAATCCCGATTATCAGATCACCGTTTTCAACCGGGCGTTGGCGACGATGACCGGCATCCCGGCGCAAGACGCGATTGGCCGTTTTTGCTGGGAAGTGCTGGTGGCCCAAGACCCTGCCCAGGATCGATCGGTTTGCAAACTCTGCCCGCCTGCCGGCTGCCAACAAGGTCACAACGCTTCCGTCGAGGGTGATTTGATCCGGCCTGATGGGATCCGCGTGACTTTGGGGATCACTTATTCGCCGCTGATGGATTCGGACAACCAGTTGGTGAATATCATTGCCAATGTGCGTGACATTACGCATTTTCGAGAGACGGAAGAGATGAAATCGACTTTTATCTCGGTCATCTCGCACGAACTCAAAACGCCGGTCGCATTGATCAAGGGCTATGCCAGCACGCTGCGTCGCAAAGACGCCCACTGGGATGAAGAGACGCTGCACGAAAGTCTGGCCGTCATCGAGGAGGAAAGCGATCGCCTGGCGGGGCTGATCGACAATTTGCTGGACGTGTCGCGTTTGCAATCCAGCCAACTAGAGTTGGACAAGACCGACATTCGCCTGGATAAAATGGCCGAGCGGACGGTCAACGATTTTCGCACCCAAACCGAGCGCCATACGTTCGAGCTTGATTTTCCGCCCGATTTTCCGCCGGTGCAGGCCGACCACGAGCGGCTGCGTCAGGTGCTGACCAATCTGATCTCGAACGCGATCAAGTATTCTCCGGACGGCGGGCGGATTATGCTCTCCGGGCGTTACGACGACGAGTTTGTCTACCTGGCCGTCACCGATGAGGGGATTGGTATACCGCCCAACGATCGCGAGCGCATTTTCGAGCGGTTTTATCGCGTCGAGAGCGCGCTCAGCCGGCGCACGCAGGGCGCGGGGTTGGGGTTGTATCTGGTCAAATCGGTGATCGACGCGCACCGGGGGCGCATCTGGGTCGACAGCGATCTGGGCAAGGGCAGCACATTTGTCTTTACACTGCCCAGAGATACATAGAGATACGCAAGTCTTAGCCGGGGCGCTGGTAGCCCAGGTTTTCCAACTCGTGGTCTTTTTGACGCCATTTGGGCCGGACCTTGATCCACAGTTCCAGGTAAACCTGCGTGCCCAGCAGTTCTTCAATCTGCTTGCGCGCGGCCTGACTGATCGACTTGATCATCCGTCCCTTGTGTCCCAGCAAGATGCCTCGCTGCGAGGCGCGTTCGACGATCACCGTGGCGTGGATAAAAGTCAAGGTCTGGGAGCGAGCCTTGAACTCGTCGACGATCACCTCTACGGCGTGAGGCACTTCATGGCGGGCGCGTTCTAGTATCTGTTCGCGGATCAATTCTGCGGCGATGGCCCGCTCCGTTTGATCGGTGACCTGCTCTGGAGGGTAAAAGCAAGGCCCCGGTGGCAGGTGTTGGATGAGGGTCGTCAGCAGCAGTTTCCGGTTTTCACCCTGGGTGGCCGAGATGAACAAGACCTCGGTGGGGGGGAGCAGCTGCACGAACGATTGCAAGCGGGGGTCGCGTTCTGGGGCGGGCAGCAGGTCGCTCTTGTTCAGGCCGATGATGACGGGGCTTCCGGCCCCGTGCCGCTCGATCAGCTGAGCAATGTGTCGATCTTGATCGGTGGGCAAATGCGCGGCGTCGACCAGCCACAAGATGACGTCGGCGTCGGGGATGGTCTCGACCGCAGTGCGCACCATCAATTCGCCCAATTTGTGGTGCGGTTGATGAATGCCCGGCGTATCGACAAAGATGATCTGCGCCGCGTCTAGCGTGAGAATGCCGAGCACGCGCCGCCGTGTGGTCTGCGGTTTGGGTGAAACAATTGATATTTTTTGTTTCAAATAAGCGTTCATTAGCGTAGATTTGCCAACATTGGGCCGGCCGATCACGCTGACAAACCCGGCGCGGTGTTCGGGCGCCGGCGGCATTTCACCTGTCGATTGGTCTGCATTCATTGTGTACTCTTTCAAAAGGACAAAACGCCTTGACGTTACAGAACGCTTTTATTCCCATTGTTTCCATCGCCGGCCGCGCCAGGGTCGGCAAGACGACGTTTTTGGTCAAGCTCATTGCCGAGTTGAAACGGCGCGGCTATCGTGTTGGCGTGATCAAACACAGCGTACACGAGTTTGCGCTGGACAAGTCGGGCACGGACACCTGGAAGCACACTCGCGCCGGCGCAGATGCCGTGGCTTTTGTTTCGCCCCATCACGTCAGCCTGATTCGCCAGGTCGATCAAGAGATCGACTTGCAAGAGGCGGCGGCGATGTTGGGGGCGATGGACTTGATTTTGACCGAGGGCTATAAACGCGCGCACACGCCCAAGATCGAGGTTTCTCGCCGAGAATTGGGTACAGAACCGGTTTGCCGCAGCCATGAGATCATTGCGCTGGTCAGCGATCATCCGGTCGATCTGGCCGTGCCGAGGTTTGACCTCGATGACGCGGCCGGCGTGGCGACATTGATCGAAGCGCGTTTTTTGAGCCGCCAATAACGCCCAACAGCCTACCTTCTCCAGGTGGTGGGTGAAACTCGAACTCTGGGAAGGTAGGCTGAATCAGAGCGATGACCGCCGGCCTCGGCCGGCGGTCCGCTCAAGTGGGTGTCCAGGGTTGTTCAATTCTACAATCCGGCGGTTAAAGCCGCGCCTGACGAGCCGTTGGCTGGTCGTCACCCTATGGCGACGAGTCCCCGCCAGCGGTGACTTGACAAGAATTGAATAGCCCTGGTGGGTGGCTCTGTAAAAACCAGGGTGAACCCCAACCAGGGTCTAGTCTTTGCGCGCGTTCAGCGTCCGCGCAATGATTGCCGCCCGCTGGCGACGAATGTCGCCTTTGCGCCGGCGACGCCCCTTGTGCCTGGTTTCGACTTTGAGCGAATGCCCCTGGCTCTCCATCGCACTGCGCCAGGCCAGTTCCATCGCCGTCATCGGCTCTTCCTCGTCCTCGTTCACATCGATCTGAATATCTTGTTCCTCAAGCCTTTTGAGGCTGAGTTCGATCTGCCGCTTTTTGCGGTTGACCTTGACGATGCGAACCTGGATTTCCTGGCCTTCTTGCACGACATCTGAGGGCTGGTTGATATGCCCTTCAGCCATTTCACTGATGTGGATCAAGCCGTCGCGTCCCACGCCAATGTTGACAAAGGCGCCATAGGGGGCCAACTTGGTGACGGTGCCGTTCACAATCATGTCGGGCTTGAGGTCGCTCATTGTGCGTTCAGGCGGCTCGATCATGGTCAGCCCGATGCGCCCCTGTTGGGCGTCAACCTCTTTGATCCAGACGGTCACAGTGTCCCCTTGATTGATGACGTCGGTGACTTTGTTGATCCGTGTTTTGCTGATCTGTGAAATGTGGACCAACCCATCTTTTTCAGCCCCAAAGTCGATAAAGGCGCCGTACAATTCGATCCGGACGACATGGCCTTCAAACTTTTGCTTGGCTTTCAGGTTGGCAAGGCGAATACGTTGTTCCGTGCTTGTCTCTTGTGACATACTATTTCTCTCGTATTGTGGTCTCGAAAGGCCGGGTACACCTTTCGGCAGTTGACAATCCGACCTATTATACTCGAAACGGCCAGGTGATGCAAATAAGTGTGTCTTGCGCGCGTTTCAGTGCGATCTGGGAGGTCGCTGAAAAA
>CAYZYE010000162.1:0-9098 GCA_964481205.1 uncultured Anaerolineae bacterium | reverse complement strand
ATCTCATTCTAACTCAGGTCGCCCTGCCCGCTCCAAAATGCCTCCACTTTGGAGGCCAAAAGGCGGTGGCCGGGTTGAGCGAGTTTCGGGTCTTGAGCAAACAAGGTCTGTGCTTCGCGGCGCGCCAACTCGAGCAAGGGCGTGTCGCCCAGTGAAGCCAGTTTTAGTTCGGGCAACCCGCTCTGCCTGGTCCCGAAAAAATCGCCGGGGCCGCGCAGCTCCAGGTCTTTTTGCGCCAACTTGAATCCATCTTGCGTCTCTTCGATGGCCCGCAGCCGCTCTTCGCCCACGTCGGTCACTGTATCGGCCATCAAAATGCAAAAAGACTGGTGCTCGCCCCGCCCGACGCGGCCGCGAAACTGGTGCAGCTGCGACAGTCCAAAGCGGTCGGCGCCTTCGATCATCATCACCGTCGCATTGGGCACATCAATGCCCACTTCGACCACCGAGGTGGACACCAAAATGTCCAACTCGCCCTCGCTAAAGCGGCGCATCACCGCTTCTTTTTCTTCACCTTTGAGCCGGCCATGCAGCAGCCCCAGACGCAGATCTGGAAAAATCGACTTTTGCAGCCGTTGGTGTTCTTGGACCGCCGCTTTGGCCTCGATTTTGTCTGATTCTTGGACCAACGGGCAAATGATAAAGGCTTGCCGTCCCTTGTCGATCTGGGCGTGCAAAAATCGATACGCCCGCTCTCGTTCGGCAGGCATAAACCACTTGGTTTGAATCGGCTGTCGGCCGGGCGGCATTTCGTCAATCGTCGACAGATCGAGGTCGCCATAGGCGGTCAGCGCCAGCGTGCGCGGGATGGGCGTCGCGCTCATCACCAGGATGTGTGGGTGGTAGCCTTTGCCGCGTAGAATGCCTCGCTGGCGCACGCCAAAACGGTGCTGTTCGTCGACCACGGCCAGCGCCAGACGCGCAAACTCGACGGTTTTTTGAATCACCGCGTGCGTGCCGACGACCACCTGGGCTTGAGCGGAGGCGATCTCGGCGTGAATCGCCTCTTTTTCCGCCTGCGGCACGCTGCCGGTCAACAGGCACACATTGATCCCATGCGCGCCCAACAGCCGGCTCAGGTTTTCAAAGTGCTGTTCGGCCAAAATCTCGGTGGGGGCCATGATTGCGGCCTGGTATCCGGCCTGGGCCACAAGCAGCATCGCCGCTGCTGCGACCACCGTTTTCCCCGAGCCGACATCGCCTTGCAACAGGCGGCTCATCGGACGGTCGTCGGCCATGTCCCGGACGATCTCGTCGAGCGCGCGCTGCTGCGCGCCGGTCAGCTGGTAAGGCAGGCTCGACAGGAACGTTTTCAGCCGCGCCGGTTCGGCGCGAATGGAAACGCCCGGTTCGCTGCGCCACTGCTGTCGCTGGCGCAGCACGCCAAGCTGTAACACAAAAAACTCGTCGAACGCCAGCCGCCGCCGCGCCCGCGCCAGCATGTCGCCGTCGTCGGGAAAGTGCATCTGCGCCACCGCCTGCTCTAGCGGCATCAACCCCAGCCGATTGCGGACGCCGGCCGGCAGATGGTCGGGCAGCCGTTTGCTCCAATAATCGACGGTGCGCTTGATCATTTTGCGCAGCCAATTGGCGCCCAATCCTTGCGTCAGCGGATAGATGGGCACCAGACGTCCGGTGTTGATCTGCTCCGCTTCCAGCGGTTCCCACCTGGGGCTGGACATCACCCGCCGTCCCAGGTACTCGCTGACCTGGCCGCTGAGTACGATTTGGCGCCCGCGCTTGAGTTGATTGGCCAGATATGGTTGGTTGAACCAGGTCACCTGGATCGAGCCAGAGCCGTCGGCGACGACAGTGTTGACAATGGCCGTGCCGCCGCGGTGCCGTTTGACCTTGGTGGCGCGAACGGTGCCGATCACCGTCACCTGCTCGCCGTATTCGAGCTGGGCAATGGGTTTCAGTCTCGAATAATCCTCGTGGCGGCGTGGAAAGAACCACAGAATGTCGTCGATGGTCGAAATGCCCAGCCGTTTCAGCCGTTTGGCCTGCGTTGGCCCGACTCCCGAAAGGACCGTCACCGGCGAATCGAGGCCGAGGCGTGGATGGTTTTTGGCGCCGCTTGCCGCGACGTCGGTCTCGGCCGCGTCACGCTCGCCGGCCGGCGGCGGCGAAACCGTGGGTCTGGGCGGCGGCGTTTCGGTCTGCGCCGGGCGCCCGCCCGCAGTTTCTATTTGCGCCAGGTTCTTTTGAATGTCGGCAATGACGCTGCTGCGTTGTTCTACGGTTTGCAGCGTACCATATTTCTGGATCAAGGCGATCACGCTCTCGATCAGCGCGCTTTGTTGGGGCAAGGGAAAGGTCTGGCGGGCTTGCTTTGGCCACCAGTGCAAGACCCCTTTCAGCCCGCCGATCACAGCTTTGTTTTCATACCCTTGTTCAATTTCCAGGGAGATCATTTTTTGCAATTTGGTCAGTATAGAACTCAAATTTCCTCACTCTGCGGTTTCGGTAGGCGTTCACAATGGTTTCGACAAAACATGGTGTTTCATTGCCCGGCGTTCTCTGCGGCCGGCGAGAGCGTTGAACGGGTTGCCGGCACACGCCGGGTCAGACCTCCAAAGAGGTGTCTTCGTACACCACGACGCCCAGCGCCGCCGGGCCAATGTACGACATTAACACCGGGCCATAGGCCATCACCGGCACCTCGATGCCGGGAAACTCGTCGCGCAGCTGTTCGGCAATGTAGGTCGTTTCCTCGGTTGGCGCGTCCGAATTTTTTATGATCGCCACCTGGTTGATCGCGTCAAACTCGGTCACAAATTCGATCAGCTTTTCGACGGCCTCGGATCGCCTCCGTACTTTTTCGATGGGGATGATTTCGCCGCTTTCTAGTGTAAAGAGCGGCTTGATGCCCAACATTGTGCCCAACAATGCCTGCGCCTCGCCGATGCCGTCGGCGTGCTTGAGGTCGTCGAGGTTTTCGGCAAAAAAGACGATATAGATTTGGGGGACGATGCCGCGAATATAACGCACAATATCGTCAATATGCTCCCCGGTCGTTGCTGCGCGTGCGGCGGCTTCGACGAGAATGCCCAGCCCCAATGACGTGGTTTCGGCGTCGATCACCTGGATTTTGCACTGGCCCAGGAGCATGTTGGCCGCGCGCCGGGCGTGTTCAATCGTCTGTCCCAGTTTGCTGGGCAGATGAATGGATAGGATTTCGCCGGTTGTCTGGTGCAACGCGCTGTAGACCTGGTAAAATTCATCGACGGTTGGCGGCAACACTCGCACCCGCTCGCCGGAGCGGCGGTACAGGTCGAAGAACATTTGTTCATCCAGTTCGCCGTTGTCCAGGTACGTTTGCGCGCCCATTTTGATATGAAGCGGCACAATGGTCACCGGCAAATCAGGGGGCATGTTGGGAGGGAAACGAACTGTCGAATCGGTAACGACACAAACACCCATTGCTAAACTTCTTTCCTTTGAAATAGCGAGGTTCACTCGGCCGAGATGATATAGTAATAATGGGGCTGACCGCCGTCCAAGACCTCGATCTCGAGATCGGCGTTCTGGGCCTCGATCAAGGCGGACAAGGCCTGCGCCTGTTCCTGGGTCACATCTTGACCATAGTACAGGGTCAGCACCTCGACATCGTCTATGTCCAGGTGCGCCAACAATTTCGTCGTCAGCGATTCCAGATCGTCGTCGGCGACGACCAGTTTGCCATCGACCAGGCCGATCAGCTGTCCCTCCCGGACATCGAGATCATCCATACGCACGTCGCGCACGGCGGTGGTGATCTGCGCCGATCGCACGTCGTGGATGCTGCGCTCCATCGCGCGCGTGTTGGTGTCCAAATCGGCGTTATAGTTGTAGGCCAACATTGCGCTGATTCCCTGCGGAATGGTTTTGGTCGAAACCACGCGCACGCGCTTTTCGGCCAACGCCTGGGCTTGCTGGGCGGCGAGGATAATGTTTGAATTGTTGGGCAAAATGATGACCTGGTGCGAGGGCGCATTGTCGACGGCTTCGAGCAGGTGTTCGATGCTCGGATTCATCGTCTGCCCGCCGGGGACAATCACATTGGCGCCCAGGCTCTCGAGAATCCGGCTCAGCCCGGCCCCCGGCGACACGGCGACGATCGCGATCTCGAGTTCTTGTTCTTGTTGTGGGAGTACCGGCGCGGCCTGGCTCATGATGAACTCTTGGTACTGTTCCTGCATATTCTCGACGATCACGCGGCTGATCGACCCGACTTGAGCGCCATAGTTCAATGGATCGCCGGGCGTGGGAGTGTGAATATGTACCTTGATCGTGGTACTGTCGCCGACGATGAGCGGGCATGTGCCCATCGCCGAGAGTTCCTGGCGAATTTGGGCCACGTCGAGGTTGCGGCCGCTGATCACATATTGCACGTCATAGCCATATTCCTGTTCCAACTGCCCTTGGGGGCCGCCCAGGTCCACGGCGTGCGTCAGGGCAACATCTGCCGTATCGATCTCGCCCTGCGCGTACCGCGACATGCCTTCCAAGATCACAAACAAGCCTTGCCCGCCGGCGTCGACCACGCCGGCCTCGCGCAGAATGGGCAGCAGGGTGGGCGTGCGCGCCACCGACTCGCGGGCCGAATGCACAATGTATTCAAACAGGTCGCGCAAGTCCGAAATTTGGGGCGCGACATCCAACGCCGCCTCGCTGGATTCGCGGATCACGGTGAGAATGGTGCCTTCGACCGGCTTGATCACCGCCTTGTATGCGACCGCCGCGGCCGAATCGAGCGAAGTTGCAAATTCGACCGCGTTAAAGTCTTCTTTGCCCTCCAACCCCTGCGCCAAACCGCGCAAAATCTGCGACAGGATGACGCCCGAGTTGCCCCTGGCGCCCATCAATGCACCGCGCGAGGCGTGGTAGGCAATCGTGCTGACCTCTCGCTCTGGCCGATCGCGGATCTCTTGACAGGCCGCCTGCAAAGTCAGATACATATTGATCCCGGTGTCGCCATCGGGCACGGGAAAGACGTTCAGGCTGTTGACGTACTCGGTGTGTCGCTCCAACCACTTGAGACTGGCCATCAGCAGTTGTTTGAACCCCTGGCCGTCGCAAGCCAGGATCGGTTTGGTTGGATTAAAGGTTTCTTTTAACACAGAGTGGCTGCTCAAAATATTTGCTCCTCACATCACTACCCGGCCCATCTCGAGACGATACCTATACCTGGGTTGGCAATGGCACATTGACTTGTTTGCGGTCGATGGGAGCGCAGGCGCGTTTTTCCGGTAGACTTGGCTATTCAGGTCTTGCTGACCCGCAACCCCTGCACGTGGACATTGACATAGGACACCGGCACACCGACCGTTTTTTCCACGCTGAATTTGACGCTGCTCATAATGTTTCGCGCCACGGTTGCAATCCGCACGCCGTATTCCATAACCACATACAAGTCGATCTCGATCTCGTCGCCGTCGATACGCACATCGACGCCCCGTTTGCTGTCCGGTCGAAGCACCTGCGCCAATCCATTGACCAGGTTTTTGGACGCCATTCCCACCACGCCATACGAGTTTAGCACGGCATAGTTTGCGATTGTTGCCACAGCAGATGGAAAAACCTGAATCTGCCCCTGGACATTTGCTTCACTCATTGGGTTTCCTCGTTTGCTAAAATCTTGGTCTTGTGGTATGATACGCAATGTTTGTCAGACGATAAACATTGCACGTCAAATATGATTCGATATATATTAGAGCACACTTGCGGGACAATTCGCTTGTCTCGCTTGTATTTTGTACGTTCAGGTTAAATATCACAGGTTTGAAAGGGATGTATTTATTATGGCTAAATGTGAAATATGCGGCAAAGTGCAAATGTCCGGTAACAATGTACCACACTCTTTGCACAAAACCAAAAGAAAGTGGAACCCCAATATTCAAAAGGTAACGATTACCGAAAACGGCCGCGCCCGCAAGGTCTATATTTGCGCCAAGTGCTTGCGCACCCGGAACAAGACATCGGGCAAATAATTGGGGTTGTTGCCCCACAGCGATTGCAAACAGGCTCTGTTTAGAGCCTGTTTTTTTGTATCGCGGCGCTGGCGGCGCGGCGCAATTGCCGGATGGCGAGTTCGATGCCCTCTGGCGCGGCAAAGACGGCCGCGCCGGCCACCAACACATTTGCCCCGGCAGAGACGACTCGCGCCACGGTTTTGAGGTTGACGCCGCCGTCCACCTGGATGTCGGCGTCAAGGCCCCGGCTCTCGATCATGGCGCGCAGCCGCGCGATCTTGGACGGCATCGTTTCGATAAACGACTGTCCGCCAAAGCCCGGGTTGACCGTCATCAACAATACCATCTCGACATCGGGCAAAATCTCTTCCAACGTGTTCAGCGGAGTGCCGGGATTGATCGTCACGCTGGCGCGCACACCCAGGTCTTTGATCTGTTGAATGGTGCGGTGAATGTGCGGGCATGTTTCCAGGTGAACGGTGAGATTGTCTGCGCCGGCGCGCGCAAATTCTTCCAGGTAGCGTTCCGGCTTTTCGATCATCAAATGTACGTCAAGGGGCAAAGTCGTCGCCCGGCGTACCGCGCGCACGACCAGTGGCCCAATCGTGATGTTGGGCACAAAATGGCCGTCCATCACGTCGCAGTGAATGTAATCCGCGCCGGCGGCCTCGGCGGCCGCAACCTGGTCACCCAGGCGCGCAAAATCGGCGGATAGGATCGAAGGCGCAATTTTGATCTTGGTTGGCGCTGCCATTTTTTGACCGTCCAAAGGTTTCCAATCGTTGTTCGAGGCTATTTCTTTATCAAAGACAATAATACACTGCTTTGACGAAAAAATCAAGATAAATATCCCGCGCGATCACGGCCTTTTTTGCCGCAGCTGCCCGCACCCGGCCTGAATGTCGGCTCCGCGACGCAGGCGCACCGTCACCGGGATGCCGTTTTGTTCCAACGTGCGCCGGAAAATTTGCACCTGCGCCGTACTCGATGGACGGTAATCGCAGCCGGGCGATGCGTAAAGTGGAATCAGGTTGACGTGGCACATCAACCTGCTCAAGAGCGCGGCCAGGTGTCGAGCCTGGCTCATCGAGTCGTTGACGCCGTCGATCAGGGCGTATTCGATCGTCACGCGGCGACCTGTTTGTTCGATATAAGCCTGGCATGACGCGAGCAACCGGGCCAGGGGAAACGTCTTGTTCAGCGGCACCAGTTGATCGCGTAACGCATCGTTTGGCGCGTGCAAAGAGACGGCCAGCCCGACCTGGAGCTTTTCCCCGCCCAGCCGCTCGATGCCGGGCACATACCCGGCCGTCGATACGGTGATCTTGCGCGCGCCGAGGTTGAACCCACGATGATCGTTCCACGTTTCCACGGCCTGCCACAGCGCGTCGTAATTGAGCAACGGCTCGCCCATCCCCATCACCACAATATGGGTCAGCGTCTGTTCCTGGTCGCGCAGCTGCCGGGCAAAGTAGAGCGGTTGGGCAATGATCTCGGCCGCGCTCAAGTTGCGGGAAAAGCCGCCTTGACCGGTTGCGCAAAACGCGCAGCCCACCGGACACCCGACCTGGGTCGATACGCAGACCGTGTTGCGACGCTCGTAGGCCATCAACACACTTTCGATTGTCTCCCCATCGGCCAAACGAAACAAAATTTTGCGGGTCAACCGGTCTCGAGACAACTGCTCGTCGATGGGCACCAGCGGGTCGATCTCGTACACACGGGACAATTGGGCGCGCAGCGACTTGGGCAAATTGTTCATCTCGTCAAAACGGCCGGCCAGGTGAACGTACAGCCATTCCCAAATCTGCATCGCCCGAAACTTGGGTTGCCGCCACATGGACATTTGCGCCTGCAATATGCTCAAACGCTGGTTCAATATCTGGGCCGGCATAGGCTCCGCGCCGGTCATCGCCCCAATACCTGCTTCCATCCTTCCACCAAAGCCCGGATGTCGTCCAGGACAATGTCCGGTTTGATCTCGAATGTGGACAGACGGGCGCGGTCGGTCGCACCGGAAAGCGTCAGGATACTGAGCAGCCCGGCCCGCTGCGCCGACAGGATGTCGGTTTCGGGGCGGTCGCCGATGGCGGCGGTCATTTCGGGCGTCGCCTGCATACGCGCCATCGCCTGCTCCATCAAAAACGGCTCCGGTTTGCCGACCACAATGGGGCGCTGGTCGGTCGCCGCCTCGACCGCGGCGACGATCGTGCCGGTGCCGGGAATTTGTCCCTCCGGCACGGGCAGCGTCCGGTCCGGGTTACTGGCGATGAACGGCGCTCCCGCCCGGATCAACAGCGTCGCCTCGCGCAACTTGGCGTAAGAAATGTCGCGATCAAAGCTGACGACCACCGCCGCCGGGTCGCGCCGGCTCAAGACAAACCCCGCGCGTTGCAGCGCATCGTGCATCCCTTCTTCGCAAATGGCATAGATGCGAGACCCCCGTGGGTAGCGGGCGGCCAGGTAATCGGCCGTGCCAATCGCCGAAGTGAGAATGTTGCGCTCGTCTACGGCGACGCCCATCCGCGCCATTTTCTGCACATACATTGCGGGCGTCAACGTCGCGTTATTGGTCACCAGTTGAAAACGAATGCCTTGCTGCTCGATAAAGGAGAAAAACTCTTCCAGGCCGGGCAGCGGCGCATCGCCGAGGTACAAAACGCCATCCATATCAATGATCAAATTGCGAATGGCTCTTAACCGATCCATATCCATCTCCGAGTCTCTTGAAAAAAACAGGATTCACCGCCAGGGACGCCAGGATGATCTTGTATTTGTCAGGGCTGTTCAATTCTACAATCCAGCGGTTGAAACCGCGCCTGGCGAGCCACTGGCTGGTCGTCCCCCTACGGCGACGAGTCCCCGCCAGCAGTGGCTTGAATCACAAATTAGAATTGAACAGCCCTGTTGTGTTTGTAAATATCTACGGCGTCTATTGATACTTGACCTCGGCGTTGACCCGAGTGCCAGGTTTTTTCAGCGAATCAGGCAAAGTGCGTATTATACCCCAACTCATGCCAGAGAGCAATCGGTATGTGGGGCGCGGGACATTTTAATTTGGGGGCCAGGTGGGAATTCCACCACAAGACGGGGATTCCGCCGCCACGGTTTGTCCAATCCGCAGCCTCGGAATCCCTATTCCGA
>CAYZYE010000161.1:0-9211 GCA_964481205.1 uncultured Anaerolineae bacterium | reverse complement strand
TTGCTTTCCCCCTGTACATACTGTGACTAAAAAATACCCGGCTCAAATATGGTAATGCTTACAAGCATATCGGTGGTGATGCAAGTTCTTCCTCCACCGTAACCTGACTTTGGGGCTGCGACATCTGTCGAGTATAATCGAGCCAACAAACGCCACCGTTTCTCCCGCGTCGTCCTTGATTCCATTATATGCCAGATTGCGCTTCTTGTCTACCCCTCGCGGATCAATCACGCTGGCTCCCGCTGGATTGTCAAATCCAGCGAATTTCGGGACAACCGGGTTCCCTTACGGGCTGCTTGCACAGCGGCGACATTCGTCCAACACGCGCATCACCTCGCGCGTCTGCGAAATGGGGACAAACGGCTCTCCGCCCAGGGCAAAATAATCATAGCACCTGGAATAAAAATCAATCGCCGCCGACCGCTCCACGGGCACACTCACCTCTTGCCAGGGAATGACCTCGCCGCTGCCATAACGTCGATCATTGGCCGCCAGCCCCTCCTGCACGGCCAACTTGGGCAGATCGTTGGGGTCGAAAAAACGCACCAGCCAGGCCCGCTGCGCCTGATCCAGGACAATGCTGCCGTATCGACCCAAAATTTGCCATGGCGGCGCCGGATGAGCGGCCGCCATATTGATCTCGATGTCGAGAATAACCTCATTCTCGGTCTCGATCAATGCCTTGACCACATCATCGGCATCGCCCAGACTGGCGATCGTGCGCAACGCACACGAGATGCGCCGCGCGCGCGAAGCGCACAAATACAAAAGCTGATCGATGTAATGCGCGCCGTAATTGTTGAGCATACCGCCGCCGTGCCGGGTAAAAGCCTGCCAATCGTTGCGCCGCGCATAATGCAGCACAGCGCGCCTGAGCATGTACAATGGGCCGATCAAATTTTGGGACAAAATAGATCGCAAAGCGACTACCTCGGCGCGAGCGCGGTGCGGCTGGTAGACCATCAATTTCCGCCCATGCTGCTCCATCGCCGCGATCAGCCGATCGACCTCCGGCAGCGTGGGCGCGAGCGGCTTGTCGCAAAACACATCGACGCCGTGCTCAAAAGCCGCCATCACCTGCTCGACGTGAAAGCGCGTCGGTGAGGCCACGACAACGAGATCAAGCTCTGTCGAACGCAGCAGCGCGCCATGATCCGCGTACCCACAGACGCCAAACTCGGTGCGGGCTTCCGCCAACCGTTCCGGCAGCGGATCGACGACGGCGGTCAACTCGAACCCCTTGTGTTGGAGAATCTGCGGAACGTGGAACCGCCAGCCGATTCGCCCCAGGCCGATCACGGCACACCTGAGTGTCCTCATTGCCCCGCCCCTCCCGGAAAATCGCCAAACGCGGCGCTCAAATCGCTGCTGATCACCGTTGGATGATACAACACGTCGTCGGCGTTGACCAGCCGGCCCAACGGCGCTTTGGCCGTTGGCGGCATCAAGTACAAATTGCCGGTCGACGGCGGCAGGTACTGCCGGTAGCGCACCCGCAAATCGCCGTCGCGCTCAACGCGCTCTCGCTCCGCGGCCTCAAAGTCGATCGACTCGGCGGCAAACGCCTCCAGATAAGCCAGCGCGCGCTGCGCTTGAGGCGGCACGCCGCGCACCAACAAATTGCGCTGCTCCCCCGGATCGTTCGCCAAATCAAAGAACAATGGCGGTGCATCACGAAACACAACGTATTTGTACTGCTGCCAACGGATCGAGCGAAACTCGGTGCCGGCGCCCCAGCGCGGGTTGAGCGCGTCGCAAAAAACCGGACGCTCAACCGGCCCTTGCTCGCCGCGCACCGCCGCCGACAGATCGAGGCCATCCAGCCCATCCGGCGGCTCGATCCCGGCCAATGTACACAGCGTGGGGAACAGATCGATCTGCGCCACCGGCGTCTGCCAACGCTGCGCCGCGCACTCGCTGCGGCGCTGTTCGGGCAAAGACACGATCAGCGGCACGCGCGTGCAAGCCTCGTACCAGCCATTCTTCCACCACACGCCATGCTCGCCGCCCATCTCGCCGTGGTCGGTGGTATAGACAATGATCGTGTCCTCCAACAAACCGCTCGCCTCCAGCCGGAGCAACAGATCGCCAATCACCTCATCCAAATAGGTCACGCAGGCAAAATAAGCGGCGCGCGCGCGCATCATCTCGTCAAACGTGATCTCGTCGGCCATAAACCCGGCGCGCATGCCAACGCTCATGGGGTGATCGCGGGCGTCGCCGGCCGCGGGCACCCTGGGCGCGGTGACGCCGTCCGGCCAGTAGCGATCAAAGTGACGCCGGGGCGCGGTCAATGGAAAATGCGGCCGGCTGAACGAAGCGCACAACAACCAGGGTTGGCCGGGCGACGAACGCTGGTGCTCGCGCAAAAAAGCCACCGTCTCGTGAGCGACAATCTCGTCCTGGATCAGACTCTCCGGCACCTGCGTCACCCCTGCACCCTGTGTGCGCATCCGCATCGACTTGCGCTCATCAGAATCGACCGGCTCCCATTGATGGCCGGTCTTGCCGGTCAAATCGCCATAAGGGCGATGTCGAAAACCCACAAACTGCTGGTTGCCCCCCAGGTGCATCTTGCCCACCAGACAGGTCTCGTAACCGGCGCGCAAAAACGCCTTGGGCCAGGTGTCCAACTCGGGGCGCAGCACACTCGCATTGTTCCACGCGCCACACTTGCGCACCTCCAGCCCGGTGAGCTGGCACAACCTCGACGGCGTGCAAAGCGGCATCTGGCAATAAGCGTCCGTGAAAACCGTGCCCTGCGCTGCCAGCCGATCCAACGTGGGCGTATCGACCGGCTCGCCCCCGGTGGATTCCGGCACATGCCCCATACAGCGAAAACTGTGCTCGTCGCTCATCAGATAAAGTACATTTGGTTGGTTCATTCAAGCCTCCTGGTTTTTTCAGTGGAAAAGCCCGCCAACCGCCAAGAAATCAAGAAGCATCTCTGCTATTCAAATATATACGACGGTTTTGGTATACTGGGATTTTACACCGGAAGACGGCAAAAGTCAATCGTTGAACGAATCGAGCGCCGGACGGCCAAAATCGATCGTGGCGCGCGTGCCGCCGCCGGGCAAAGCCGCCACCGACAGGCTGCCGCCCACGGCCGCCAACATTGTGCTGTGCAGCCAAAGCCCATTATGCACGCCCGCCGTCGACGACGGGCCGAGGCCAAAGCCAACGCCGTCATCGACAACGGCCAAATGCAAGCCATCCTGAAATTCAACCGCGATCTCGAGACGCAGCGAGCGCGCCTCGAGGTCACGCGCGCCATGACGCACCGCGTTGCGGACCAACTCTTGCGCCGCGAAAAAAATGACCTCGTTCACAAAAACAGGCAAACGATCCAGCACCCCGACCGCCTCCGGCTGAATGCGCCACGACACGTGCGCCAACGTCGAATCTTGAGCAACCCAGGCGCGCAACGCGGCCACCAGCCCTTGCTGCGACAGGCGGTGCGGCGTGGCCGAGGCCGTGTCGCGCATCAAATCGGCGATCTGGCGATAGGCCGAGGTCAGCGCCTCGACCACGCGCTGTACAACCGCCGCATCCGGCCGGCCGCTCAATGACAAGATCGCCTCGTGCAGTTGAGGCAAAATCTGATCGTGCAAAACACGACGCCCCTGCCCCTCGATCACTTTGACCTGAGCAATGCGCTGGCGCAGCAAAGCCAGCAAACGGCGCGACATCTCGACGGTAGCCAGCGTGTCGATCAACCGCTCGCCACTGGCGCGGGCGATCTCGATCTCTTCTTGCGTATACAACCCGCCGCCCTGCTTTTTACCCAACAACAACACACCGAGCAACCCCCGCTCGCGCCACAGCGACACCGCCCACGTCGCGCCGCCGTACAAAGCCGGATCGAGCGGCACGCACATGGTCTGCGGCGAATCAAACTGCACAATGATTGGCGCCAGAGAAAACGACGGCGTCGAGCGCGCACCCGGAAAAACCAGCGGCGCGCCGATCAACGAAGCCTGCGTCCCCACGGCGATCAAACAAGCCGACTGCACCCCCAACACATCCTCGCAAAGCGCCCGAAACAAAGTGGCGACATCGACATCTGCCAACGACGGCGTCGCTGCCGCTGCCGTCAACACAGAATCGTACAACCGCTGGCTGGAAACAAAAGGCCGCAAATGCGCGATATAACGCTCCCGCTCGCCAAACGACCGCCAGCCAACCAGCGCGTAAAACACAACCATCAACACCGTCGTCAGCAACAACATGTAAACCGGGCGCAATTGAATCACCAACGCGCCGCCCACAACCACGCCATACCCCGCAGCGAGAATGATCGCATTGCGCCAATGCCGAAAAAAACCGCGCCGGGGCAGCGTCTCGCCGGTAAAAATCTCATAAGCGACCACCGCCTGCCCCAAAAGCGCCACCGCCAGAGCAATCAGCGACGAGATCGCCAGATCGAACCAGCCGAGCGTATAGGACATCGAGGTATAAATGCCGTCTACAGCGCGCTGGCGGGCATTGAAAACAATCCACGCCATCACCCACGCCACCAACAAACTGACCACCAACAGCAACACCGTCGATCCGAGCAGCCAGGGACGCGCCCGGCGGCGCGCCTCATCCCGCATCAACTCGCCCGATGGAGAGGGATGGCGCAGCGCATCGAACGAAAGCGAGATACATAACAAAGTATAAAATGGATAAGCCAGGATCAAAACAGGAATACCGGCAACCGAGGGCGCCGCCGACAAATCCAACACCGCAACCTGGACAAAAGAAGGCAGCGGATAGATGAAAAAAAGCATCCCCACCAGCGCCACCGACACGCCGCCGGTCAGCAAAAACCATACCCCCTGCCGCCGTCGCAGCGACGACCGCCGGTCGCGCCAAAAACCGGCATACCACAACATGACCACATACCAGGCCAAAGGCGAAACGATGACCGGTCCCCACCCCACGTACCACCAGAAATTCATCCCCCGGCCAACCGCCTGCAAGCCGCGCCCCAAAATGGCCGAATGGCTGATGAAAAACGCGCCGCCCAGCAGCAACCCGCCGCCGGCCAGCCAGACGCCCCAACTTTTCCGCCGCGCCGTGAGCAACACGGTCAGCCCCAACCACAACAAGACGATCGTATTGAACAAAGAAACGGCAATGATCGCCCAATCGAGATAAAAGCGCCCGGTCACTGAACCGCCTCCCAGGCCTGCAAACGCCCGCGCTCATCCATCACCTGCGCCGTCCCCGCCCGATCCCACACGATCAACCTTCCAGCCAGAACAATGATCGCCGCGCGTGTACGCGCCACCTTTTCATCGGTCGCCGTATCGCCCAGCCCCCACACGGCATAAATTTGCCCATTGGTGCGACTGACCGCGCGTCCATCTCGAAACCCCAACCGAGAAGCGATCTGCGCGTTGGTCAACCCCTGCGCCAACAACAGCGCCACCGCCCGCTCATTCGGCTCCAACAAATCCAATGGATCGTTCTCATCCTTGAGCCGCACCTCTTGAACCCGCGCCTCGATCTCTGGATCGATGAAACTCTTGCCGGCGACGGCGTCACTGAGCAGCGGCACGACGCTCGCCGGCAACAAATAATTGCTTTTGCGAACATAGGCATAGTGACTCAAAATGCCGGAGCGCAAAAAATCACGATAATAAGCATCGTCATCCTGAATCGAGTAAAACACAACCGGCAAACGCGGGTACTCGCGCCGCACGGCGATGGCCGCCTCGATGCCGTTCATCTCGCCGCCCAGTTGCACATCCATCAACACCACATCGGGTGCGTGCTCGCGGCCATGCGCGCCGGACACAAACCAGGCCACGGCGGCCTCACCGCTGTCCGCCTCACCGACCACGAACACGCGCGCCGTGGCCTCCAAACCTGCCTTGAGCGCCCGGCGCAGCGCGTCATTATCTTCCACCAAAAACAAAGCCAGCATCACCATCCTCCTCCGTCCACTTTAAATTCCATCAACCGAGTTTACCAGGCGTCCGCCCCGCTGTCAAGCACTCGAGTGCGAAAACGAGTACATTCAAAACCTGGACGCGCCCCGCCGCGATATGCTATAGTGGCCTTGATGAAAAAACCGAGACCAACCTGGAGGAAATCAATGCAAGTCAAACTTGTTTTACCCGCACTCACCGAAGCGACCAGCCCTTACTGGCGACCGATCAAGTACGCGCTCTTTCCCCCCCTGGGACTGGCCACCCTGGCCGGCTATCTCGACCCCAGCGACGAGATCGCCATCCAGGACGAACATGTCGAAACCCTCGATCTCGATGACAACCCCGACCTGGTCGCCATCCAGGTCTACATCACCTCGGCCTACCGCGCCTACGAGATCGCCGATCACTATCGGGCCGCCGGCGTACATGTCGCCCTGGGCGGCCTGCACGTCACCACCCGGCCGGACGAGGCACGCCAACACGCCGACACCATCTTTATCGGCCCAGGTGAAGACACCTGGCCCGCCTTTTTGGCCGATTTTCGCGCCGGGCGGCCGCGCGAAATCTATTACTCGCGCACCCGCTCGCTGGTCAACATGCCGCCCATCCGCAGAGACCTGATCAAGCGTCACCTCTATCTGGTACCCAACTCGATCGTCGTCTCGCGCGGCTGCCCCCATCACTGCGATTTCTGCTACAAAGAGAGCTTTTTCCAGGGTGGCAAATCATTTTACACCCAAACCGTCGACGCCGCACTGGCCGAGATCGACCGGCTGCCCGGACGCCATCTCTACTTTTTGGACGACCACCTCTTTGCCGACCCCCACTTTGCCGGGGCGCTGTTCGACGGAATGAAAGGCATGGGGCGAGTGTGGCAGGCCGCCGGCACGGTCCGGTCGACGCTCAAACCCGGCCTGTTGGAAAAAGCCGCCGCCTGCGGCCTGCGCAGCCTGTTCATCGGCTTTGAAACGCTCAATCCGAACAACCTGGAGCAGCAGCGCAAAATGCACAACCTCGACCAGGACTATACCGCGGCCATCCGCCGCCTGCACGACCTGGGGGTGATGGTCAACGCCAGCTTTGTCTTTGGCATGGATCAAGACGACGAAACGGTCTTTGCCCGCACCGTCGCCTGGGCCGTCGAACAAGGGATCGAAACGGCCACCTTTCACATCCTCACCCCCTATCCGGGCACCGCGCTCTATCGCCGCCTGGCCGCCCAAGGCCGGATCACAACCCACAACTGGGACCTGTACGACACCCGCCACGCCGTATTCCAACCGGCCAAAATGCCGGCCGACAAACTCCAGGCCGGGTACTGGCAGGCCTATCGAGACTTTTACCGCTGGCGCTCGATTTTCCGGGGCGCGAATACGAAATCGGACTGGGCGGGCAAACTGCGCCACCTGGCCTACGCCGGAGGGTGGAAAAAGTTGGAACCGCTGTGGGCCTTGATCATCAAAGCCCGGTGGGTGGCCTATATGCGCCCCACGCTCCAGGCCGTCCTCAACGGCATCGCCCGGCGCGCCCAACCCGGCGACCCCAACGCCGCCCCCCTGACCCTGATCAAAAAGGCTCAAGCATGAACTGGGACACACACCTGCTCGCCATCCTGAACCACGCCTGGGCCAACCCGTTCCTCGATCGGGCCATGCTCTGGATCACCTTGAGCGCCATGCCCGGCACACTGCTTTTCCCACTCTTGATCACAAAGAAACACAAACGAGAGAGCATGACGATCTGGATTGCCGTCTTGCTTGCCACCTTGATGTCCGTCGGCATCCAGTTCGCGCTGGATCGACCCCGACCGGCCGGCGCGCGCGCGATCATACCCATGCCCGCCTTTCCCTCCTTTCCCAGCGGGCACGCCGCCGCCGCATTTGCCGCCGCCACGCTCATTGCCTTGTTCTGGCCGCGGCCTCGAGCCGTCGCCACGGCGTTCGCCCTCGCCGGCATCATCTCTTTTTCCCGCGTCTATCTGGGACAACACTATCCCACCGACATCCTCGGCGGCGCGATCGTCGGCGCGGCCACCGCCCTCGTCATCTATGGCGCGATCTGGGCGCCCGCGACGGACAAACGTCCGCGCTGGGCCTGGCTGTTATGGGGGCAACTCGGCCTCATCCTGGTCGCCATACTCGGCGCATATCTCGATATCCTCAACCTGGCCTTTCTCGCCCTGCCCGGCGCAGACAAGGCGCTCCATTTTGGCCTGTTTGGCGCACTGGCCTTTCTCTCGGCCGGCTGGTGGGCGCGTAGACCAAAAACAGTCGTGCTGGGTCTGCTGGCGCTGCTGGCAACGGCAGAAGAACTGTTACAAGCATTTTCCGCCACCCGCAGCTTTGACTTGATCGACCTGGGCGTAACGCTGCTGGGCATTCTGGTGTTCGGCGCGCTGTATCGCCGGCCAGACTAGGAGCCTGTCCGAAAAATCGCTCCCGTGTCGAAGACGGCCTGGCCGAGGACGATTGGAAAAGCTGGAGCAAATTCACCGCCGCCGTCGGCGATCGCATCGCCAAGTACAACCAGCTCTTGCGCATCGAGCAAGAGCTGGGCGAAACCGCCGAATACGCCGGCAAAAAGGCCTTTTACAACATCACGCGCTTTTGAAAAAGCGCCGGCCGCACAGAACAGAACCCCCAAGGGTCTTGATGACCCTTGGGGGTTTTTTTGTCTGGACGATGGCGCATTTTGACCCGATATGTACCTTGGGAATGTATCAAGTAGGGTATGACCAAGACCCACTCTCGCCCGCACGTTTCGAACGATGGTTTGAATATTCCCAATTTGGAGCCATTCCCTAATCCAACCAACCTGGTCCGCTAATCGGATACCTCTTCCCAGACGCTATAATGACCAAGAGTAAAATCTCTCTCCATCGTGACGATTGCGCCGGGTGCGTAGCAAATGACGGCTTTTTTGAGCGACCAAGTGGACTTGGCGCTTTCGTTGTTCCGCTCCCAGCCAACAAGGGGTTCGATGGGACCAATAACGCCGGTCGTGTTCGCCGCTTTGAGATGCGCTGTGATAGGGTCATTTTTCGCTACCTGAACCGTTAGCTTGGTCGTATCATACGCATCATCCTGCTTGCAACTGACCCGCCGCACCCGTCCCCAACCATAACCTTGTTCCCCGCCAAACTGGAGCTTGTCGAGAACGTCTTGCCATTTGTCCAGCGGCGCCGGCAAGTGGGTTTGGGCGTATACCTGACCAGTTAGGTAAACGGGACAGCCATCGCGGGTGTGCGGAGCAATAAACTCTGTTTCGTGCAGCAATCCCTCTGCGGC
>CAYZYE010000160.1:0-9223 GCA_964481205.1 uncultured Anaerolineae bacterium | reverse complement strand
CCACGCAGGTGGGACGCCCGGCCTTGGCCCGCCAGCGGTGACTTTAGTCACGAAAATTGAGATGCGCCCAAGCGCGCCTTGTCTTTTGCCAAAATCCAGGGTTTGTGCTAAACTAGGCCCAGTTGCCCCCGTAGCTCAGTGGATAGAGCACCGGCCTCCGGAGCCGGCAGCGCGCGTTCGAGTCGCGCCGGGGGTATGTGTGACCAGGGGCACAGGTTTTTAATCTGTGCCTTTTTTCTATACATTTTGTCAAAAGGGAGGTGTTACGATGTCGTATGCCGAGCAAGAGGTTTTTGAACTGAGACAGCGGGTATCCAGGTTGGAGCGCCAGGTTGCGTTTTTATTGGAACGTCTCGAGTTCGAGTACGTGGATCGGCCAGATGACGAGGTTTCTCCCGAGATCATCGATCTGGTGCGCCGGGGCAACAAACTCGGGGCGATCAAGTTGTACAGGCAAGAGACCGGCGCGTCGTTGCGGACCGCCAAGGATTTTGTCGATGCCTTGTTTGCGCGCTATCGTTGAGTTGGAACGAGGAGACGGGTGATGGTCAAGACGGCGTTGGTGCCAATTGCCAATGGCAGTGAAGAGATCGAGGCGGTGTGCATCATTGACGTGCTGCGGCGCGCCGGGATCGATGTGACCGTGGCTTCGGTCGAAGAGACGGCGCAGGTCACGGCGTCGCGCCAGACTCGGCTTGTCGCCGATGCGTTGCTGGCCGACTGTGTGGAACCAGGTTATGATTTGATCGCTTTGCCGGGGGGAATGCCCGGCGCGGAACATTTGCGCGATTGCGTCCCGCTGATCGATTTGCTCAAGGCCCAGCGGGCGGCGGGACGGCTCTATGGCGCGATCTGCGCCGCGCCGGTGGTCGTCTTGCAGGCGCACGGCTTGTTGGCGCGCCGAAAGGCCACCGCGCATCCCGGCGTCTCCGGCCAGTTGGCGGATCAGGCGGCGGTGTCGCAGCGCGTCGTGGTCGATGGCAATTGCATCACCAGCCGTGGGCCGGGCACGGCGATCGAATTTGCGCTGGTGCTGGTCGAGGCGTTGTTGGGCGCACAAAAAGCAGCCGAAATCGGCGGGCAGATGTTGGTCCAATCTGCCGCGCGGCGTGAACAAATGCCCTAAAGTCGGAGGGATTCCGCAACAAGTCGGTAGGAACATATTTTGGGAATGCCCCACAAAAGAACGCTTGGGTGGAGCCGGGATCGCGTTGATGAGTTCTTTTCCACGCTTGGGTGAAGCATAACTCCAGCGCACGAGTTTGCACCAAGTCGTTCAACTCGATGAAAACGGTGTCATGGTCGACTTTTTTTTTTCGGTAGCACACCGAGGGCGACAGCCCGACTTGTTGCGCATACCCGGCAAAAAGAGCGGTGGGTAACCTGAGCGCAGAGTACATTGAAGGCGGTTGCGCAACCATCTCCAACAGCGTCGTCTGCACCTGCTCCCACCACAATCCATCCTCGACGACACGCTGCGCATCCACGCTCTCGTTTTCTCGATACTCCCCTTCAGCAATGCCTCCAGGCAAGCCGCACATCCGCCTTGCGCGCAGGCAAAATGGTTGGACTTGCACATCCAACGGGTGTACAATACACATACGGCACCTCCTTTGAGTGGACTAGAAGCGGTTCATTTCTTCCATTATCCCACTTGGGACGGTGCCGTATGTTTTGAGTTGATTTTCTCCCCTCCGACTTGTTGCGGAATCCCCGCGATCGCAAACCTTGACGCCGGACTGCATTTGAGGTATGATCTGCGAGTTGCAAGTTTTTTCCCAAACTCGTGAATTTCGAGGTATAATGCAATCTGACGTTACAGCCAGCAACCCCGATGCCGGCGGGGCAAAATCTGGCCCAATCAACATCCAATTGATCTTGTTGCTGTCGATCACCCTCGTCGCCGCCGGCCTCCGCTTTTACCGCCTCGCGGATTTTCCTCCGGGGTTGCACTTTGACGAAGCATTCCATCAGGTCGAAGCGGTTGGCGTTTTGGACGGCGTGACGCCGATTTATTTTACCGAAAATATGGGCATGGATCCGCTGCACATTTACCTGATCGCTTTGTGGTTCAGGCTGTTTGGCGTTACGGCGATCGGCGGGCGGTTGATTTCGGCGCTGGTCGGTACCCTGACCATCCCGGCGACGTGGTGGTTGGCGAGCGAATTTTTCGCAGACTGGGATCGCGGTCGCAGAACCATTGTGGCTGCGGTCTCTGGTTTTGTCCTGGCGACATTGCAATGGCACATCACTTTTAGCCGCACCGGCATCCAGCCGGTGTTGGTGCCGTTGCTCCTGACGCTCACCATGGCCTGTCTGTGGCGGGGACTGCGCGCGCCGGTCGAGTCCCGGCCTGGTCAATGGGGGTGGTTTGCCGCTGCGGGCGTCTTTTTGGGCGCCGGCCCCTATGCCTACTCGGCGTCGCGCGTTGCGCCTTTGCTGATCGTGGGATTGATCGTGTGGTTGTTCTTGTTTCGACGTGACGCCGTGCGCCGGCGATGGCCGGGGCTGCTCATTTGTGTCGGCGTGTCGATTCTGGTTTTCGCCCCGTTGGGCGCCTATTTTATCACCCACTGGACCCAGTTTACCTTTCGCGCCGGGCAGGTGACGTTTTACACTCTGGGCGCCGGCAGCGCAAGCCCCGCGCAAATGCTCGGCGATAATTTGCTCAAGACACTGCTGGCCTTTAATTTCAAAGGCGATGTGGAAATGATCCGCAATTTGCCCGGACGCCCGGCGTTGGACCCGTATCAATCGCTGCTCTTTTGGCTTGGTGTGGCCGTGTGCGTGTGGCGCATTCGACGCCCGCGATATGCCGTGTGGTTGGGTTGGATCGGGGTGCTGCTGCTGCCGACCATCCTCACCGAATACGCGCCGCACTTTGGCCGCGCGCTGGGGGTCACGCCGGCGGTGGCGATTCTGATCGGCGTGTGTGTGGCCTCGATATATCATTTGGTGAAAAAGTTCAATGCTCAACGTTCAATCTTGTCCAGATCGGTGACGATGGTTTTGTGCATGGGCTTGATCGCCAGCGCCTACGGCCACGGCAGCGCCTATTTTGCCAAATGGGGGACGCAAAAAGGGCTGTACACGGCCTATGATGTGGGGCTGCTCGAAACCGCCCGCGAGGTGCGCGCCCGCGTGCGCGTGTCCGACGTGTACCTGTCGCCGATCAAGATGGGCCACCCAATCTTGCGCTTTGTCACCTGGGATCGACCGGGGGCCAAAAGTTATGATGGCCGGTACTGCCTGGTGCTGCCTTCAACCACAACCCGCTCGGCTGATTTTGTGATCGTCCCCTATCTGGACGATCGCTCGCTGGAACGTCTGAGCCAGTTCTACCCGCATGGCATCGTTGTCAAAAACGGCGCGGTGCGCACGGGCACACCTTTTTACCGCGTTTTCAAGGTGCCGCCGTCGAGCGCGCCGCGCGTTGTTCCGCAGCATCCCGTCGCGGCCGTCTGGGCGGAACAGTTGGGTCTGATCGGCTATGACACGGACCGGCCCGCGTACACGCCCGGCGAGCGGATTGTGCTCACCTTGTACTGGCAGTCGTTGGCGCCAACCGCGGTCGATTATACCGTGTTTACACATTTGCTCGGTCCACCGCATCCGGCCACCGGGAGCGCCGTGTGGGCCGGCGACGACCATGAACCGGGGCTGGCTTCTTATCCGACATCGGCGTGGGCAGCCGGCGAGATCATTGTCGACGAGTTTGTGCTCAATATTCCACCCGACGCGCCCGCCGGGCAATATGACCTGGAGGTGGGGCTTTATCAACTGCAAACGATGCAGCGTCTTTCGCTCTCGCAGGCCAATATCGAGGCCGGAGCGGATTATGTTATTTTGGGTTCAATCATCATTGAAACAGAGGGGGCAAAATGAAAGTTACGTTACGAGGACGGGTCAGCAAGACGGATGAGGCGTTGGAACGCCGCAAATCGAGCACGCAGCGCAACGTGTATCTACTCCAGATCGAGCAAGAAGCAGGCGCCGGGCGGCCTCATCGCGACCGGATCGAGATCGTGCTCAATGATATGGTCTATCGTCTTGAATTCGACCCCGAAGGGCTGGTCTTGAGCGGGCATCAGGAGAGTGGACTACCCGTTGCCAGGCTGACCGTCGATCCTCAGTCGGCAAATACGGTGATTATCAGGGGGATTCATCAAGAATAAGGATAACAATGAATATTCTCGTTTTGCACGGCCCAAATTTGAATCTACTGGGCCGGCGCGAGCCGGGTGTTTATGGCCGCACCACGTTGGCCGAGATCGACGCCGCCCTGCGCGTGGCCGCGGCCAAACACCGGGTCGAACTGCGCGTGTTGCAATCCAACCACGAGGGCGCGCTGATCGATGCCATTCACGATGCTTGGGGCTGGGCCGACGGCATCTTGATCAATCCGGGCGCGTACACCCATACCAGCATCGCCATCCGTGACGCGATCGCCGGCGTGGCCGTGCCCACGGTCGAGGTTCACCTTTCCAACGTACACGCGCGGGAGTCGTTTCGACATCGCTCGTGGATCGCGCCGGTGTGCGTGGGGCAAATCTGTGGTTTTGGTTGGCGCAGCTATTTGCTGGCATTGACGGGGTTGATTGATTATTTGGCGGCCGGACGTTGAGGCTGCGACTCTAGAAACTCCCAGCGTTGGTACGCTGTTTCGAGGCTGCTTGCCAGCCGGGCGAGCTGCGCCTGAAGGCCGGCCACCTGCGCGCCGTCGTTCTGGTACAGCGCCGGGTCCGACAGCCGCGCATAGAGTTGTTGCTGCTCTGCTTCGATCTCTTCGATGCGCCGGGGCAAATCCTCCAATTCACGTTGTTCCTCAAAACTCAACCGGGGTGCGAGTTTGCGCCGCGTTTCGCCCTTGGGTTTTTGCCGCTTTCGCGTCTCGACGGGCGCGGCGGGCCGCTGCCACAGCCAGTCATCATAGCCGCCGGCATATTTGACCACGCGCCCTTGATCTCCGAGGGCCAGAGTGTACGCAACCACATTGTTGAGCAGCGCGCGGTCATGGCTGACCAGCAAGAGCGTGCCCGAATATTGGATCAACAACTGCTCCAACAATTCGAGCGTTTCGAGGTCGAGATCGTTGGTGGGTTCGTCCATCACCAGCACGTTGAACGGGTGGGCAAAAAGCCGGGCCAGCATCAGGCGGGTGCGCTCTCCGCCGGACAGATCGCGGGCCTTGACTTGAATGCGTTCTGGTGGAAACAGAAAATTACGTAAATAGCCAATGATATGCTGCGTTTTGCCATTGATGTCCAGGTAGGGATTGCCGTCGTTGACGTTGTCCTGTACGGTGCCGTTGGGATCGAGTTGGTCGCGCATTTGGTCAAAATAGGAAACCTGCACGTGCGCGCCGTGGCGTATCCGTCCGGCGTCCGGTTCGAGTTCGCCAAGCAGCAGACGCAGCAGGGTGGTTTTGCCAGACCCGTTTGGGCCAATGATCCCCACTTTGTCGCCGCGCTCGATGGTGGTGGTCAGGTCGCGGACGATCTGTTTGTCGCCGTACCCAAAATCGACTTTGGTGGCCTCGATGACCATTTTGCCGGTGCGCCCGGCGGTCTGGACGCGCATTTTGACTGCGCCCTCGCGTTCGCGCTGCTCTCGGCGTGCGCGGCGCATTTGTTCCAATGACTTGACCCGCCCCTGGTTTCGCGTGGTGCGCGCCTGTGTGCCCTGCCGAATCCAGGTTTCTTCTTTGGCCAGCGTTTTGGCAAATTCCTGGCGTTCGCGTGCTTCTTGCTCGATCGCGCTTTTTTTGCGCCGCACAAAAGTGTCGTAATCGCATCCCCAATCGTACAGTTTGCCGCGATCAAGTTCGATGACGCGCGTTGCCAGTTTGCGCACAAAAGCGCGGTCGTGGCTGACAAACAACAGCGTGTCGATGTGACGCAGCAGATACGCTTCCAGCCATTCAATCGACGGGATGTCGAGGTGGTTGGTCGGTTCGTCGAGCAGCAGCAGATCGGGTTGGCCGGTCAAGGCCCTGGCGAGCAGGACGCGGCGTTTTTGCCCCCCAGAGAGGGTTTCAAACACGCTGGAAGCGTCGAGGCTGAGGTGTGTGAGCACGCGCTCGACTTTTTGGTTCAACTGCCAGGCCTCTTTTACATCGAGTTGGCGGTGCAGTTGGTCCAGCCGCGCCAGCGCGGCGCCGGTGGCATTGTGCGCCAGTTGCGCACTGGCGCGGCTGTATTCGGCCAACAGTTTGCCGCGCGCGCCCAACCCGGCAATGGCAATGTCGAACACGCGCCCGCGCAGGTCTGGCGGCGATTTTTGCGGCAACCGCGCGATCCTGGCCTGTTGGCGGGCAATTACGCCGTTGTCGGGGAGCAGTTCGCCGCCGATCAGCTTGAGCAGCGTCGATTTGCCGGCGCCGTTTCGCCCCAACAGGCACACCCGTTCGCCATGTTCGATATGCAGCGTAATGTGGTCGAGCAGCAGCGGGCCGCCAAAACCGTGGCTGACCTCGCGCACACTCACAAATGCCATCTTGACCTCTCGATCTTGGTTGACTCGCCAGGGCTGTTCAATTCTACAATCCAGCGGTTAGCTGGTCGTCCCCCTACGGCGACGAGTCCCTGCCGGCGGTGACTTGGTCACAAATTAGAATTACGATGCCCGACCGGGGGGGCATTGCCTGACCGATCACCCGCCCGCGTTTGACGGTATAGATGCCGCCGTTCAGTTGATCGCGCAGGCGCGTGCCTCCGGCCAGCTGGCCTTTGACCGGCACGCTGACCGGGTACGGCGAGTGGCCGTTGTTCAAAACCACGATCATTGTTTCATCGCCCAGCCGGCGCAAAAAAGCATAGACATTGTACTCGTTGTTGGCGTACAAGGGTATAAACTCGCCACGCCGCAAAGCGGGATGTGCTTTGCGTAAAGCAATGTAGCGTTTAATTGTGTTGCGTAAATCGTGATCCCAACTGCTTTTATCCCACGTCATCGCCGCGCGGCTCTGATGACCGTCGATGGGGACGCTGAGCATGCCCACTTCATCGCCGTAATAGATACAGGGCGCGCCGGGAATCGTCATTTGAAACAGGATCGCCAATTTGAGACTGTCCTGGTCCTCGCCCAGGATCGACAGGATGCGCGGGGTATCGTGGCTGCCCAAGAGGTTGAGTTGCGCCTGGGTGACTTGCCAGTCATAGCGAGACAGCATCTCGTCGATGCGCCGGGCAAAGGTTTTGGCGCGGATCGAGCGCAGTTTATAGCCGCCGGGGCGCACGCTGGTATCGAGACGGTCCCCGCCGAAAAAGCACTGCGCGGCGCGGTTAAAGACATAGTTCATCACCGCATCAAAGCGATCTCCTTGCAGCCAGGCCTGTGCCGGATGCCAGATTTCGCCGACGATGTAGGCTTCGGGATTGACCGTTTTGACGCGGCGTCGAAATTCTTGCCAAAACGGCGCGTCGTCGATCTCTTCCGGCACGTCCAACCGCCAGCCGTCGATGCCGAATTCGATCCAGTATGCGGCCACGTTCCACAAAAATTCGCGCACCTCGGGGTTGTCGGTGTTGAATTCCGGCAGAGGCGGCAGATTCCACCAGCAGCAATAGTTGGTCTTCCATTTGTGCCGCCCCCTGGCCATCGCCCGGGCATTGTAGGCGTCGAGCGGCTTGTTTTTGTCTTCGATCACAAACCAGTCCGCGTAAGCGGATTCGAGGCCGTTTTCGAGGATGTCGTTGAACTGGAAAAACCCACGGCTGGCGTGATTGAACACCCCATCGAGGATGATGTGCATATCGCGCCGATGGGCCTCGTCGAGCAACTCGCGCAGCGCGGCATTGCCGCCCAGCATGGGATCGACGCGGTAATAGTCGTGCGTGTGGTAGCGGTGGTTAGATGCAGATTGAAAAATAGGGCAAAAATAGATCGCATTGATGCCCAGATCGACCAGATCGTCAAGATGTTCGACGACGCCCAGCAGATCGCCGCCTTTGTAGCCGTGCGGGCCGGGCGGGGCTTCCCATGACAAAAGCCCGCCGGGCTTGGAAACGCGCGCGCTGCGGGCAAATGTGTCAGGAAAAATTTGATAAAAAATGGCGTCTTTGACCCAGCCTGGGGTTTGAATGGGGCTGTTATGGCTGCTCGATGTCTTGAGGGGTTTCGACATAGGCGATCACTCCCTTGTGGTTGCTGCTGGTAAGTTGGCGACGTAATTCATCATAGCGGATTTGCGAGAACTGGAGCCGTTCTTGCATCTCGGCGATGCGAGTCCTGCACCGCGCCAGTTTGTCCTGTCGCTGCTGCTTTTCCTGCAAAAATGGTTCCGATTGCTTGGTCTCTCGCACCGCGCGCTCGGCCTTTTTCCGGGCGATCCGTTCCCACACTTCATCGGCAAAAGCCGGCACAAAGGCCAGCCCAATGGCGACGACCAGCAGCGCCGCCGCCCAAATGGCGCCATTGATCGTATCTCCCTGCTGGTGATGGGTGTAGGCGATATACCCGGCCCAAACAAGCACGGCCAAAATGAGGACGCGCGCAATGATCGTAAACCAGCCCACATCGATCATCCGTTCCTTGTAACCATAGTGGGTGGGGGTCACAGAACGGTGGCGGTGATAAAAAGAGTGCGCCCTTTGTCGCGCGGTGTTATACGTCGATGTATACGCCTGATTGATCGTTTCCAGCGGGGTGGTGAGCAGGTCTTGTTCCAGTTTTTGCAGCGCCTCGAGTTCCTTTCTGATCCGGGGAATCTCGTTTTCCATCCACTGCGCTTCAAGAATAATCGCACTTTTGTCTGCTTGCATCTGGCACCTCAATTGAGAATATAGTCTTGATCCCGAATGATCCAAGATCGTGTACATTATACCGCACCTTGAGATAAACGCAAAACGCGCCCTTGTTCCTCGATGGGAAATTGCCTTTGCTTTGCTCAAGTGTTATAATGACAGCAGTTTTGCAAATTTTACAACCTCATAGCAGGCTAGAGTGCGTGGTGGATCTCGTCACAAAGCACACCGACCCGCACTTGGGCAATCCAGCAACATCTCGCGGTGCGCTTCGCGTATCTGCTGTCGGGCTTGTCCCAGTGCCAAGTGTTCTTTCCGGGTCGAGCGATGTAGGGCAATTGCATTTATATTTTTCAACATGCTGGTTGTGTTCTGTGACCGCCCAAACATCAATATTCGGGTGACGCGCCAAGCCCAATTTATGGGGCGCTGTTCTGTAGCGCGGCGATTGATCGCCGCGCGCGCCAGGATAAATGCAA
>CAYZYE010000159.1:0-9227 GCA_964481205.1 uncultured Anaerolineae bacterium | reverse complement strand
CGAGTCCTCACCAGCGGTGGCGTCCACGCAGGTGGGACGCCCGGCCTTGGCCCGTCAGCGGTGACTTTGGTCACGAATTAGAATTGAACAGCCCTAATGTTTCAGCGGCTTTCTGGCCGAAATCAAAGGAGATAACGATGGGTAAATGGAATCCCGGTTTTTGGGCCGGGCTGGGTCTCGGCGTGGCGGCGGGTTATGTTGCGACTCAGCAGGTCTGGGTGTTGGGGCAAATTTGTAAAAACGTCCCACATTCACTCGATCAGCATCGAAACAAAGCGCCAAAAGGGTTGTCCTTTTCCGAAACCAGCGAAACGGCGACGTACACCAGGCGTCACACCATCGAGGATGGCATTGAGCGGGTGGTCTATACGCCACAAGAGCGGCGCTTTGAAACGCCGATCGTGATGCAGCATGGCATGTGGCACGGCGCCTGGTGCTGGCGGCTCTGGCAAGAGCTTTTTGCCGAATGGGGCTGGGAAACACACGCTCACAGCCTGCCGGGTCACGCCGGTTCGGCGATGCAACGCCCGCTGGCGCGATGCACCCTGGACTATTATTTGGGCTTTCTGAAAGACGAGTGTGATCGTTTGCCGCGCCGTCCGGTTTTGATGGGGCACAGTATGGGCGGCGCATTGACGCAATGGTATCTCAAATATGCCGCCGACGATCTCGCTGCCGCCGTGTTGGTCGCGGCCTGGGTTTCGCACAGCATGTTCAAGGATGGCGGGCTTGCGTTGATGACGTATGATCCCATTGGTTTCTTTTCAATGTTTTTGACGTGGGATGCGTCGCCGCTGAAGCGGATGGCGCGAAATAGCGCGGTTCATTTCCTGGTTGGCCCGGACGCGGCTGTACCGATCGCGGAATTGCAGCCGCAGTTGGACTCGGAATCGACCGTGATCTTTTACCAGCACAACCCGCCGTTCTGGTCTCCACCCAAACAGGTCAACACGCCGATGCTGTGGTTGGCCGGTGAGGACGACCCGCTGCTTTGCGAGCCGGCGGAACGGCGTTCGGCCAACTATTATGGCGCCGATTTTGTCGTTGCCGAACGGGCGCGCCATAATTTGATGATGGAACACAATTATGAGCAGACGGCCCGGACGATTCACGACTGGTTGGTGGAACAGGGAGTAAAATGACAATGTCCTGTCCCCGCTACGATTTTCACATCTACCAGGAGTTACGCAGAGTGTGAACGGCCGGGCTTGCCGCTGATCTAATTTGTGACCGGTCACCGCTGGCGAAGGCTCGTCGCCGTAGGGGGACGACCGGCCAACGGCTCGCCAGGCGCGGTTTTAACCGCTGGATTGTAGAGTTGAACAGCTCTGGGCAAAGAGGAGGCGAGATGAACACAAAAGCAGGCTGGGCACAGATCGAGATCACCCCGCCGTTGGGGCTGCCGATGGGCGGACGCGGGCCGCGTTTTACGCCCGGCGCGGTGGTGCTCGACCCACTGATGGCGCAGGCGTTGGCGCTGCAAGATGGGAACGGGAGCCGCACACTGTGGCTCTCGCTCGACCTGATCGGGTTGGGCAGCGGCCTCGCCGAGTCGCTGCTCTACGATTTGGCGGCGATGACCGGCGTGCCCTATGAGGCGATCGTCGTCAACACGGCGCACCCGCACAGCGGCCCGATGATCAATTTCGTCAAGTACCCCACCATCATTCCCAAACCGGAGGCACTGACCGCCTACGAGGCCGATGTGCGGCGCAAGCTCGTCCGCGTGGCCTATGAGGCGGTGCAAAAGTTGGCGCCGGCGACGGTGACGCTGCATCACGGCGGCTCGGATGTGGGCGTCAACCGCCGCAATCGCAACGCCGCCGGCGAGATGACGATGGCCCCCAACGCCGCCGGTGTCTACAACCGTGATTTGTGGGTCTTTGACGTGGTTGCCGACGATAAACGATGCGTGGTGTTTAATTACGGTTGCCATCCGGTGATCGTTTACGGCTTTGCCTGGGATGGCATCTCGGCGGACTATCCCGGCGCCTGCCGGCGCAAACTGCGCGCGCAGCTCGGCGACGACGTGCAGGCGCAGTTTATTCAGGGGTTGGCCGGCAACGTGCGCCCCCGCGTGTTGGCCGACCCGGAGGCGGGGCGGTTTCGCAAGTCTACGCCGGATGACCTGGAGCGGGCCAGCACGCAGTTGAGCGCCGATGTGCTCGCCGCGCTTGCCCTCGACGGCGAACCGCTCGACCTCGACCTGGCGGCGGCGGGGGGATGGTTTTTGGCCCGCCGCGACCCGGCCCAAATCCCACCGCTGGAGCACTGGCAGGCGTTGGCAGAGCGCGAAGACGAGTTGGAGCGCAATGTGGGCCGTTATTGGGCGGAACGGCTGGAAGCGGGTTTGCCGCCGGTGCAGGCCGTGCCCTGGCAACTGGGTCTGATCCGCCTCAGCCGCGAGCACACCATTGCCTGGCTGTCGGGCGAGGCCGTGGCCGAGTGGCAGGGGCATCTGCGGCGCTGGCTCGACGACGAGCGGCTCATCGTCTGGGGCTATTGCCAGCAGGTGCCCGCCTATCTGCCCACCGATGAGTTGCTGCCGGAAGGCGGTTACGAGGTCGTGCAGTCGAATTTGTACAGCAATACCGGGCCGGGGCCATTTGCGCCCGGCCTGAACGAGGCAGTGCGCGCGCGGATGGCGGCGCTACGGCGGCAGATCGCGCCATGATGCAAAATATAGCCAGGAGATCACTGAAAAAACCAAGACTGACCGCCAATGACCAAGATTATCTTGTATTTGTGAATGTCAGCGGTGTTCTGCGGCGTTCTCTGTGGTTGGCAGGTGTGCTGGGGGGAGGCGGCATGCTCCTGGGTGATTCCTCTCATTGTCCTGGAGGCGATGATGAAAAAGAAGGATCTGTACGACGAATTGTGCAAGAATTACGAATTTTTGTTGGGAACTATTCCCAACAGGGACGAGTTCAAGCGCGCTTTGCAGCAAACCCTGACCGAGCAAGACATCAAGGTGATTTTTCTTTTGCCATTTCAAGGCGAAATGTCGATGGCAAAACTGGAAAAGAAAGCGGCCCGGATCGGTATTTCTCCCTCACAGGTGCATGAAATCGTCAGTCGACTTGTTCCAGAAGGGTTTATCGCATCTTTTATCAAGCCGCCGGACGGTGGAAAAGCCGGGATGGCTTATCGTGTGCCTGCCCCCTTGACCGATATGAGACACGAAAGACGTGTGCTCATGCGCGGAAGCATGGTCAGCATGACCGAGATGCAGGTGCGCAAACATGAGCGTGACCCGATGCGTCAGGCTGCGGCCCATTATTTCAATGCCATGACCGAAGATGCCGCGAGATCGATACCAACCCAAACGCCATATTTTCGCGTCCTTCCGGTCGAAGCGACTTTGAGCGAGACCCCGGCGTATGGCGAGATTGTCATCAACGCGGTGATTCCCGATCCGCGAGAGGTGCTTCCCCTGGACATCATTTCCGAGATGGTCAAAAGAGAGCCGATCATCGCTGTTGCCGAGTGCTATTGCCGGAGAACCAAACTGATCGTCGGCGAGGGCTGCGACCATCCTATGGAAACCTGTTTGTACTTTAACGAACTTGCATTGCTTCAAATCGAGACCGGGCGCGCCCGCCAGATCGAATGTGACGAGGCGCTCCGCATCTTGCACGAGTGTGAGGAGGCCGGGCTGGTACATAATGTCAGCAATTGCAAAGGGCATATCAGTGTTCTTTGCGCCTGCTGTGCCTGCTCGTGTGGCGTCATCAAATCCTGGAAATTGGGAGGGACGAATGCCGGCGGGCCGTCTCGCTTTGTCGTCGCATACGACAAGAGCAAATGTGTCCTTTGTAAAGCGTGCGTGGACGTCTGTCCCATCGACATCATTTCCGCCTCGGATCAGGGAATAGAGATCGACCTGGAGAGGTGCATTGGGTGTGGCCTGTGCGTGTACAATTGCCCCGAGTCAAGTTTGCACATGGTTTTGCGAGAACATCCACCCAAAGTCTACGCAGACGGCAAAGGGCTGATGAGAAGGATGAGCATAGAAGCTCTGGTTGGTCTGGTCAAGAAAAAGGTCATGGGCAAGTACTGATCGGAGGAATAGCCATACACGAGGTAGGTATTGCCGAAAACATTTTGCATATTGTCAGGGACGCAGCACAAAAGAACAAGTTGTCGGTTGTGAGCAAGATCGTGCTGGAAATTGGGCAATTTAGCGGCGTAGAAGTGGATGCGTTGAAATTTGCGCTCGAGATTGTCAGCGAGGGCACAATACTTGAGAGTACCCAGATCGAGATACTGACTCGGCCGCTCTTGCTTTATTGCAAGGATTGCGAGATCGAGTACCTGGGCGAGTTTCAGGACCTGCGTTGCCCTATTTGCCTGGGCACCCAATTCGATGTGCGCCAGGGCCGCGAACTGTTGATTAAATCTATTTCAGGAGGCCAAGATGACCGATAACTCGAAACATTCGCTGCTGCGCGACCAACGCCACAGCGGCGATTCTGGCATTTCCAATCCGGGCGATCGGGCTGCCGTTCGAGTCATTACCCTGGAAGAGGAGATTTTGCACGAGAACACCCAACTGGCCCAGCAAAATCGCGCTTGTTTGAAATCCAGGGGAATATACGCCGTCAATCTGATCAGTTCACCGGGCGCCGGCAAAACAACGTTGCTGGTAGAGACGCTGAACGTCTTGAAAAACGAGCTTGGTTGCGCGGTGATCGAGGGAGACCAGCAGACGAGCCACGATGCACAGCTTGTTGCCGAGACTGGTGTACCCGTGGTCCAGATCAATATCCGGCAGTCCTGCCACCTGAACGCGCTTCAGGTCCAGCGCGCGCTCAAAGAACTGCCTTTGGATAACGTTGACCTGCTTTTGATCGAAAACGTCGGCAATCTGATTTGCCCGGCCGAGTTTGATTTGGGCGAGGCCGAAAAAATCGCCATTATGAGCATCACCGAGGGGGAGGACAAGCCGGTGAAATATCCGCTCATCTTTCACCTTGCTTCCGTCCTGGTGCTTACCAAGATGGACCTGCTGCCGCATCTTCGATTTGACCTGGAACTGTGTAAACAATATGCGCGCCGCGTCAATCCAGGTCTGGCGATCATAGAAACCTCTGCTTACCACCATCAGGGTATCCAGAACTGGCTGGAGCTTTTGCGCAGCCGAGTTCTTGCCATAAAGAACGGCTGACACAAAAAGGAATTCAAATGGGTGCGACTGCTGTCGATACCAAAGTGGCGAAACCAAAACGACGTTGGCTGTCGGTCATCGCGCTTTCTGCTGCTGCTTTTGCTGACTGGTGCGAAAATGACGCGCTTTCGCTCTTGTGGCCCAGGATGAGCCAGTCATTGGGTTTGAGCCTCGGCCGGTTGGGGATCGTGTTGGGGGTCAGCTGTTTTGTGAATACCGTTACCACACCTTTGTGGGGGTATGCCGCAGATCATTTCTCGCGCAAGAAAATGTTGATCTGGGTTACGGGGGTATGGGGCTTGTGGACGGCGGTTCTCGGTTTGAGCCAGAACTTGTTCCAACTGGTTGTCTTGCGGATTGTCTCTGCGCTGGGGTTGGGCGCTTTGTGGCCGATCACTTTTTCGCTGATCGGCGACCTGTTCACAAAGGAAGAGCGGGGTCGGGCGGCCGGTATCTTTAACACGGTCAGTTTTCTCGGCACGTTGGCAGCCTATGCGATTTTGCCGCCATTGGCGGCGGCGGGGGCGGAGAACTGGCGTTGGGGTTTTGTGATCATGGGGCTGTTGAGCGCAGCATCCGGGTTATTCCTGTTTCTGGTCGATGACCCACCCCGGGGGGCGTCTGAACCAGAGTTGAACGGCGTCATCACCGAGGAGGCCGCCCGGCAGTATGCGTTCAGGCTTGCCGATCTTACCGCCATTGCGCGGATACCAAGTTGGCGATGGTTGTTGCTCAACGAGGTGGTTGATGCAATTTCTTGGGTGGCTCTCAATGGATGGGCATTCACCTGGTTCGACAGTCTGGGGATGGGCGACCAGGCGATCGTTGTCATGAGCCTGCTTATGCTCGGCGTTATATTTGGGCATGTGCTTTTTGGTTGGCTGGGTGATGTGTTGGACAGGCGTTACCCTGATTATGGTCGAACGGTTATGGGACTGGTCGGGCTGCTGGTCACCATTCCGGCGTTGACCGGCTTTCTCATCCTTGGCGGCCGGGGGGCCGGTTTTCTGATGGGTTTTGGGCTGCTGGCGGGACTGGGGCTAAGCAGTGTGGGTACGGGCGCCCGCTGGCCGATTTCGCAGGATGTCTTGGTCCCCGAGGTCCGCGGAACGGGGCGGGCCGTGATCGATATGTTGGGCGGCATCGTGGCGGCGCTGGTGATGACGTCTTCTGGTTATCTGGTCGACGCTTTGGGCGGCAATGTGTCGACGATGTTGTTATTGATGGTTCCCATCCCCAAACTGATCGGCGCGTTGCTGTGGATCCCCTTGCTCAAAACCTATCGCCATGACTATGCCCGGGTACGTAAAGAACTTGCCCGGCGGCGCGCAGAGATAATGACTTTAGCAGAGTGATTGACCAGGAGCGTGTTGAAAACCATACAGCGTCTTTTGTGATTAATATTGGTTTTTTTCAGTGTAGTAGGGAGAACAATATGAAACTTGTCGATCTGAGCGGAACGCTCGAGGCCGGGATGTGGCGCTACCCCCACTTGCCCCAAGTCGAGATCACTAGAGTGACTAGCATTGAAGAATATGGCAGCGAGGCGCACGTCTTTCGCTTTGCCACCATTTCGGGCACCTATCTGGAAACGGCGGCGCATCTCTTGCACGATCAGCCCACCATCGACCAGATTCCGGCGGAGCGGTTGATCTGTGAGGCGGTCGTTTTGCGGGTCAAAAAAGAGCCGGCGCAAGCCATCGCTGTGAGCGATCTGGAGCGCGCGGCCGGGGGCGTTGACATTCGCCCCGGCGACGCGCTGTTGTTGGACACCGGCTGGGAACGGATGTGGAACGCTCCCAATTTTGTCGAGGACAGCCCGTATCTGACCATGGAGGCGATGCGCTGGATCGCCGGGCGGAAAATTTCGATCCTGGGGGGCAACATGCCCTGTTTCGACAACCCGCGCGGCGGGGCCGGCGTCAACGGGGTGTTGTTCAAAAGCGGCGCGCTGATCCTGGCCCCGCTGGTCAACCTGGCCGCAGTGACCCAGCCGCGCGTCACGCTGATGGCTTTTCCGCTCAAGATCAAAGGGGTGTGCGGCGCGCCATGCCGGGTCATTGTTCGAGAGGGATGAGGAGGAGATTATGAATATTCGCTTGGCTTTTGCCGGTTTCAGGCACGGGCATATTATGGACTTGTACCGGCGTGCGCAGGAAATGCCCGAAATCGAGGTCGTGGCCGCGTGCGAAGAGGACGCTGCTGTGCGTGAACATTTGGCGGCGCAAGGGCGGGTCGAGATCACGCACCGCAATCTCGCGGCTATGCTTTCTGCCGTCGAGTGCGACGCGGTTGCCATTGGCGACTATTTTGCCAAACGCGGGCAGCTGATCATCCAGTCCCTCAAACATGGCAAACACGTGATCAGCGACAAGCCGATCTGCACCCGTCTGGACGAGCTGGACGAGATCGAGCGGCTGGCCGCCGCCAAGAATCTTTGTGTGAACTGTATGCTCGATATGCGCGACACAGCGCCATTTATCAGCGCGCGCAAGCTCATCCGCGAGGGCGTCATCGGCGAGGTGCAGGCCATCTCGTTTGGCGGCCAGCATCCCCTGTTGTTGGGCGCCCGCGCGGGCTGGTATTTCGAGCCGGGCAAGCATGGCGGGACGATCAATGATATTGCCGTGCATGCCCTGGACGCCATCCCCTGGATCACCGGTCTGCGTTTTGCGCGCGTCGAGGCTGCCCGTTGCTGGAATGCTCTGGCCGGCGATTTTCCCCATTTCGAGGACGCGGGGCAAATGTTGCTGAGCATGGAAAACGGCTGCGGCGTGCTCGGCGATGTCTCGTATTTTGCCCCCGACAGTTCGGGCTATACGCTGCCCTTTTACTGGCGCACCACTTTATGGGGCGCGCGCGGTGTCCTCGAAACCTCGATCACCGCCGACGCGGTGACGCTGGCTTTGAACGGCGAATCGGGGGTGCGCCGCGAACCGTTGCTGCCCGCCAACCCCGGCGGCTATTTGCGTTCCTTTGTCCACGACCTGGCCGGCGATCTGGCCAAAGACGAGTTGTGTACCGCTCATGCTCTGCGCGCCGCCCGCCTGGCGCTGACGATACAAAAAGCGGCCGACCGGCGCGAGTATGGGGTGGAATTGGCCTCGGAATAGGGGTTCCAAAGCTGCGGATTGGATCGGTTGGAAACGTAGCGGTGGAATCATATTCCATTGCTGCGGTGCCCAGATTACATTATGTTTGTGAATATTGACGGTGCTCGCCGATGTTTTATTTCTTTGCGATCTCGGCGCTTTTTGTGGTTGGCAGGTGTACTGGGAGGTTTTCCAGCACGCTTCTAGTTGTGAAAATGAGAGGAGGGCAATATGCTTGCCCAAGTACACAAGCACATTGTCAGCGAGTTGCAACAAAGCGCTCGTACTGACACGATCTTTGTCGTTACCGCAGTGGTTTTTAATCTCGTCGTTTTGGGGGTCAATTCGGCGGTTGCGGATGAAGCGGCGTCGTACAATGCCGATCCATCTCAAGATGTCATCCTCGCTGTTCTCATCGTGATGAGCCTCCTGGTCAACGGTATTGCCATCGCCGCGTTGTATTTTGGGAGCGGAACGCGAAACAAGTTGCTCAAAGGTCTGTTGGCGATGTACCACGACAACGATGTAGATCAGTACTATGACGCTTCGTTGCTGGCAGGCTATGGCAAGCGATATCTGCTTTTTATCGGCGTTATCCTTTGTCTGGCCGCAACCGGTATCGCGGTGCCGCTTGTCGTTCGCTTTGTGTAATGCTGATGACTGCAAAAATGACAGGTCGAATGAATCCCAAGCAGCGATTGCTCGCGGCGATCAGAGGGCAGCCGGTGGATCGCATGCCGGTGATGACGTACAATTTTCACCTTGTGCAACCACCCGCTCAATTTGTCCAGGTACTCAGGTGGATCGCATGCCGGTGATGACGTACAATTTTCACCCGTTTAGCGGTCAATGGCGGCGCAATCGGGATGGAACCTGGGGCGGCGTCGCAGGGTATCAACTTGATGTTTTCTTGCTTTGCGCTCCCGGCGCCTGGGAGGTTTTTCAGCACGCTTTTAGCAGAGAGGTTG
>CAYZYE010000158.1:5779-9260 GCA_964481205.1 uncultured Anaerolineae bacterium | reverse complement strand
ATTCCGCCGCCACAAGTGGGGATTCCGCCGCCACAAGTGGGGATTCCGCCGCCACGTTTTGGATTTGTCCAGGCCTCGAAATCCCTATGCCGAGGCACTGGCCTGGATCGGATGGAGGTGATCAAATGAGCGAGATGAAGGATATAGAACAACTAGGCCCTTATCGCATCATCGGCAAGATTGACGCCGGTGGCATGGCCACCGTTTACAAGGCCCATCACGCAGCGACAGACCGTATCGTGGCGATCAAGGTTCTGCCGGAGCATATGAGCCTGGACGACGAAATACGCCAGCGATTTGAACAAGAGGCCCGGGTCATCGCCAAATTAGAGCACGCGCACATTCTGCCGGTCCACGACTATGGCGAGGCGGGGGATCGATTGTACCTGGTGATGCGTTACATCAAGGCCGGCACGCTCAAAGCGCGTATGACTGCCGGGTCAATGAGCATAGTCGAGGTGAACCGCGTCTTGAAGCAAATAGGTAGCGCCCTGGACTATGCACATCGCGCCGGCGTGGTGCATCGCGACGTCAAGCCCGGCAATGTGCTGATCGATGCCCAGGGCGATTGTTACCTGACCGACTTTGGCCTGGCCAAGATGATGGAATCCACCGCCAAGTTCACGGCGACTGGCGTGGGTATCGGCACGCCGGCCTACATGAGTCCTGAACAGGGACAGGGCGAAAAAGCCGACGCCCGCAGCGACATCTATTCGTTGGGTGTGATGCTCTACGAGATGGTGACTGGGCGACCGCCTTATGAGGCCGAAACGCCGATGGCTGTGGTCTTGATGCACATTACCGCCCCGCTGCCGCTGCCCAGTAAAGTGAATCCCAACCTGACCCCAGAATTGGAAGGGGTGATCCTCAAGGCCATAGCCAAGGACCCGGCGAATCGCTTTCAGACGGTGCGCGAGATGATGGATGCCTTTGACAGAGCGGTCAAGGCTGCGCGCCGAGAATTCCCTGTCGAGTTTGTCCCGACGGAATCGCCGATCTCACTGTCCTCACCTGTGTCGGCAGGTGCCACTGCGCCCAAGAAGACAAAGCAGACATGGATATGGGCTGCCGTGGGCGCAACGGCGTTGAGTTTGCTCTGCCTGGTGATGTTTGTGATCGTCATATATTTCCTGCCGTTCAGGGTGCAGGTCAATGACGGGCAGGTGGAGGTGGTGCGACGGGTCGGGACGACGCCGGTGGTGATCGAGTCGCTTACGCCGCAGGAAACCAGGTCTGCTGTTCCGGGTCAGGCCATCGCAACCGAGACACCGTCGCCGACAAGTACAACCCAGACGGCGACCTGGACGCCAGAGCCAACGAATACATCCAGTGCGATAGCGCCGGCGACGCCAACGATCACAGCGACGATGCTGCCTACGAAAACGCCCACGCCGCAGCCAACCTCGCAGCCCTGGACGGAGGCATTTGTGCAATTGGTTGTCCTGGACAAGGGAGGCTGTCAGGCGGCCTTTTCGCCCGATGGCAAACTGCTGGCCGTAACCGGGCGCGATATTACCCTGTACGACACGCAGACCTGGCAACAGGTGCGCACTATTGGCCACGATGGCGCGTCTGGCATCGCCTTTTCGCCAGATGGCAAGACGCTGGCCGCGATTGTGGGGCAGGTCAAGCTCTTTGACGTGGCTACCGGCGCTGAACGGCTGACGCTGCCCGGATTCGAGATTCACACCACGGCGGCATCGGGCCATTTTTTGGCCTTTTCGCCGGACGGCAAGACGCTGGCCGTGGTCGTTGATGATGTGGTCAAGTTTTTCAATGTGGACACAGGCCAAGAGCTAGCTCTCATCCTTGCCCAAGGGCCGCACGCCATCGCCTTTTCGCCGGACGGCAAAACGCTGGCGACGGGCGGGTGGGGCGGTAACCCTATGCTGTGGGACGTGACCAGCGGAGAACAGATAGGCGTATTTGGCGAACGAATGTTGGGTACCGAACTGGTCTTGTTCTCGCCAGATGGGACGATGCTGGTTTCGTCTGTCGTTCATGAAACGTCGTTTACGCTGTGGGACGTGGAGAGCCGACGCATGCTGGGTAGTTTTGCCGGGCATGCCGATACGATCAATGACCTGGCATTCTCGCCGGATGGGCGATTGCTGGTGACGGTGTCCAGTGACCTCATGATCAAGATCTGGGACGTGGCGACGAAGCAAGAATTGCAAACCAGTACCGGTCACAACAAACAAGCAAACAGCATCGCCTTTTCGCCCGACGGGACAATGCTGGCCACAGCCTCCTGGGACGGGACGACGCGAATATGGAGTCTCGCGTCCAGGGAAGCGGTGGCGACGTCGGCTCCAACCCCGGTACCCGCTGGCCCGGCGATGACGCCTGTTCCCATCGCTGCCTCGGCGATCTCGCCAGAGAATGCTTTGCTGGTCGAGCGGACGGGGAGTCTAGAGTTGGGCGGCCGGCAGGCGGCCTGGTCGCCGGACGGCACGCTGCTCGTCGTTGCCGGGCACAAACTCGTTTTGTACGATGTGCAGAGCGGGCAGGTGGTGCGCACGTTGGGTCAGGGCAGCACGGCCGGCATTGCCTTTTCGCCGGACGGCAAAACGCTGGCCGCGATCATGGGCCAGGTCAAACTTTTTGACGTAACCACAGGAGCCGAGCTGCATGCGCTGTCGGAAACGCGGATCAGTACGACGGCAGCATCAAGCTACTTTATGGCTTTTTCTCCAGACGGCAAGACACTGGCCGTCATCATTGGCGAGGTGGTCAAGCTGTTCGATGTCGAGAGCGGCAGCGAGACGGGGATGATCATCGCCAGGGGGGCAAACGCCATTGTCTTCTCGCCAGATGGACGTCTCCTGGCCTCTGGAGCCAGGGGGGGCTTGATTCTGTGGGATGTGGCGACCGGGCAGCAGGTGCGCGTTCTCGGAGACCGTTTCGTTTCGGCGCACCGATTGGCGTTTTCGCCTGACGGCAGTGTGTTGGCTTCTTCGGGTACGGGCGACGAACCGATCCAATTCTGGGAGGTCGAGAGTGGACGCGAGTTGCGCAACTGGCAGGGACACACGGATACCATCAGCAGTCTGGCCTTTTCTCCAGACGGACGGTTGCTGGTGACGGCGTCCAGTGACCTCACGGTCAAGATCTGGGATGTGGCGACGGGGCAAGAGTTGAATACCCTCATCGGACACAGTGGGAGTGTGGGGAGCGCGGCTTTTTCGCCCGATGGAGCAACTCTGGTCTCGACATCATGGGATGGCCCCACATTGTTGTGGAAGGCGGTTCCATAGCAGCATTTGTGAAGTATGGTCAGTCCGGCGTGCGACTCTGCCGCTGGAACAAATTTACCGAGGAGGGTACCAATGAACCTGGACAAGATCTGTCCACAATGTGGCAAGAACAATCCGGTGGACAAACGTTTTTGTGTCGAATGCGGTGCCAGGTTGCAGGACAGGGACGTGGCTTTGGCTGGCGATCAAGAAACGACCTCGCTTGCCCACGAGCAGGCCCAAGT
>CAYZYE010000158.1:3669-5679 GCA_964481205.1 uncultured Anaerolineae bacterium | reverse complement strand
CCAAGTGATCGACCTGGTGCAACAGATCACCGATCCTGCTGCTGGCACAGATGGAAACGTTCCCCAGGAGGAAGGCATCGCTCGTTTGGTGCAGATGGGCCCAGAGGCTGTCCCGGCGGTGGCCGACGCGGTCTGGGCAGCGATTCGCGATGGGGAGCGCGATCCATCAGGCATTGGGAACGTGGGTTTGCTTTGTGAGGCGATCGGCCGGATGGGAGGCAACAAAGCGTTCGATGTCCTGGCGCGTTTCGCGGTTCTGGAATCGACGACCGCCGAATACGCACACATCAGGGCCGGCGCTATTCGTGGTCTGGCTCATCTGGATGATCGACGGGCAGGCCCACTGCTCGTGGCAGCCCTGTGCGCCCCAGAGGAGTCTGTGCGCATAGCAGCATCGAATGCGCTCGCAAAGGTGGGGGACGCGAGTACGGTCGAGTTGCTCAAACCACTGGTTGCCGATGAAAATCAAGACGTGCGGGCTGCTGCGCTGGAAGCGGTAATAAGAATTGGCGGCCGGAAACGCCAGACCACCAAGCGTTTGACCACGGCAGTCCATGTCGGCTTTTTTCTACTGGGCGCAGCCTTGTTTTCCATCTCGATCGGAATGATGTGGGCAGCCGTTCGATTTGACCTTGATTTCTTGTTCTTTGTGGGAGTCGGGTTTGTCATGCTCCTGATTCTCCTGGCGCTCAAGGGCCTGGATTGGCATCCAGGGGGAATATATGACTGGCACGCCAGAGTGGTGGCCGTGATATTTCTCCTGCTCACCGGTATTGGCGTCATACCTGTATGCTATTGGAGTGGAAAAGGTGTTGTGAGGTGGTATCTTGGCGTATTTGCATAGGATTGCAGTGGGAGCGTCCAAGTTCTCAACCGCAGAGTGCCGTGATCGCAAAGAAATAAAACGTCAGGTGACACCGTCGATATTCGCAAACATCGAATAATATCAATATCCGAGGGCTAACTTTTCGAGGCTGCCGGTTGGAGCAACCCAAAACGTGGCGACAGAATCCCCATTCTGTGGCGTCCCGGCCTCTGCTGAAACCCATCTCTATCATCCCATCATGTTGTTTACCAAACGTTTACATTCTTGTGATAGAACGTCAATATTGACGTGATATACTGGAACAAGAGATTCAAGTCAACGTGGTTCTGAGAAAGGGTGGACCAAGATGGTAGACAAACTAGCAGTTCAGTATGGGAGATCAGACAATGCGCGAACAAGAATGACCGGGATTGTGTTGGTGCTGGCTTGGCTCCTGCTTGCTCTCACGGGCGGATTTAGCTCGCGGGCTGCTCCTCCAAAACAACCTCTCAAAGCAGACTCGGATTGGAAGATCGAGACCGTGGACAGCGGCCAGGATGTCGGCCAGTACACCTCGTTAGAACTCGACGGCAGTGGGTATCCGCATATCGGTTATTTTGACGACACCAACAACGACGCGATGTACGCTTATCTGGACGCTTCTGGCTGGCACACCGAAACCGCCGACAGTGGAACCGTCTATGGGTACACGGCTCTGGCTTTGGATAGCGCCAGGTATCCGCACATCAGCTATTATGGTTCGTCTTATAAAGGCCTCAAGTATGCCTACAAGGACAATGCCGGATGGCACGAGGAGACGGTGAACGCAGTCTCGGTGCAATACCTGATCGGCAAGTATTCTTCCCTGGCCCTGGACAGCGCAGGCTATCCCCACATCAGCTACTATAAAGAATACAGCTATCGTGGGTACCTGCTGTACGCTTTTCAGGATGTTTCTGGCTGGCACATCGAAACGGTCGAGAATCCAGAGGTAAGCGGAAGATACCCCGGTCTGTACACCTCGCTGGCTTTGGGTGAAGATGGCTTTCCCCATATCAGTTATTTTCACAGTAGCGATATGGAACTCAAGTATGCCTACAAGGACGGTTCTGGCTGGCACATCGAGACCGTGGACAACACGGAGTCGGTCGGCAAGCACACCTCGCTTGAACTCGACGCCAGCGGCTATCCGCACATCAGCTACT
>CAYZYE010000158.1:0-3569 GCA_964481205.1 uncultured Anaerolineae bacterium | reverse complement strand
TCCGCACATCAGCTACTATGACCGCACGAACGCCGCTCTCAAATATGCCCATTTTACCGGTGAGGTGCCTGGAACAGGTTTTTACATTTTCCTTCCCTTGACGATCAAGAACTAGACTCAACACCAAGATACATAGAACACCAACTTTTTCCATCTACTGAGGCTACAGAGCACAGGGCAAGTGAAACAGCCGAGAACCGCCAGCGCGCCGACACAGTTTGTGTCAAAGGAGCAAGCACAATGAGCGATCTGGTTGGCAAAGAATTGGGGCCTTACCGCATCCTGGAACAAATCGGGTCGGGCGGGATGGCCACCGTGTACAAGGCTTACCACGCGGCGATGGACCGCTATGTGGCGATCAAGGTGCTGCCAGAGCACATGGGCAATAGAACCGAGTTTCGCAAACGGTTTCAGCGCGAAGCCCAGGTGATCGCCAAATTGGAACACGCCCACATTTTGCCCGTCTATGACTCTGGGCAGGCCGACGGCCGGCTGTATCTGGTTATGCGCTGCATCGAGGCCGGCACGCTCAAGGAGCGGATGGCCGGTCAGCCGATGTCTCTGTCGGAGGTCAACCGCATCTTGCAGCAGGTGGGCGGCGCGCTGGCCTATGCGCACCGTCTGGGGGTGGTGCATCGCGACATCAAACCCGGCAATGTGCTGTTGGACGATGAAGGCGATTGCTATCTGACCGACTTTGGCCTGGCCAAAGTGCTGGAGGCCTCGGTGCGCCTCACCGAAACAGGCGTGGGGGTCGGCACCCCGGCTTATATGTCCCCCGAACAAGGACAGGGCGGCGAGGTTGACGCGCGCAGCGATATTTATTCACTAGGGGTGATGCTTTACGAGATGGTCACGGGGCAGGTGCCCTATCAGGCCGAGACGCCGTTGGCCGTGGTGCTCCAGCACATCACCGCGCCGCTGCCCTTGCCGCGCACGATCAAGCCGGACATTCCCACCGCAGTGGAGCGGGTGATCCTCAAGGCGATGGCCAAGAACCCCGACGACCGGTTTCAAACGGCAGACGAGATGGTGGAAGCGTTCGACGCCGCCGTGCGGATGGCGGATCACGAGGCCGTGGAAGCGCCCTGGTCGCCGCCGGAAGCGTCTGCCGCGCCGGGCGCCGCCCCGCTTGCGCCGCCCAAGCCCCAATTCGCCCTGACCGGCTGGCAGCGGACGGCGGCGTGGGTGGCGGCAGGCCTAGCCGTTTTAATCGTCTTGTCCCTCATTTTGAGCCAAATCCCGCTCAAAGTGCAGATCAAAGGCGGGCAGCTCGAAGTGGTGCATGTGGTAGACGAGGTCGCGACGCCAGTTCCTGCCCAAGGGGGCACGCCCACGCCCGCGACGACGTCAGCACCAATGACGACGTCAGCGCCAACGGCCACGACTGTCGTTCAATCCACGACCACGGCGACGCCCCCAGCGACGCCCACGGCCACGGCCATACCGGTTCCAACGCAGCCGGCGGAAGGCAAATCCGTCATGGGATGCGGGGACACGTCGTCCTTGCTCTGTATCTATGACGTCAAAACCGACCAGCGCGTCGAGGTCGCCATCGACGGGCTACAACTTGAACGGATCGATGGGGTGGCCTGGTCGCCCGACGGGCAGCAGATCGCCTTTTTTGGCCTCTCTGCTCATAATCGCCAAATCTATATCGTCAACGCCGACGGCTCTGATCCGAGGCAAATCACCCGTGATGGCGACCCGGAGGGCGATGTGGATTGGTCTCCCGACGGGGAATGGATTGCCTTCACATCGCCCACCGGGCTGTGGCTCGTCCATCCCGACGGCTCGGATGAACACATGCTGCTGCCGGATGATACCGACGATGACGAATTCTCGATGGCGCAGTGGTCGCCTGATGGCCGGCGGCTTTCCTTTGTTACGCTTTCCTCGGTCTGGGTCGTGAATCGAGATGGATCCGACCCCCACGTGGTCTATACTTCTGAACAATCGTTGGAAGGACATGGGGGCGCGTCCTGGAGCCCTGATGGTCGGCAGATGACCGTTGATTACCAGGATGGCGATAGGCGGGTGTGTTTGCTCATCAACGCCGACGGCAGCGGCAAAGCGCGACGGATGGAGCGCGGTATCGAATCGTGGAACCAGAATTTCTGGCCCAGGTGGGGCGGGGAGGCCGGGTTGCCTTCCGTGGCTGCTGCGCCGACGGCAACGCCGTCGCCAGAGGCGGCGGCCCTGACCTGGGAGCGGGTATACGACGGGGCGGTATTTCGTCGCGCTTTTGTCGCGGCGATTGCCGTGGACGCGCAGAACCCTCAGGTCGTTTATGCGGGAACCAGCGCGGGGCGGATCGGCGGCGGGGCCGGCGTCTACAAATCGAGCGACGGGGGCGCAACCTGGGCGCCGATGCGCAATGGGCTTGAGCGCGCCGCGGTCTATGGCCTGTTCGTCGATGCAGAGGATTCGCAGGTCGTTTACGCCACCACGCTTGGCGGCGGGCCGTACAAATCGACCGACGGCGGGCGCAGCTGGAAGCCGATCGCCGCCGGGTTAGAGATGTTGACCGGCGCCTGGAACGGGGTCAGCCCGCTGGTTCTAGACCCCGCCAATCATTTGCGGCTGTATCATCTGGACCCCTGGGCCGGGGTGTACCACTCGACCGACGGCGGCGAGCAATGGCAGTTGGTCAATCATCCCAAGCCGTTTTTCATCTCGTTGGCCGTCGATCCCGGCGACAACAGCCACCTCTTTGCCGGCGCCTATTATTTTGGCCCGGACTCGGAAGCGGGCGGGCTGTACGAATCGACCGACGGCGGGCTGTATTGGGAGGCCATCGCAACCGAGATCATTGGCATCGAAAAAGCCAATGTCATGTCTATTGTGATCGATCCACGCAACCCTGAGAATATCTATGTCGCATTGACCTATTCGATGGAGACACTGCAAAATGCGCTGATTGTGAGCCGCGACGGCGGCCAGACGTGGCAAGAGTTGCCCTTTACGCACGAGCCGATGGTGTTGAGCATCAACCCGGTCAACGGCCTCAATCTCTATTTGGGGTCGGGGCACGTTTTGTATCGCTCGGACGACGGCGGGCAGACGTGGAGCACGGCGCGCGGCGATTTCGAGAGCGACATTCGCTCGCTGGCCTTTGCGCCGGACGCCCAAACATTGTATGTCGGGACGCAGGGCGTGCATTGGACGAGCGACGGCGGGCAGAGCTGGCAGTCGTCCACGGCGGCGTTTGGCAGCGCGTGGATGGCACTGAGTGTTTCCCCCATCGACGGCGCATTGTACGCCGAGGATAGCGAATGCAACCTGTACCGTTCGCAGGACGACGGCGCGACGTGGGAATACCTCAAAAGCCACGCCTGCGGTCTGGCCTTCGACCGGCAGAATAACCTGCTTTACCGGCAGGACGAAAGCGTGCTCGTTCGCTCCGCCGATGGCGGGACGACGTGGGCCAGCGCCGGGGCAAGCGCGCCCGGCGATCAATGTCACCTCTATGCCAATCCTCGTAATGGAGCGACGCTCTATGCGCTAAACTGTGGCGGCTGGAACCCGTTCATTCACCGTTCCACCGACGGCGGGCAGACGTGGCAGCC
>CAYZYE010000157.1:0-9336 GCA_964481205.1 uncultured Anaerolineae bacterium | reverse complement strand
GCTCACCCAACGCGGTTTCAACCGCTGGATTGTAGAATTGAACAGCCCTGCCCAAAAAATAGACTCGGCGCAAAATCTATCGACTCTGCGGTTGGGAACTTTTTCGGCACGCTCCTAGCGCGCGCGGTAGCGCATCAGCGCCTCGACAAAGTAATAGTCGCCGTAAATGATCGGCATATCGACCTCGCTGTGTCCGGGCTTGCTGCCGACGCAGTGCAACAGCAGCGCCGGAGTATCCAACCCTTGGGTCAAATATCGCGCCGAACCCAACTCGATCAAAATCCGTTCTGCAATGTCAAGATACACTGCTTTTTGCCGTTCATTCTCGATCAACGAACTCAACTCTAGCAGCCCCGACGCAGGTAATTGTAAATGCCAATCTTGCAATAGACCTCAAAACCCATCCGGTGATACATCCGCAGCGCATTGGGATACGTGGTTTGCAGCGTGCCCACCCGAAAACCCTCCTGCGCCGTCACGAGAAACGACCGCGCCGTGATCCAGGCACCCAGTCCCTGCCCGCGCAGATCGGGATGCGTGCCCAAATTGTACAGCCCCGCCACCCCCGCGCCGACCAAAACCGAACTGACCGCCGCCGCCCGGCCATCGACCCGCCCTATATAGTGCCGCCACTCGGCGTCCGGGCGAAAACTGGCTTGTGCCAGCGCATTGATGTATACCTGGCTATACGAAGAAGGAAAGCAACGCAAAATGATCCCATACCATTCGAGCAAAGCCTCTTTATGCGCCACGCGCTCAAACGTCAACCCCGGCATGGGCAGTTCCCGCTCGCGCAGCGCGGCCAAATCCATCGCCATACCAATCATGTCGCGATTATGCGAAAACCCGGCGGGCTGCAAAAACCGCCCCAGGTTCGACGGCGCGCTGGTCGGTCCCACCCACCAGGTCACGGGCAATGACCGCGACTGAAACGGCGCCAGCGCCTCCTGAATACGCTCATTGACCGCCCCCGGATCGAAATCGGCGCGCACAATGCCATTGTTATCAGGCATCGCCGCGCCGGTGACAAACCAATAAGGATTTCCCTCATTGACCTCGCCGCCGAGCAAACGCGCAAAACTCAACGACTTGGCAATCAGGTTATCGTCGATGACCTTGCTCAATGCCGGTGTAGATAAATCGTAAAAAAAGGATGGCATTTCTCTTTCCCCCATTCTCTGGCCGTAACTTTTTTTTTACAAAAACTCGCCCATCCTCATCTTGTCCGATGGACGCTTTAGCCAGCGATACACGCGCACGCTGAACCACTCCATCCCATAGCGAAACCCCAGCCGCGACCAACCCCAGACAATGCCCACCCACAGCAGCACATTGATCGCGCCAAAAAGCAGACACACATTGATCCTCAAACTCCAGCCGGGAAACAGCGCGTCGGCGATGCGCACGCCCACTTGCGAGAGCACCGTTTCGATCATAAAGATACTCAAGGACACCGAACCAATACGTCGCATCGGCAGCAACGCCTTGTTCAACGCGCGGCGCACTGCATCCGGCCCATAATCGAACAGGTACAAAGCCAACACAGTCAAAAGCAAAAACAAACCCATCTGAAAAAGCACGATGCAATACCAAAACATATCGACCTCGCGCTCCAACATCGTGTCCGGCAGCAAAGTCAGCCCCACGACCCCCGCCGCAAGCCAGCCCGCGCCGGCGAGGGCAAACCAGCCCAGCACCCGGCGCGGTCGCCCCGCCCCGGCCAAAGACAACCCCAGCGCCGACCCAAACAAACCGAAACCCAGATAGGGTAAAATGGGATTGTTCTTGTTGAACAAAAAGCCCAACACAAACGCCGTCAACCAGCGCCCTTGCTCGATCGCCTGGACCGCGAGCGGGTACATTGGCAAACGAAGCAACGACAAAACCACGACCGCCGTCCCCAACGCCCCAAGGATCAATCCGCTGCGCCTGGCCTCACGCCCCTTGAGCAGCCAGCCGATCAGCGGGCCGATCAACAACAAATTCCAGGCAATCATGGACAGCGCAGTCGAGTAAAACACGCGGTCGGGAGAAATAGAGGGCAACCGTCCGCTCGCGATCAGCCCCGGCAGCAGCGAAAACCGGTGATGACCATGCACCACATCGATCAACTTGGGCGCCAGAGCAATAAAATACACATAATGCAACACCAGCATAAACAAGCCCGCCTTGACATAATTTAACATCACCTGCCTTGCCGTCGCCCGGCCACTTGCAACCCGCAGCGCCGACGAATAAGCATAAACCACGCTCGACAAAATGGCAAACAAACCGGCCCACATTAACAAAAACCCAATGATCGTGATCACCAGCGGCGGATGGTCAAAATCGACCTCGGTGATCGCCTGATAGTGAAAAGTGGCCGAGTGCAAAAAAACCACGCCCAAAATACCCACCCCGCGCATCAAATCCAACCCAGACAGACGTTTCATCGACGCTCCTCTACACCTTGTCTAAGCGAGTTCCAGAATTTCAATCATCTACCTTTTGAATGCACAATGAATGCGAATCAACTTGTTCGAATTGGGATTGGCAACCGGCGGCTCAAAGACGATCTCGACCGCCGGCGGGTGACAGCCATACCGTTCAAAAACGCGGCGCAGCGCCGACGACACCGCCTGGGCTATGCGCGTGGCGTCCGCGCCATCCGGCGCGCTCAAGCGAACCAAAAGCGAATCGGGCGCGCGCTGGATGACCTGGTATTCGTCAACCTCGTCCGACGCGGCAATGATCGCCCGGCGGATGTAATCGGGAAAAATAAACTGCCAGCCGCCCTCCGCGCCGCCCTCCGCGCTACGAATCCCCCAAAACAAATCATCGGCGCGCCCGCCGATGCGTTCGATGACACGAAAATGCGACCCGCACGGGCACGCCTCCGGGCTGACGGTGATCAGGTCATTCAGCTCATAACGAATGATCGGTTGCGATGTCTTGTGTAAATCGGTGATCAAAACACGCCGCGACGGCTGCCCGGCCGCCACCGCCGTCCCATCCTCGCCCAACAACTCGACCGCGACCAGGTCCTCATTGATGTGCAGCCGCCCCTGGGCACACGAGATAGCGATCGCCCCCTCGGTGGCCTTGTAAATCTCGCGCACCGGACAGCCGAACGCGGCGCGCAAATAGGCGCGCGTCTCCGGTTCCAGCACCTCGGCGTAAGAAACAAGGCAGCGAGGCGAGACGGCCAGACGGCCATTTTCCTTTTCGCGGGCCAACAAACGCAGCATCGACGGCGGCGCCGAGATAATAGTGGGCTGCAGACGCTCCAACCGCGCCACGATGCCATCGAGCGCGTCGAGCAGGCCAATATAGGTCATCCGGTTGCCGAACACATTCAAACTGAACGCCGGCGCACTCACGCGCAAGATAAAAGCCCAATTGACGGCCGCCTTGCCGATGGGAAAAGCGTCGCCAAAGGGAAAGCGGGCAAAAAACGCCGCGCGCAAATACCGCTCCTCGCGCCGGGTCACGATCTCGACCGACTTGTTGCCGCTCGTCCCCGACGACATGCCGACATTGACGCCCCTGAGTCGCAGCGAAAAATCCCGCGTCCGCTCGACGTGCAGGCAAAAATCCAAAACCTCCCGGCGAGTCAGACCAATCGTATTGTACTCGCCGAGATGAGCCATCATTGTGCGCTTGTTCACCGTCGGCAACGACCAGACATCGCTCAAATTATGGCCGCGATACAAATCGGCGAAAAAGGGCGCATAACGCGCCGCATAACGCACAATATTCTGCGCCTTTTTACGTTGATATTCGGCAATCTCGTCCGGCGTCGAATGCGCAAACCGCCGTTTGCAGCCCAGGTAAAAACCCGCAAACGAAAACGCCTCCCAATCGGCGTTACCGCGCCGCAACTCGCCAAGGCCGCTCATAACATCAAGCACGCTTCGGCAGCCAGACCGACCAACTGCTCGCGCACCGACCAGCGATCTTGCCAACCACGTCGTTCCCACCTGGCGGCATCGAGATTGTCGCCGCCGTACAAAATTTGGCCGAGCGGCACACCGCGAAACTGGGCCACAGCAAACATTGACGCGGCCTCCATCTCGACGGTCAGGCAACCGGCGGCCCTGCGCAGCGCCGTCTTGCCCCGCGTCTCACGAAACACGGCATCGGTAGTCCAGGTCTTGGCCTTTAGATAAGGGACACGATGCGCATCGAGCACGCGCTCGATCGCCTGCACCGCCGCCGGCGCCGGCGCGACCTCGCGCCCCGGTGGGAGATAGTGGTACGAAAGCCCCTCGTCGCGCACCGCCGAGGTTGGAACGACCAGATGCCCAACCTGAATGCTGCGCTCCAACACACCGGCACCGCCGCAAGCGATAAATTTGCGACAACCCAGGGCAATCGCCTGTTCGACGGTCGCCCCGGCCATCGGCCCGCCAATGCCGGGATGAAAAAACGTCACCGCGCCGCCCAGCCCCAAATCGAGGCGGTACACCGGGTGCGGAGCCAACTCGCTGCGGAACACATACATCTCTTGCGCCAGTCCCCGCTCGACAAAATGAGCGATCACATCGCCAAAAAAGCAGATCACGGCGTGCTCTGGCAGCCCGGCGACGGGTTTGAGCAACCTGGACGCCTCAATGATCGCCTCGCGCTGCGGATCAAACTCGAGAATTGGATAGTCTTGATGAATCGTCACCACGTACCCCCGCGCCTGCCGTCAACAAAGGCCGGCGGGCGCAACTCGATCAGCGCGCCCGCCACCCAAGAGGGAGCCGGCCTGGCATAAGCCGCCGCCATATCGTCGGCGACGATGTCCAGAATACGCCCTTGCAATGGGCCGAGCAAATAGCGCAACACCTGCCCCACGTCGCGGGCGTCGCTCTTGGCCACATAGGCGCAGTGCTGGTTGTAACCCCAATAATCGCCCGCCTCAAGCATCTCTAGCGCCTCGCCGATCCGCTGCCGCCCCAGGTCAAGGCCGCCCTGCTGCGGAAAAAGGGACGCATCGGGCGGGTCGTCGTAGGCGATGCCATGGTGAAAAACATCGGCCGTGGCTACCACCACGGTACGCCGCGCGCGGTCCGCCAGCAACGCTTGCAGCTCATCCATACCGGGCAAAATATGCGGTCGCCCGCCAGCCAGATACGGATAGCGGATCACCAATTCGGGGGCATCGACGCCGCGCCGTTCGACCTCCTGACGCCACAAAAAGAGGAAATGCGCCAGCGAAAACTCGTCCCGCCAATCCTGGCGGCGATCCAGCCCCGGCCCCTGGATACCCCACGACGGCTCTTGCGTGACATCGCCGCCCTGAGCGACACGCACACGGGCCGCTTGCAGTTCCGGGGTCAGAGCGTGCAGCACACCGAGTGCCAACACGCGATCGGCGCCGCTGTCCAGGCAGGCATGCACCGCCGCCGCAATTTGGCACCCGCACACATCGATCGTCGCGTGCGGAAACATGACCGCCCCGCCGGCGCGCAAAGTAGGCGCCAAATTCCACCTGCGCCCCGCATCGAGCAGCTGCGACGTTGCCGCAGCGCCCAAACGGGCGTGCGCTTGCGCCGCCATTGCCTTGAAATCTGGAATCTCTGGACGTTTCATAGCTCCTCCTTTCAGGAGATTGTACTTTTGTTCCAGTCTGCTGTCAAATGATCTTGTTCCTAACGCACAATTCCGCTATAATAAGCAGCATATTCCCAAACCATCTCGCGCCGGAACAGCGATCCCGGCGCCACGGCGGACACCTAGATTGAACCACACACCAATCACACCGTATACAAATGGCGAGTTGCACAAAACGAGGCATGGCGAGTATACTATGGCGAGAGCAAGCGGCGCCTGGCGCGGACATGGGCGGTCATCGTCGTTGATATGGACGACGGCCACGTCTTGTACCATCATCGACAAAGCATCATCGACCGGCTGGGCGAATGGATACACAAGCGGTGATTGGCATTCACCTGCGGTTTCCGTGGGAGAAAAACGGTGCGATTTATCTCTTTGACCTGGACCTCGGCGGTTTCGGAACAAGAAATCATTGTCTTTATCGACGCCGTACACGAGGCAATCAAAACGGCTTACAACCGGCTGCCCGCCGCCGGCACGCTGGTTCCCTTTCCAGACATCCAGCTCTTTGGCGACTGGGTTTTGCAAAACGCCAAACCAGGGATGGACTATGCCAGTTTCCAATGGTACCAGGACGCCGCGATGGAAGCGGACGGCAAACAGCTCCGCAGCGACCGTTTTCTCGACCTCGTACTGAATGAACCGTGGCAGCAAGACACGCCCCACTATGATCTGGCGTTCGTTCACCAACCCTTGATCGATGGGCACAAGAGAGCGACGCTGGGCATGGCCGTTCGGGGACGCGCGGCGGTCTTTACGTCCGACACGATCCGCGGCATCCGCGACCCAATCCAACGTCTGGTCATCTTGCGCCGCCTGGCGATGCACTATGTCGGCCAAATCCTGGCCGTACCCATTCTCGAACGCCAAGAGGTCGTACACCCGCAAATCTGCGTGATGCGCCCGGCCGATTCGCTGCCGGCTCTGGCTTTTTACACCCAGCAAGAACTCGAGGCCAACGTCACCTATTGCAAACCATGCCAATATGAAATGGCGCAACGGCTGGTCGGCGACTACTTTGGGAACAACTAGATGGCTGTTGCCAAGCACGCATTGAAAATAGATATTGTTATTTTTATCTTGTTTTTGACATTGTATGTCGCCACCCTGGCCCCGACCGTCCTCCCGGCCGACAGCGGCGAGTTCCAGATTGTCGGCCCGCTGCTGGGCGTGGCTCACCCGCCCGGCTATGCGCTGTTTACGCTGCTGGCCAGGTTTTTTTCGCTGCTCCCCTGGGGCGAGGTCGCGTGGCGCGTCAACCTGCTCGGCGCCGTCGCCGGCGCGCTCACCCTGACCATCGTCAACCGCACGGCGCGGCGCATCGCCCAAACAGCGTGGGCGGGCGTCCTCGCCGCCGGCGCGTTGGGCGTCTCGACGACCTTTTGGGCGCAAAGCACGACGATCAACATCCGCATGTTGACCATGCTCTTTATGGCGCTGTGCTGCCATTTTCTGATCGAGTTCACGCTTGCGCCAGCCGCTTCGAAGCGCGGGCACGCGGCACTCGTTGCCCTGGGTCTCACTTTTGGCAGCGGCGTCGCTCACCACACCTCTTTGGCCTTTTTTACGCCGCTCTTTGCCGCCATCATCCTCTGGCACGACCCCGGCCTCTGGCGACGTTTTCGCGTCTGGCCGCGTTACCTGTTGGCCTTTTTGGCGCCCTTTACGATCGACTTGTACATTGTCATCCGCGCGATCACCGGCGCGCCCTTTGGCGCCGACGCGCTGATCGACGCACGGCGCGTTCTCGATCACCTGCTGATGCGCGGTTTTGGCGGCGACATGTTTGCCTACCGGCAACCCAATCGCTTTCTCTGGGAACGGTTTTTGGTCACGGGCAACAGCTTGACCTTTCAATTCGGCTGGACGCTGCTGCTCATCGCCGCCGCCGGGTGGGCGTGGCTGGCGTGGAAAAGACGCAAATGGGCCGTCTTGATGGGCGGGATTGTTGCCATCATGCTCTTGATCGTAGCCACCTATCGCGCGCCGCAATCCGTCGAATACTTGATGCCGGCCTACATTCCGATCGCGCTGTGTATCGGCAGCATAACCGCGTGGACAAATTGGCCTCGCCTGCCGGCCAGGCACCTGGCCTTGCTGCCGGTCGCGCTGGTCGCGCTGCCCATCCTCGCCCTGGGCAAAGACAACCTGGTCAGTTACAACATCCTGCACAACGACCGGACTGCGCGCAACTATGCTCAAAACGTGCTCGATCAAGCCCCGCCCAATGCGCTGATCCTGAGCAACTGGCATTGGAGCACGCCATTGTGGTACTTGCAGCTCGTCCAGGGGCAGCGTCCCGACGTGGAAATCGAATACATTCCCCCCCAGGGAGCAACCGATATGCCGCACGCCTGGCCGCAAATCATCGCCCAACATTTGGCCGCGTCAGCGCGCCCATTGATCGTCACCAACTATTATCCAACCTATATCGATCTGCCCTATCGCTTTGAACCGCTGGGCGAAGCGTTTCTGGTCAAAGACAAACCCGCCTGGTCCCTGCCCCCCGGATTTACACCGGTCAACGTCGAGCTGGACGACAAAATCCGCATCGCCGGCTATCGGCTGGAACAGACGGCCGCCGAGCCGGGCCATTCGGTGACGATCGACATTGCCTGGCAGCCGATCACCCGGTTGGAACGCGACTATTCCTTCTTTGTCCACCTCATTGACCAGGCAGGCGCGCCGTTGGGTCAAAACGACCGCCGCGACTATGCCGCGCCAACCTACCAGCCGGGTGAAATCCTGATCGACCGCTACGAGTTCCCGATCGTCCTGCACGCCGCCCCAGGCATCTATCAACTGGTCGCCGGCGCCTACCTCACCTTTGATGACGGCACCTGGCAGCGGTTAAAAACCGGCGCCGGCCGCGACCTCGTCCCCCTCACCCAAATCCAAATCAACCCCGCGTCACTGCCGCCGGTCACACAACACCCGCTGAACGTGTCCTTTGTCGATGGGCCAACGCTCATCGGCGTCGATTACGACGACACCTGGCCCGGCCAACGACGAGTCTACCTGCATTGGCAAACATCACCGCAAAACACGGTCGTTCAACTCTACAACCGGGAACAATGCCTCGCCCAGGGGACGGTCTCCGGCAGCGAGCAAAAAGGGTTCATCACCACCGTTCTGGACCTGGGCAGCGCGTCTGGGGCGAAAAATTTAGACCTGGTATTGGCGGCAAGAGATGGGAAAACACCGCTCAAGCGGCGGATCGCCTGGGGATGGTCAAGCAAGAGGGCGCAAACGCTGCCTATGCCAAAAGGGCAATCCTGGTACCTGCCCTTTGGCGGCAAACTGGCGCTGGTCGGCGTCGAGGTGCAAAAGCAGTGGCGCGCCGGACGCCAGGCCCGCGTCGCCCTCAAGTTCATCGGCCTGCGCCCGATCGTCCGGGATTACGTCATCTCGATCAGCGTGCATGGCACAAACGCCGTCATTCCGCCCTCCGACTGGGTGCCCGCGTTGGGCGCAATACCGACATTCAAGTGGGTTCGAGCGTCGCGCGTCACCGACGTTCATCTGATCGACCTGCCGCCCGAGGCCGGCGGCAAAGCCGAGATCGCGCTGGGCATCTATGACGCATTTGCCAACCACCGCGCGCTGCTTCCACTCGACGAGCGCCTGATGCGCCTGGGGCGGACAACGGTCGCGCTGCAAACGGTCGTCATTCAAAATCACGATTAAATCGGATTTAAAACTATGAAAGGTTGGGTAAAAATATGCAAGAAAAGGTCATCCTGGTCACTCACC
>CAYZYE010000156.1:0-9374 GCA_964481205.1 uncultured Anaerolineae bacterium | reverse complement strand
CTCGCCGGCCGCGCTGTCTGGCGGTTGAGCCGCCGCCCGCTGCACCGTTGGCAACGCAGCACCTGATGCCGGGCCAGATTCAGCCTCGTCAAGCAACGCCTCCGGCTCATTTCCAGCGACGTTGGCCGGCGTTTCACGCGCCGCTGCGCGTTGCAGCGTTTTCTCCGGCGCAGCGCCGGCCTGGAGCCACGCACCTTTTTCAACGCGCGTCGTCTCACCCGGTGTTATTTCCTCGGTGCGTGAAAAAACACGCCGCCGGCGCTTTCTTTGCACTCGCTTTGGCGGCGCTGGCGCCGACCGCGCAACGGATTGCTCCGGTTTGACAGGAACAGATAAAGGTAGAGACGGTAATGTAGACGGCGCTTCTGAAAATGGCGCGCGCGGTTGCCCCATTTGGGGCAGGACGGGGACAGAAGAAACGCCGGGGCCAAGCACCAATTCGGTCTCATTTTCGGGACTGACCTGGGCCGGCTGAACCAGATATTTGTCGCCCACAGATTGATGACGCTGAACAATGCCGTGCGCAAAATGCTCCACGGTTGCGGGAGAAACCGAGCCGATATTTGGACGCCAGACGCGGGACTCTTGGACGTTGCGCCGAATATGGCCCAACATGGCCGACGTCTGTCGCATGGAAAACGCCGTCTGACGTGGCTGGATCACCCCGGCGCGCGTTGGCTCTGAACGCGCTTGCAGCACGCGCTGTATCCAGGGCGACAGCGCCGTCCGCCCCCACCGCAGCCTGGACAACACCGAACGCGCCACAGACGGCCCAGGCGCTTGCCCGGACGGATTTGCATCGTCTGGAACGGTAGGGGGTGCAGATCGATCATGGCGTGATGAACTGTGTTCTGAACTCATTGTCACCCAAACAAATGCCTTGAGATTGGTTCAATCTGGCAGATTGAGCCAACCCTGACGCTGCGGCCGGCGAGAACGTCGGCGAGTTTTCCAGCGGGCGCTTAGACTTTGATCAGTTTCAGCCCGTGGTGAGCGATCTCGAGCGTTTCAATCGCCACTTGACTGCTTTCGGTGTTTAGTTGGGGGCCTTCCCAACGAACGGGAAAAGCGTCCATGACGCTCCAACACCGCACCACATCGCCGCGAACATTGCGCAACAGAATCGTCAAGTCCGCCCGGCGCACCTTGAGGTCATAGAGACCGTACTTGTAATACCAATCCCACAGGTCTTGTGATTCGGCCACGCCATATTTGAGAACAATGTTGGTGTACTCGGTGCGGCCGGGTAAATAATGTACGTGATCGTTGACCCCACCTTCTTTGACCGGGAAAGCTTCGCGTTTGAAACCCAAACCGGTACATTCTTTGAACTCGGCCACAATGATGCCAAACAGTTCGACCAAAAACTTGAATGCCGGCGCCGGGCCAGGATCGCTGGACGCTCTGGTAATAGGTGGCCTGATCGGTACCACTGCTCACTCCTCACTTATTGCGCTCGATTTCGTCCCCGCCGTTCCCGTTCCCACCGGGCGTCTTGCTTGAACAAGGCATAGATTTTTTTAGCCAGAGCAACCAGATCAAGTTCAGGATGGCCGTTCCCGGCGTCCTGGCGGTTGAACGGGTCTGGCGCGTCTGGCGATGATGCCGGCGCGCCGGTCGTGCTTGGAGACGGCATACAAACTACCTCAAAGGTTCTTGATTCAGCCTGCGATTGATGCCGATAATTTCTTGCACCCACCGCTGGCGCTCACCATGCTCCATATCCATAATGTCCAGGCGAGGCCAGTGAAAATGGTAGGCAATATAGGCTACCTCCTCATGCAGGCGGTCGAGGGGGTAGCCTATGATCCCCCCAAATCGGCCAAATCCAGCTCAATGTCGGCATTACAGTCTGGACATTTGACCGTAATCACGCTTGAGCCTTGTTCGTTAATTTGGCGATAGAACGCCTGCAGATAAGCCAGGTCGGCGGCAAACAAGTTTTCGATCACCCCGGTTGAAATGTGCTGCAAGGCGCCGAGTTTGACAATGACTCGTGACAACAATACGATCACGAGATATGCTTCGTTGGATCTCACCCGCAGATCACGCAGGGGGGCAATCTCGTCCATTGCCGTTGCCATACGCATCACGCCCTGTCGATGCAGGTTGCCATCTTGATCGATGTAACCGCGCGGCAGGGTGAATTCAAATTCTGTCTGCAGACTCATTGTATTTTCTCATTCCTTTACATCTCGATACGCTCCGCAGGGGCAGGAACGTCTCTGCCCCTACAAAGCATTATGTGGGTACCCCACATTACGTCTCGCGGTACGTACCTTCGTGGACAATAACGACTTCTTCGACGCCGTACTCGTTGCTGTCCGACTTGAGGCTGGGGCCGGTGACCTTGGAAGGCCAGGCGTTGGCAAAGTGCCAAACGGCCACCTCGTTTGCATAAGTCCGGTCCAGCATCGTGATCGTGCAGTTTTGGCGCGCCGCCGACAAGTTTCCGGCGACCACCTCGTCTCGCCACTTCCAAATCTCTAGATCAGACGTGATCCCGCGCTTGAGAGTGACGTCGCCCCATTTGAGACGGCCAGGAATTTTGCGGATCACCTCACGACCTTGTGAATCTACGACTTTGTGCTCGATCACCTCGTGTTCGGAGCCGATCCCGCTGACCTCGGTAAAAAAACCCAGGAGCTTGGACCCCAGATCGAGTCGAAAGTTAAACCCAAGAAGGGGGTCCTCGGTATGGGTATTGCCCCTGTCTTGGCCCGTCATATAAGGATTTGCAGGCATTATACATTACCTCCTCTAGAACAGTTTTCCATCTTGATGAACTAGCCGCCGCTGGCCCATTGGCTGATGCGAAAGATGACAAATTCGGCCGGCTTGACGGGACACATCCCAATGTCGATGTACAGGCGCCCCATATCGCGCGTTTCAGCCGGGTTGTTTTCCGCGTCACACTTGACAAAGAACGCCTCGCCGGGGCTGCCGCCAAAGAGCGCCCCCTCACTCCACAACATTGACAAAAAGCCCGACACGTCACGGCGGACGCGCGTCCACAAGAACTGATCGTTAGGCTCAAACACCACCCACTGCGTGCCGTTCTCGATCGATTTTTCGACCATGTTGAACAGCCGGCGGACATTGAGATACTTCCACGATGGATTGCTGGACAACGTGCGCGCGCCCCAAATGCGGATGCCTCGTCCCGGAAAAGCGCGGATGCAGTTGACGCCGATGGGATTCAGCCCATCTTGCTCTCCCTTGGTCGTGTTATAACCCACGCTGACCGCTCCCTGAACCACCTCGTTCGCCGGCGCTTTATGCACGCCCCGTGTATTGTCGCTGCGCGCCCAGACGCCGGCCACGTGCCCGGAAGGCGGCATCAAGATCGTTCTGTTTTGGGCCGGGTCATCGACTTCGATCCACGGATAGTACATAGCCGCATAGCTCGAATCATAGCCCGCCGTGTCCATACGCCACTTTTTGATCTCTTGCGGCGTCATATCAGGCGGTGGATCGATGACCGCAACGCGATCGCCCATCTGTTCGCAATGTGCGATCATTCCTGTTTGCACGGCTTTGACCATCTTGAGGTCAAGTGCAACGCCGGGCGGCGTCGCCATCAGATCCGGCACACAGACCATCGTCACATCGTCGAGCACGGCCAACCCATCGACGCCCGTTCGTTCGGCGACGTCGCCCCGGAACTCGGACGATGTGGGCGCAGCGAGCTGCTTTTGTTCCAGATTGAGCGAGACCTGTTGCGTTTTGGGCCACATTTTGGCCAACGGTGCCGCTTTTTCCGGCACCACGATGTCGATCAGTTCGGGAACTTTGTTGTTTTTGAACAACACCTCGACCTTTTTCACATCGTCTTGCCGAACCTCTTCCAAAGTGGCTTCATAAGACCACTCTGGCTTGCTTTGCCACGTGCCGCTCAAGCCTTGCCGTTCAACCGAAATGGTAAAAGACGCCGGCCCGGCTTCTTCGACCGGTGGGGGCGCCGCCTCGCCTTCTTTGGCTTTGGCCCTTCCTCTTGTTGCCGGCTTGGGCGGTTCCGGCGCATCAACCTTGACCCGCAGCCGCATCCCGCTAAAGCCCGACTGCTTGGCCTGAACGATGAGATACGGCTTGCCATCGCTGCCCAAGAGCGCCGACTGCGCCTTGCCAATGGTCTTGACGCTGACCACATAGCACCGCGAACCGCCATTGTTGAAATAACCATAGACGGAGAGCGGCAAGTATGCGCCGTCGATAAAGTCGCCAAAACGCTGGCGATACTGCGTCCAGTTGGTGATCAACTGTGGTTTGTTGACCAAGTCCTCGGTAACAAGTTCGCCACCGATCTCACGTTCCATTTCGGCCTTTTCGGTAAAGCCGACAAAGGCAGCGACAGCCGTGGCGACCGCCTCGATGGGTTTTGGACCGAGGTCTAGCTCTTCCACATAGACACCAGGTGACAGGTATTCAGGCATTGAAACCTCCTTTGATTACTTGCGTCAAAAAGTGAATAGCAATGTGCGTTCGTACAAGAACACACAGTATTTGTCTTTTTCTGGCGACCTCCTTTCTTGCCAAAACCGGCCAATACGGGGAGTGGTTTTTACACATTTAGTTCATAATCCGCCGATGGAACGGTGATTTTGAACCGTCGTGGCTCACCGCCATCGACAAAAACCTGCAACGTATATTCGCCCTCGCGGAGATGCCCCACCGCAAAACGGCCGTCCGGCCCGATAGACACCTGTTTGTCCTGTTCGACAAGTACCAGACGCATGTCGGCAACAGGTTGTTCACTGCGCACAATACCGCCGATCGTCCAAAAATGTTCGACTTCGTCCGGTTGATCGAACTGCATCGACGCCGGCCGCCGCGCCTGACCAAAACCCAGATCGCGGGTGCGCACCAACGGCGAAGTCAAAACCCGGTACGGGTTGATCGATAATGTGAGAATACAGGACACAACAGGACGCATCTCGTTGTCCAGCGCGCTCCACATCAGAGAGGTGTCCTCTAGCTCGTTCACTTTGGCCACCATCATTGTGATCGGGCGCGGCTGCTCTTTGAGATGACCAACCAAAACATCGTCCGGCATGTTGGGGTAGCGAAAGAGGGCAAGCAGCACGCGGCTGAGCAGACGGTGCTCATCCTCGGCTTCGGTGGCCCAAGCCGTGATCATGTAGTGCAAATCGACCCGCACCGGCTTGCGTTGCTGTGAGACGGTGCCGTCGGGGTTGCGAACGGCATTCCACGTGGGCTGCGCATTGCGCAATTTTTGGTTTTCTTGCAGCTTGTGCATAAAGAGGTTGAGCGTAGGGCGACTGAGCCGCGACGACCATTCTCGCCGGGGTTGAGTAAACGAGATATCGACCTCGCCGTTTTTGATCGGTATTTCGCGGATCAATAATTTGCGCAGCGATTCATCCAAATCATCGATCATACGGGCAAAAACTCCTATTCTTCTATCTGGGCAATCGCTTCGGCAGGAGAAATGCGGCCATAGATCACAGCCATGATACCGGGCAGATAGCGATCCATCATCAACACGTTGACATAGACCAGTGGTTTGATCAAGACAAAATCCAATCGACTATTTTGAATGTCAATGCTGGTCTTGTAGCGAATCTGGCCGTCGGAAAAATCCAACTCAAAGTTGCCGACAATGAGGTTATCGTTGGCCCGCGTGATGAATTCGGCCACCGCCAGCCTTTTTTCCGCCGGCGCATTGATCGGGCAAATAGAGTAAAAGACAAACTGGTTCTGCGCCTCTCTGGCCTGGGCGATACAGTTCCACTGCCCATTGTCGCCCTGAAAATTCATGCGCAAAACAGGTTGTTCTTGCAGCCGTACAAATGACCAATCGTCCTGGGTAAAAAAGTCGATCAATGTTTCGAGAATGGTTTCACTTGCGCTCACATTATTCTCCATTGTTATGTTTGGCGATGAATGATTCTGGTCGATTTGAGGATCGTCTCGAAAACAGACATGTATTTGCGTTCAAGAGGCTCTAGTGTGGCCGCATTGATCAGGTACAGCGAACCCCGGCCGGCCAAAATGAGCGATTGTAGTTGTGAAAAAGCCAGATTGGTATCCTGATCCCGCCACTTGAACCAGCGGACATAGACGGGGGCCAGGCTGCTCAATGAGAACCGCCGTTCGTCCACCAGCCGAAATTCATAATAGTCGCGCTGCATCTCTTGCCCCGACTGTTTGATGATCTGCTCGAACCAGGCCTCGCCATACCCCTCCGGCCGGCCAAGCAGGTAACTCATCGTCGGGCGATAATCGTCAAAATCGGGTTCGGCCGGCCCAAAAAGACGAAATTGTACCTCACCGACCATCTGCCCCGTCCACGTTTCGGGCGCCAGGATGGAAATCCCGATTTGCTTGTTGAAATAGCTGACCATTTTGGGCTGTTCGGCCATCAAGGCACTCCAATGTTTAGGCTTTTGTCATTCGTTTTTCGCCAGTGCTGCCCGCGTGGGGATGAAGCGAATCGACTGCACGGCCGCTTCAAAGACCGGCAAATACGCCTTTTGCGATTCTTGCGCCACAATGCCGGTGATGCTAAATATCACCCGCTCGACCTGAACAAAGACCTGGTATTGAGTCACCCTCTGCGCAACAACATCCTGGTAATGGCTAAAAACATCGACCGTGCCCGCAAATCCGTCCACCGTCACGGCGCTGCGGGAGATGACGCGCATCTCTTTTCTCGGCAGCTCGAGCATTTGCCGGGCCAGTTTTTTATAGGCGCCCGGATCCGTGGTCTGGATATCGACAACCCGCACGATCAATGTCGGCGCCTGCCCAAACGCATCTTGGGCCGCCCGGTACATTGCAAAGCGAACGTCCGTTTCGTCCAATTTCCAACCGTCAGGCAGTTCGAGAGACACCCTGGTCTCATCGCTGAAAAAGTGGATCACGTCTGGCCTGGGATAGCGCATTTTTGCCCCTGGAGTCATGGAATCTGAAAACTGCGTACCTGGCCGCGTTGGACATCTAGTTGCGTATTCGCGCCAAAGATCAATTGGGCTGCGGCAATGATCCCTTGATCGGCTTCCGGTTTGGCGAGATATTCGGGCGCAACGTTTTTGGTAATGATCTCTTGCACGCCCTGACGGGTGATGCCTTTTTCCTTCCACCACAATTTCCCGCGCCCTTTGTTGCGGGCATAGACCTCAAAGCGCGGCATGACCTTTTGAATGACCTGCCGTTTGATCTCGCTCTCTTGCAGCTCGAACGCCGTCACCGAGACGACCTTTTTGGTGCGCCCAAAACGACCGGTTGTGTCCTCTATTTTGAGAATGATCTCTTTGATCTCGTTGCCCAAAATGTTGGTCATCGCTTCTTTGAGCCAGTTTTCCAGATCGGCGGCGGACACGGTGGTGGTTTGCAGATATTTCTGCGGCAGGTTCTTGTTGATGACGCTTTGCACGCCCTCTTTTTTGATCCCGCGTGTGCCTTGCACCGCTTTTTTGGCGGCATATTTCTTGAGCGGCGGCTCGACCGACGCAATCACGGCCGCTTTTTTGGCTGCCGTCTTTTTCTCATCCTTGATCTCAAAAGCGGTCACAACGATCTTTTTCCACGCCCGGCGCAAGAGGCCCGTTCCGGTGTCCACCCGGACATCAAACGCTTGCAACTCGCCAAACGCCTCCTGTGCAGCTTCGCTCAGGCCGGCTTTCAAGATCGTCGAGGTGACGTCCAGGTATGCCGAGGGGACATTCTTTTGAACGAGTTCTTGGACCCGCTCTTTTTTGACCCAATTGCTGCCCTTTTTCGACTTTTTCGCGGCGTATGCCTGGAAAGGCGCCAACACCGCAGCCTTGATCTTGGCCTGAACCACCGTATTTTTCGTCCCCGCTTCGTCTTTGATCTGGAGATCGGTCACCGACACCTTACTCGACTGGCGGCCAAAACGGCGGTTGACCGTGTCAACCTGAACCGTGATCTGCTCCAACACATCGTTGCCAGACGAATCCTTGCCAAAGGCTTCCCTGGCGGCGGCGGTGATTCCGGCCTGCACATTTGCCGGATCGCCCAAGTACTTGGAGGGCAGATTTTTGTTGATCACCGATTCGATCCGTTCCTTTTTTACCCAGTCTCTGCCTTGCGCGCCCTTTTTCTGCACATACGCCGACAGTGGCTGCAAAACGGCGGCTTTGACTTTGTCCTGTTTGACTTGCGCTTCTTTGGTCACCTGATCCTGTAGCTTGAACCTGGTCAAAGCGGCTTTGGTCGATCTGCGGCCCAAAAAACCGCTGACCTGGGTAAACGTCACCTCGAACTCGTCCAGATCGCCCAAGACCGCCTGCACCGCTGCCTTGATCCCGGCCGCGGCATTGGCTCGATCGGCCAGGAGCGCCTGCGGTATATTCTTGTTAATAATCTTTTCAATGCGCGCTTGTTTGACCCACGACGCCCCTTTGCCCTTTTTCTGCTGCGCGTATTCCTGGAGAGGCTTGAGCAGCGATCCTTTGATTTTGCTCTTGTCTACCGCCTTTTTTTGCGCCGCCTGATCCCTGATTTTGAAATTGGCCTCCGGCACGCTTACCTTTTTCGACTGGCGACCAAAGCGTCCGGTGGTCGTCTCCACCTGAATCTGGATCTGTTCCAGGATGTCGTTGTTGGCGTCATCCTTGCCAAACGCTTCTATGGCTGCCTCTTCGAGCCAGACGCCCACCGCCGCGGTCTCTAGATACTTGGAGGGCAACTTGTTGTTCAATATCCCTTCCACGTCGCTCCGCTTGATCCAATCTTTGCCCTTGCTCCCCACCTTTTGGACATAATTTTGGAGCGGTTGCAGCACCGCCGTTCTGACAGCCTGTTTTTTCACCTGCTCTTCGCGGGACTGGCCCAACCGGAACTTTGGTACCGTAATCCGGCTGTTGGTACGCCCAAACCTTCCACTGACGCTCTCGGCTTTGACCTCAAGCTCTTGCAGCGCCGTACTGTCTCCGCCGGCAAAGGCCTCGACAATCGCCTCCTTGAGCCACTGTTCAGAAGCGGCGACCATAAACCGCTTGGGCAGTTTCTTGTTAATGATCTCTTGGATGCGCTCCCGTTTGATCCCGTGCGTTCCCCTGGTCGATTTCTTGCGCGCATAGTTCAAAAAAGGCTGCATCACCGCGCCTTTGACCTGTTTCTGGTTTGCCAGGTCCGTCGAGACCTCGAATTTGGCGATGGTGCCTTGCTTGAACGTGATCGCGTTCTGCGGCGTGCCAAACGTGTTTTGCGCCACAGTGGCCAGCGCTTCGTCGGCGGCAGGAGAGGCAAGCAGCGACTCTAGATCGGGGTTCAATACGGCCTGCTGATCGACGATCTTTTGCACGGCCTCTTTTTTGATCCAATTTGTACCATTGGTCGATTTCTTTTGCGCATACAGTTGAAACGGCCCCTCCACGGCCTCGGTC
>CAYZYE010000155.1:0-9598 GCA_964481205.1 uncultured Anaerolineae bacterium | reverse complement strand
CCCGGTATGGGCACGGCTTGCCCGTGCCCACATCCCACCGTGGGCGACCGCAAGGGCCGCCCTACGCCGACGCCGCTCACCAATTACCCGCCGATACGCTCATAATAACTGAAACCCTTGCTGGAACTGACCAGACTGTACGGCAAAACCAGGTGATGCATCACTCGCTCCTTGCCTAACTTGATGTTCTTGCCGCTATAGATATCCGCTTTCTCGAAAGTCAGACTAACGTCGCAATCATCCAGTTGCTGGATAATCCCATTGATAGGAAACGGGCGATGGGAAACACCATCCATCACGATGAACTTGGCCGGCAACGTTTCTACAGTTACGGGAGGAGCCAACAGTTGCACAAATCCGCCTCTCTTGCCCAGGTAATTTACCTGCATCAACCATTCCTCCAAAAGCGATTGGTCGGCGTCTCCTCCACCCAGCGCAAGCCCCAATGAACCCCCAAAGTAGACGTACTCCCTGAAGCCGATGCTCTTACCCAACGGCCCGGCGTGTTGCGTACCCGGTCTAGGGTGCGAGCGGCTCGGCTTGAGGATTCTGGTGAACAGATTGGTGACCACTATCCGCTTCGGTGGGCGCAATGCCACCGTCAAATCGCGCAACCAGGGCCATGCCTCTCGTGCAGCCTCCACTCCTGCCACACGACAAGCGGCGTCGAGCAACGCCATCTTGATAGCGTAAGGAGTCGGCACCAACAAACTCTTACCTCCCGATGACGTGGCCCAGGACGGCTTTAGACTAAAAAGAGCCGTCGGTTGATACTCGGCGAGCAGCCACGTCGGGGCTGATGTTGTCGCATTCATAGCGACCTCCTTAATACTTGAGCGTATATGGCGCTGTCGCCTCCATCAACCCAGTCATCACCGCGCTGAACTGGGCTAGCGAATCAAACTCGTGGAGCGCAATCGCTCCCGGTCGCACCTTCTCCAACGATTCCGTGATACCTCGCAGCTGCTCGCGGTAGATGCTGTTGATCGGACTGAGCGTGGGGGCCGGAATGACGTCGCTACTCACCGAAACCACTCCCTTGAAATCCACGATGTGCGGGTTCTGCGTGCCGCGCATCGCCCCGTTAGGCTCCAGGAAAGTGTAGAGAATGCTCTCCAGCAAAGCGCGATACCGCGCCGCCCGCTGCTGCTCGCCCACCGCGTAACCCTGCGTGATGTCATTGAACCCGATGCGGGCCGCCTCAAAGTTAGCCACCACAGCATAGACGCCGCTCGAGGCCGGACGGTAAAAGATCGCCTGTCCTAGATTCGCTTTGCGTTGTTCCTCCTCTTTTTCGGCGTCTCGCGCCTTCTGGCTCCGCTCGCTGGCGTACTTGACGTGGAAATAACTGTCAGTCGCGGTCAGTTCGGGCAAGCCCACCACCCAACTGAACTCGACTACGCTCTTGCGCGGGATGGAGCGATTGCCCGCGGTGATCAGATTGCCGGCGATGTCGTCCAGGGCGCACATTTCGAGCATCAACGTGATTGCCTCGGCATCGGATTTGCCATCAATCGCCTTGGCATAGTCCGGGTCGGCGCTGATGCGGTTGGCGTTGAACTCGCGGCACGCGGCGCACAGCGGCACATCCTCCCGCCCCGACAGCAGCCGGAAGAGATGCTCGGACTGGATATGTTTGAGCATATCGCCGCTGATGCCGTTGACGTTGTGCAGCCGACCATCCTCGCCGACGATGTTCACCATCCTGGTTGTGATCTGGTTTCCCTCGCCGCCCTCGTTGTTCAAACTGTGCATATCGAGCGTGGCCTGAGCTGAAATCGAAAGTGAATAGACGTTCATAACAGTTTCCTCCTTAAATTTATGACTTGTAGGGGCGACCCTTGCGGTCGCCCAAATGCGAACCCTTGCGGTCGTCCACAGAGATACCCATTGGATCTAGACCGCGTTCTCGTCACCGCTTGCCCCATCGTCCTTGCGTGGCACGCGGGCATAACCGTAGGCCACCAACATATTGCAGATCAGGCGTGAATCGCCGAACTCGTCCATCAACGCCACAATATCGTCAATATCACTGGTGCGGATACTGCGCCGGTACGGGCCAGGCCGGTTCTCCATCACCTGAGCGTTCTCGGCGTTGTACTTGGCTAAAAAATCGCTCAACTCGGCGATGAACTCCTCACGGTAAGCTGCCTTGCGGGCCAACTGCTGCCCCAGCCCGTACCGCACATCGTACCGCCGGTCGCCCTGTTTTTTGCGGTATTGGGCCGTTACCGTCGCCTGCCGGATGGCATAGGCGATGTTTTGGAAACCCGGCGTCTCCAAAATCTTGCTCAAACGGGGTCCTTGTTGACTTTGCATAACCAACCTCCTCAAGTTTGTGGTTGTGAATTGGCGGGCGCGGCCCCCCGACCGTTCCCGCTGACTGATAATGTAACTGCTGTACGCTGTACTGAACTCAAAGAATAGGCGCATCTCGCCGCCGGAGAGAAAATCCCGGTAGCGCAAGAGCAAATCATAGGCATCGCTGTGACTCTCGTCGAACTGGCGCACGATCTCTTCGTGCTCTGCCAGCACATCAAGGGTGTCGTTGATGTCGCCGTCGTTCTCGATCAAGATCCAATTCGGCAGCCGGATAAAGGCCAGATTCATCGTCGCTACAGCGTTGCCCAGGTTCTTGTAAAAGGCGCTGTAAAAGCCCGCCACCACGCGGGAGGGACGCAGGCGCTTGAACAGACGCGCCTTCAAGCTGTTTCCCTCCTCCTGGCGGGTAAAATCCAGCATCGCCTGAGTATAGCGGAGGGCGGCCAGCACGTCGGAGCGAATGGCCGTCTCGGCGCGGGCCATGCGGCCCAGGAAGGCGTGCATAATCTGGCCGCTTTCTTCCAGGTCAATCTCGGAGGGAGCCAGCACATAGGTCTTGCGGTCTTTGACCCCGCGCAATTGCTTGGTCAGCGCAGCGTGGTAGAACCCCACCGCTTTGAGCCATTCCACCAGCCAAAACCCACTCACATTTCCCATACTCAACCGGTTCGCTTTGGCCCGATTCTGCCCTTTGCCCTGGCTGGGGTTGTAAATCTGGCCCGCCGTCGCTTCGGCCTTGATCCCCCACCCACGCGCCTTGTCCAACTCTTTCCAGGCGGACTTGGCCGCAGCGACATCATTGGGAGTCTGGGCAAAGAGATCGCGCAACAGGACGATCACCTCCGGCAATGCCGCTTGCACCTGCCACCATTGGGTCATCAACTTGTTGTAGCCGATGATGGCGTGCGGGTTGAGCGCCCGAAAGATGTCCCAGTGCTCGTGGGGTTCCTGCCCACGCAGGGCCAGCAACGCCGGGTGTTCTTTGCCCCGCGCCATCGCCACCTGCGCCTCTTTGGGCAAACCCTTGCGCAACTCGAAAAAGGCGGCTCGCTTGTCCCGCTCGGCCTCGTAATCCACCATTGCCTGCGGCACCAAGTCGGCGGGCAACTTGGCCGCGTTCTTGTGCGTGCGAATCACCTGGGCCGGTGTATAAGGACCAGGCATCGTCGCCAGTCGGTCGTCGTCCAGCGCCGGTGTACAGTCCAGACAATAGTACGCGCCGTGGTCGCTCAAATGTATCTCTGGTCGTTTACGTCCACCGGTGCGTTTTAATACGTCGCGCATCACCACCGCCAGCCCATAGGCCAGCAACGGGTCGGCGAACGTGCCGGTGGACTTGTCCACGAATAAAGTTTGGGTCATACGTTTGCCTCCTTCAAGTGAAACTGAAACGACAGCCCCAGGTACGCGCCTGGGTCTATCCCAATTCGTCAAGTGCTTCTCGCACATACTCCTCAACCATCTTGGGAGGGGATAGGTGACGGGTATTATCGAGGTTATCGCGGTCTAGCTTCCAATTGTCTGGATTTTGGCGAATGTAGCGCCGGATGGCCTGCAATGCGCGTTCGTTGCGAACGACGTGTTCGTAATAATTTCGCTGCCAAAACTTGGCACTTCGCGCCGGATCGTGCGTCCGTATCCAACCAAGATAAACCTTGAACACCAACGATTTGAACGCCCTCACCACATCGCCCAACGATGGATTGGAATTCACCCTCTGTGGTTCAGGGACAACCCATTCGGTATCGTGGGCAACCGCATCGTGGGCAACCGCGGTATGGGCAAGGCTTGCCCTTGCCCCATCCTGGGCGACCGCAAGGGTCGCCCCTACCGCTATGCCATCGGGTGGACGAATCCATACCACAAAATGCACGTGATTGGGCATAACAACGAACTCGTCCAACGCAATGGTGGGGAACCACCCCGGCAACACATACCAGACATCCCAGATAATGCCTGTCACAACAGGATCATCCAAGACACATTCATGCCCTTTGGTACAGATAGTGACAAAATACACCCCTGGTGAACCATAATCGTACCCTTTCAACCGGATAGAGCGGCGATGATGTTTTCGTGGATCATACCGTGCCATTTTTTACCCCCAGCGTAGGGGCGCGGCTTGTCCGCGCCCGTTGTCCGTGCCCCACCGTGGGCGACCATATCGTGGGCAACCGCAAGGGTTGCCCACTACCACACCCATGCCCGTTGCCCATGCCTTTTATTCATTTCCGCCTCGCCACGCCCGGCGGTGCAGCGCAAGACAAACATTCCGGTGGATTTGCCCACGAATAACGTGTGGATCATACGTTTGTCTCCTTGTTTTTGTCACGCAATGCAATCATTGATGACAATCTCTCTATTGATGAGCCGCGTTCTCTGTTTGCATGTCCGACCAACCTGGTATATAATTGTATAGGCACGCTTTACACCAATCACCTCTGCTCCCCTTATTCCCAAATCTAGTGTACTTGCGAACTCCCCACCGCCGTCCCCTCTTGATCCGCCCGCCGCAGCGCCCGCGCCAACAACACATAAGCCAGAAATTCCTCGTCTCGCTCTGGATTGACAAGAAAATCGGCCACAGATGCCCCCGTCGGCTCCTCGCTCGTCCACAACTCGACACCCATTCCCCTTCTCAGTCTGTCTGGCAACATATCCAATGTCTCAGACACCACCTGTTCAGCCTCACTGACAAGCATATACTTTTTTCCTTGCCTTGTAAAAGCCCCGTGATGCCGGGCAATAGCTGTAAAGGCAGCATTGAACACCGGCTCACATCCCTGACAGACGGCTGCCAATAGCGGAGCCACAGCCATCGCGCCCTCAACCGCGTGCGACGGCTTGCGACCCAGCGCTTTTTGTTTTTCCGCATGCAACGGATTGCTAGGATCATAATCAGTGTGGGCATAAAATCCCGCCGCTACCGGCTGTCCGATGCCTTTCTGATAGCGCGTCACCCAGTCCTGCCAGGCCCGGTTGAGCTTGCCCACATCGTGCAGCAGCGCGACCAGGTGCGCAGCCCGCTCCATCACCCCCTCAGGCCAACCAAAGACATGCTCCAGCCGCGCCGCCGCCAGAGCCAACTCGGGCCAACTGTCCCGCAAGAACGCACGGTAGACCAGGCGTGCGTGCTCGGCGTAACTCTCCAATCGGTAGGCATACCCCACACTTCGTGCGACCTCTCGTGCCGGGGACAACCTGGCCTTGTACCCTGTGCCTCGGTTGGGGACGAAACCCACATCCGGGTCGTAGCCCGCCAGCGCCGGATGTACCAAAACCAGAACCGAACCGGCCACGTCTCGCTTGTTCTCCTCGTCGATTGCGACCCAACCGTAATCCGACCGTCCATGCTCTCCGGCGTCCCCCATATCGTGCAGCGCCCGCACTCCGTATTCGCCGTCCAAATCCAGTTCCCATTCCCTCTCCAGCCACTTGTTCACCAGACCATAGACCGTTCCCGGATGCAAGCTGAACGCCTCGGCGGCAAAGGGACGCTCTTGTACCGCCAACGGGTCGTCGTGTACCACCACCAGCCGCGACGACACCGCCCGGACCAAATTACCCGCCTCCCCACCGCGCTGACCGTCCATCACACCGTTCATCCGGCGCCGGTACATCTCCTGAGTAGCGACCAACCCCTGGACAATGGCCCGGTCGCGGGGGCCGTGCGCTATGCCGATGACTGCCTGCTCGTCGTAAAAGCTCAACACCCTCCCATCCCGCTCCCCGAATGCGTCCAGCGTGCGAGCAATTTCGTCCCGTTGATCCTGATAGGGCCACGCCTTGGATGCCAGGTCAACAACCTCACCTTCCGCGTCGAGCGCCTCAGCATAGATGAACACATCCCCTTCTTCTCCTGCATAACGAGCGCACCGCCCGGCCCGTTGCAAAATCGCGTTGGCCGGGGCCAGTTCGGTGTGCAGTGTCTCGCAAGTAATATCCAGCCCCACCTCGATCACCTGCGTAGCGACGACGATCCAACTCCCGCCCAAGTCATCGTCCTGGCTGAACAGCGCTCGGATTTTGTTCTCGATCCGCTGACGGTCATCCCGTAAAAAGCGGCTGTGCAGCAAGAGCACCTGCGCGTCGCCCCTGTCGGGGTGGTCGCGCAGCGCCTCAAAGAGCGCCTGAGCGCGGCTCACCACGTTACAGACGACCAGCGTGCGGCGGCGATGTTTCTCCAACACCGCATCGGCGCACAACGGCCCGTCTGTAACGTGATAACGGCGGCTCTTTTGCTGTGATGGGAGCGATTGCATTTCCTGGCGAGCGCCATCATCGCCGGGGACGATCACCGCATCCAACACGCCGGCCAGTCCCGCCAACATATCGGAGGAAAAAGTGGCCGTCATCAGCAGAAAAGGGGTTACGCCGTTCAACATACGTAGCATCTCTAACGTCGTTGGCAGCGTCGAGACGGGATCGAACAGGTGGAACTCGTCGAAAACCAGACAAGAGGCCGCTACCGCCCCGGCGTTCAGATTGCTCAACCGGCGCGGCAGGCTGTACGGCGAGAGCAAAAAACTGCTCAACACCTGATCTATTGTGGCAAAAGTGAGTGTGGCGCTCAATTCCTTGTCGTCGGGACGCTCGCCGGTCTGGATAGCGACGCGAATGCGGTCATCACGGCCCGCTCGTCTGATCCTGGGAGCGTACTTTTCCACAAATTGGCTCGCCAACACGCGCATCGGCACAGCATACAAACACTTGTGAGGAAAATCGCGTTGGTGCTCGATCGCTTCAAGAAATGGCAACATCGCTGCCATCGTCTTGCCCGCTCCTGTGGGTGCCTGCAAGATAACGTTATGCCCTTCCAAAAGCAATTCGGCCACATGACGTTGAAATGGATAAGGGGACCGAGTCATCAATCGCCTCCAAAGTAATCGGAAAATGTCTGAGCAATAGTATCTTGCTCATGCTCGTCCCCCCTGTTGACCCGCCAGGCATATACCTCTGCCACCCTCCGCGCCTCCCCCATCATTCGCTCCCGCAACGCTTCCGGCTCGATCACCTCACAATCCGCCCCCCAGCCGCGAATCCACGGGATCATCTCTTGTGGCTCGGCCACCCACGCTCGCCAGAACAAACTGCCATCCACTTGCTCCACGATTTGCTCGCTGCGATGCCAGCGTGTCTCTCGCACCCGCCCCGCCACGCGCGGGTGAAAGCGCAGCACCACCTCTACCGGCTCAGCCTCGGTGTACCAGATACCCCAGGCATTGGACAACAGTTTATGCGGATCAAAATCATCTGGAATCGTATACCCCTGCCCCAACAACTCGACGCGCTGGATACGCTCGATCTTGAACGTGCGCTGCGCCCCCGGCGGTTCTCGCCAGCCGATGACGTGCGTCGTCTGTCCCACCGCATACGGCTCGATGAAATAAGGCGCAAAGATATACTCGAACACCCGCCCGTCCTCCATCCGGTGACACAGATGCACCTTGCGCCGGTCCGACCAGGCGCGGGTCAACGTTTCCAGTACTTGCAGGTACACCGGATCGTGCCGCTGCGCCTGCCCATCCATCACCGCAGCCGATGCAGTGAGATGTTGAGAAATTAGAGGCGCCAACTTGAGCAATGCCAGCCCCAACTTGCGTAGCGCGGCAGCTGCGTGCGGATTGTGCTTGTCTGTGTGTGTCGCCATCAACCGTGAAGCGAGATGAATCGACATCGCTTCATGCACCGTGAGCTGCACATTGACCAGATAATGGTCACGGTCAATTGCCAGCCGCCCATCATCGGTCTCATAAACACAAAACTGGTCCAAATCGGCCATGTAACGACCAATCGTCGACCGGTTCACACCCAACCGCCGGGCCAATTCGGCCCGCGTCAGTCCTTTGGGAAAAGCAAGCAAAATAGTTTGAATCTGCAACAAACGCTCTGCTTTTTTGCCAGAACCAGACATACTCGATCCTTTCCGTATAAATGCGGTGCTTTTGTTCCAGTATAGCACAATGATCGCGCCAAAACGCAACATTTGCGCATTTTGGTCATTTTTTCTTCCACGACCATAACCCACCCTGGCGATCCTCACTGAGCAGCATGCCGGCGTTGGAAGAAGCCGGCAGCGCGCGGGTCACAGGGGTATACGCAACAAGTCGGGCTGTCGTCCTCGACATGTTACCGGCCAAGTTGACCATAACGCCGTTTTCATCGAGCTGAACGACTTGGTGCAAACTCGTGCGCTCGAGTTATGCTCCACCCAGGCGTGGGAAAGAGCCTATTACTGCGATCCTGACCCCACCCAAGAGGTCTTGTGGGGGTCATTCCCAAGACATATTCCCACCAACTGCGGAACAAAAGGCTGCCCGGTGTCAAACTGGGTCGGCATCGCCCCAGGAGCGATCTCTAATCCAGCAAGTTGCCAGAACAGAAAAAATGCTGTACAATTACATACGAAAGAAACGCCTGAACAATGCATATACTGAATAACACCCGAGATCCGCGGACAGAGTACATAGGGAGGTGCCATAATGGCTGATGTAGCCCGGGTCACACTGGTATTGCCCAAAGCATTGTGGGAAGAAGTGAAGCAAATGGTCCCCGCCGGACAGCGTTCCCGCCTGGTGGCCGAAGCGCTGGAGGCCCAGGTGCGTCGTTTCCAACGGCGGGAGGCTTTCAAGCGCGCCTGCCAACTGGGGGACGAGCTTTTGTCCAGGTATGGCGAGATGCCCAGCAGCGCGGAAGAAATCCGTCAGATGCGGGAGGAGCGAGATGCTGAAATCACCGGTCTGCGTTGACGCCAATATCGTGGTGATGATCGTGGCTCCAGAGGCTCTGCGTCCCCAGGCAATTGCGCTGTGGAATTCGTGGCTGGAGCAGGATCGAGAGATCGTGGCCCCACGTCTGCTCGCTTATGAGGTAACGTCGGCCCTCTGGCGCAAGGTGGTACGTGGTCTTTTCACAGCCGAGGAGGGGCAACGTGCCCTGCGCACCGCGTTAGAGATGGGCGTCACCTTTACAGACCCACCGGCTCTCTCGCAGCGCGCCTTTGAACTGGCGGCCCGCTTCCGGCGCCCCGCCGCCTACGATGCCCACTACCTGGCTCTGGCCGATCACCTGGAGTGCCCCTTCTGGACGGCCGACGAGCGGCTCTACAACGGTGTCCACGCCGATTTCCCCCGCGTCCGCTGGCTGGGCGATTATCGCGCCGGGGGATGATAATTGTCAAGGTATCGTAGCGCTGGAATCCCTATTCCAGCGCGGAATCCCCATCCCGACGCCGCCCGCGAATAGGGATTCGCGGGCCACAACGGGATTCGCGGGC
>CAYZYE010000154.1:0-9599 GCA_964481205.1 uncultured Anaerolineae bacterium | reverse complement strand
TTTCGTGGACAAAGCGGGCTGATCCTGCTATAATACGGGTCATTCGTTTATTTTCGGGAGGATGGTTGATGCTCACTCAATTGCAAGATTTGATCACCGAGGCGCAAAAAAGCAGCCCCAGGCGAGTCGCCGTTGTCGCGGCAGAAAATGCGTTGGTTTTACGGTCGATTCACAAGGCGCGCGGTTTGGGGTTGATCGAACCGCTGCTGGTTGGCGACCAAGGGCGGATTCGGGTTTTGGCGAACGAGGCCGGGTGCGACCTCGATGGGGTGCGGCTGATCCACACGGCCATTCACGCCGACGCCGCGCCGGTGGGGGTACAGTTGGTTCGAGATGGCGAGGCCGATATTTTGATGAAGGGACATCTCCATACCGATGATTTTTTGCATGCCGTGCTCGACAAGGCAAGCGGTCTGCGCACCGATCGCTTGCTCAGTCATGTTTTTGTGATGCAGATACCAATGTATCACAAGCTGCTGGGGATCACGGACGCGGCGATCAATATTCACCCGTCGCTGCTGGCCAAGGCGACGATCATTCAAAATGCGGTGGACATGTTTCGCCAGTTGGGCGTGGAGCGTCCCAAGGTGGCGGCCTTGTCGGCGGTCGAGACGGTCAACCCCAAGATTCCATCGACGGTGGACGCGGCCTGCCTGCACAAAATGTCGGAACGCGGCCAGATCAAGAACGCGATGGTCGATGGCCCGCTGGCTTTTGACAATGCGATCTCGGCCGAGGCGGCGCGGGAAAAAGGGATCAGCACGCTGGTAGCCGGCGATGTCGATATTGTGCTCGCGCCAGACCTGGACGCCGGGAATATTTTGTACAAGAATTTGCAATACCTGGCCAACGCTCAGATCGCCGGAATTGTGATGGGCGCCAGAGCGCCCATTGTGTTGACGTCGCGCTCGGATCCGCCGATGGCGCGCGCTTTTTCGCTGGCGCTGGCCAGCCTGATCTGCGCCAACGGGGATTTGTTTGAACAAATATGTATGCCTTGATGGCCGGAGCGGGGCGTTTCCAGAAAAATATCCAGTCTATGTTGCTCTCGCCGGAAGGTTTGGATTTGGCAATCCAGGCCGGGCAGACAAGTGCCCACGAGGGGCGATGCTACAAAGCAAATAAAAAGGACCGATGGTGAGTTTGAGACGATTTCTGAATAAAATTTTGGGCGATCCAAACGAGCGCGAGTTAAAGCAAATGCAGCCGTTGGTGGATCGGATCAACGGACTGGAACCGGCGTATGAGGCGTTGAGCGACGCGCAGCTCGGCGACAAGACGGCCGAGTTTTTGCGCCGGCTGCAAGGTGGCGAGACGCTCGACGATATTTTGCCCGAGGCGTTTGCCGCCGTGCGTGCAGCCAGCAAGCGGACGACGGGGATGCGCCATTATGACGTGCAGTTGATGGGCGGCGTCGCACTGCATCGCGGCCGCGTGGTCGAGATGAAGACCGGCGAGGGCAAGACGTTGGCCGCGACGCTGTCGGTTTATCTCAATGCGTTGAGCGGCGAGGGCGTACACCTGGTGACGGTCAACGATTATTTGGCCCGGCGCGACGTGCGTTGGATGGGGCCGATTTACCACCTGTTGGGGTTGACGGTTGGTCTGTTGCAGCAAGGCGATCAAAAGGCGTTTGTGTTCGATCCGGATCACCGGCAGCCGGGCGATGATTATGACTTGTTGAGGTCGGTCAGCCGCAAAGAAGCGTACCGGGCGCACGTCACGTATGGCACCAACAGCGAGTTTGGGTTTGATTATTTGCGCGACAGTTCGACGTTTTCGCTCGAGGCGCAGGTGCAGCGCGGGTTTCATTACGCAATTGTCGATGAAATAGACAATATTTTGATCGATGAAGCGCGCACGCCGTTGATCATCTCCGGGCCGGCCAGTGAGCCGACGGACGAATATTACTTGTTGGCTCGAATTGTGCGCCAGCTCGAGTCGGACGAGTACGAGATCGACGAAAAGGCGCGCGGCATTACTTTGACCGATGCCGGGTATGACCGCGTCGAAAAATTGCTGGGGATGCGCCTTTTCGACCCCGATTATCCCGAAGAAATGTCGCCGCAGCAGACCAAACTGAATCATCACCTGGAGCAGGCGCTCAAGGCAGAGTATATTTTCCAGCGGGACCGCGATTACATTGTTCAAAACAGGCGGGTGGTGATCGTCGACGAGTTTACCGGGCGGCTGATGCCCGGCCGGCGCTGGTCGGATGGGCTGCACCAGGCGGTCGAGGCCAAGGAGGGGGTGCCGGTCCGGCAAGAGAACATTACGTATGCCACGATCACGCTTCAGAATTATTTTCGCATGTATGCCAAATTGGCCGGGATGACGGGCACAGCGGAGACCGAGGCCGAGGAATTTTCCAAGATTTACGATTTAGAGGTGTTGGTCTTGCCGACGAATCGTCCCGTCATTCGCCAGGATCACGACGATGTGGTTTTGCGCACGACGGAGGCCAAGTTTCGCGCCATTGCCCAAGAGATCGTGTCGATGCACTGCCTGGGCCGACCGGTACTGGTCGGCACGGCTTCGGTTGAAAACTCGGAATATTTGAGCAAGCGCCTGGAAAGCCAGATGCTGCGCAAGCTCGCTGCGGTTGTGCTGCTGCGCGAGCGGTTGAACGATCGAGATGTAGACAATGCGACGTACAAGGAGGGGATGCACACTTTGAGCCGCCCCCTGGCGTCGCTTCCGACCTCTGAGCTGCGCAAGTTGGCGGACAAGGTAAATATTTCGGTCAAGCTCAAAGATAGGCAGGTTTTGGCCCGGCTGGCCGACCTTTTTGGCGTCCAGGATGTGGCGCGCCTGAACAACGCGCTGGATCACGGTGTGCCGCACAGTGTGTTGAACGCGCGTCACCACACCGAGGAGGCGAAAATCGTGGCGCGCGCGGGTCAGGTGGGGGCGGTGACGATTGCCACCAATATGGCCGGTCGCGGCGTGGACATCAAGTTGGGCGGCGAGTTGGATCAAGAGATCGTGGCGCGGGTCAATCGTGTGCTCCGGCAAAATGGAATCAAGCCTTACGGCATGTCGTTCGACGAGATGGCCGAGGCGGTGCAAAAGTTGGACCCGGAAAGCTATTATCTGTATCAGGACGCGGTCAAATCGTTCCTGGCGCATGTCGATGGCGCCAAGCGGGTCAAGACGCTGGGCGGGCTGCACGTTTTGGGCACCGAGCGGCACGAAGCGCGCCGCATCGATAACCAGCTGCGCGGGCGTTCCGGCCGCCAGGGCGATCCCGGCTCATCGCGCTTTTACCTTTCGCTAGAAGATGACTTGATGCGGCGATTTGGCGGCACGCGGGTCAACGATCTGACGACGCGCCTGGGCATCGAGGACGATATGCCGATTACCCTGGGCATCGTTTCCAAGGTTGTGGCCAATGCGCAAAACCAGGTCGAGGGGCACAATTTTGACATTCGCAAACATTTGCTCGAATACGATGATGTGCTGAACACACAGCGCCAGGTGATTTATGAGCAGCGCAAAAAGATATTGTCCAGATCGGATTTGCGCGAGGACGTTTGGGGGATGATCGAGGCCGAGATTGCCCAGCGGTTGGATCGCGTTTTTGTCTCGGGGCAGACGGTCGATGTACAGGACATGTTTCACTTTGTGTGGTACCTGGAGCAGGTGCAGCCGACGGCGCGGCCGGCCTCCGGTCGACTTGTTCCGTCTTTTGTCTTGAAACAGGCGGCTTTGTCTTTGCCAGAACGGGTGTCGCCAGAAGCGCTGCAAACCCTGGTCGATGAGGCGCTCGAAAGCGAACGACGTCATATTTATCGGCTGATTGAATCGCTCGTCCGGCGGGGACTGGACCAGGTCGCCGGTGGCATCCGCCGTGTCCTGGACACGGCGTCCATTGCCTACGAGGGGATCGAGATGGAGGCCGAGCAAGAGGGACGCGCGCTCGATGCGTTGACGGCGGCGCGCGCCGTGGCGCGACAAACCGGCCTCAAGGTGGATGACGGGCCACTGCGCGGCCTGGAGGGGCGCAAACTCGAGCGGGCGTTGATGGCGCAGGTCGAGGTTCTGGCGCGAGTTCAGATGCGCATGCGGATCATTGCTCAGGCGGCGCAGCGGGTTCACATCGACCGGTTGAACATTGACGCCGACCTGCTCGCAGAGGGGGAGAATCAAGATTTGGCCCACGTTCTCCTGACGGCGGTCGATAACCTTTTGCAAGATGAGGTAAAACGTCGCAGCGCCGAGGCCAAAAAGGACATTCAGGCGCGGTGGTCGCCCGCGGTCGATGAGAGCAGTTTGTTGAATCTGGCGCACCAGGTACGTTTTGCAACGCGCTCCGGGTTCGATAAAAAGCATCGCAAAGTAAGCCAAAACGTCGAACGTTTCCGGTACACGGCCTGGGTGGCCGAACGGGTTTCGACCTGGGAGCGCGAACGGTTGGAAAAGGCGGTGCTGGATCATCTCTGCGCTGCGATCGCAGCGCGGGCGGATGCGTGGGGTCTGGCCGAGTTTCAGCGCATCGGCGCGCGCGCGGTGGCCGATTTGGATCGAGAAACGCAAACCGGGCTGGCGCGTGTTTGGGGGGCAGAACGGCTTGGCGAGTTGGCGGACTCGCGGGTTTCGGACTTGCCGGCCCAAGACGCTCAGGCGATGCGCCAATATCTGGGTGAACGGATGCTGTTCAATGTGCAGCGACGGTTGATGCTGGAATCGACCAGCCGCTTGTGGGTCGAGTATTTGACCTCGATTGAAGTGCTACGCCAGGGGATCGGTTTGCAAAGTTATGCGCAAAAAGACCCGCTGGCCGAGTACAAGGTGCGCGCTTTTGAAATGTTTCAGGCCTTGTTGCAGTCGATTCAGTCGCAGATTGTCACGGCAATGTTTACCTACCAGCCGCCTAGTTTGGCCGGCGTCGGCGTCGAGCGGAAGAAAAAGGAACGGAGCGGCGCGCCGGCCGGGGCAAGAACGTCAAAGAAAACGGCGCGCAAGCGCCGCAAAAGGCGTAAATAGGCGCACCGGCCTCAAGAACGCCCCGAACGCTTTTAACCAGGGCAATTGCATCTTGACTGGCTGGTCGTCAAAACGACGGTTCAGAAGCCAATAATCGCATAACAACGTGCCGGCGCTCACCTGGCGCTCGGCCTGGATTTGGCAATCCAGGCCAAAAACGGCGAGGCGAGGCTGGTCGCATTTATCTTGTTCGGCTGCCGGATCTGGCGATCCGGCAGGAGCAGATGGAATGGCCGGACGCTCAAACCATTTGAAACACGCCCCAATAATTTAAATGCGGTTGCCCTGCCCCGAACATTTTTAACTTGCACGGGTGGGCGGGATATGGTACAATGTTTTAGATGCACGATGGTTCCTCTGAAAAAAGGAGAGGCTAACCGCCGGGGACACAAGTCAGTCCGCGAACGCCGGAATCAGTGAACTGTTGTATTGGCTGTGACAGAGCAGTGGCGACTACTTGTAAAGAAGGGAGGTAGGGCGTTGGCTATCGGTGAGGATTTCACGGCCAAATTGATGAATGATATGGATCCCGAATTGTTGGACCTGGTCAAGTCTAAGGTCAATTCATTCATAAAGTGGGACCTGGTGCGCTTTTTTCATGAAAACCCCAATACGACCGATTCGGCTAAAAATATTGCGCGCTATGTGGGCAGAAATGTACATACGGTCGAACCAGAGTTGGACGAATTGGCCGAAAGCGGGGTGATGGACAAGCGCGAACTCGACCAGGTGCCGGTTTATTCATTGACCAGCGACGTTCAAGCGCGTCAGTTGGTTGGACAGTTTATTCAGGCTTGCGAGGATCGTCATTTTCGCGTCAAAGCCGTTTACCACATTATCCGGGGGATGAGATAAATCTTGACACCTGCGTATAGGTTCGTCCTGTATCATGGTTGGAGGTGAAATTAGATGGAAAGAGTCAAAACGGGCATCCTCGAACTGGATGAAATGATGGATGGCGGCTTTACACCCCAGTCGGCAAATCTGGTGGAAGGCGCGCCCGGAACGGGCAAAAGCACATTGGGGATGCAATTTATTTACAACGGCATCACCAAATATGGTGAACCGGGGTTGATCCTCACTTTTGAAGAGTTTCCACAGCAATATTATAATGACGCGCTCAGTTTTGGGTGGGATTTTCGCCAGTTAGAACGCGATGGGCTGCTCAAGGTCATCATGACCAGCCCAGAAATCACCAAGTTGGATTTGGAAAATGTCGGCGGGCGCATCGAGAGCCTGGTAAGCGAAATGGGGGCGCGTCGCATCTTGATCGACAGCCTGTCACACTTTGACCGGCTGACCGATGATCCCGTAGAACTGCGTTCGATACAATACAGTTTTATCAATGCGCTCAAAAGGGAAGGACTGACGGCCATTTTGACCAAGGAAAGCGAAGCGATTTTCGGCGAGTCAGATACCGAAGAGAGCGCGTCTTTTATCGTCGATTCATATATCCTGTTGCGTTACGTCGAGATCGAGAGCGCCATTCACAAAGCGTTGTTGGTGCTCAAGATGCGGGGCAGCGATCACGCCAAGGACATTCGCCAATTTCAGATTTCGGCAACCGGCATTGATGTGCAAGCGCCGTTTGAAGGGCAAGAAGGCATTTTGAGCGGCAGCCCCCACCGGAGTATGGCCGAATCTTTTGTGGACGCCTTTGTGCGCAAATAGCGCCCGTTCAGGTTAGCGAGACAAGAGAGCAAGTTATGTCCATCCTCTGTCGAATCCTCACATTATACGCCTGGGTCTTGGGCGCGGGCTTGATCCTTTTTTTGTTCTATATTGCCCGTTTTTACGAAAAAAAGTATGCCGAACTGTACCAGGATGTGCCCAGACGCAAAACCTATTACCGGTTTTTTCTGGTTTCGGCCGTGTTTTTCTTGCTCTCGGCCGGCCGCTATGCGCTATTTTTGAACCGTTTTGCCGGCGATGTTGGCGGCGATCTGTCGCTCTTTATCGGCGGCGGAATCCTGGTTTGGGTCGCGTATCATTTGCAGCAGATGATGACCGGAGGACATGAATGAAACTGCTCATTTCTGTCATCGGCGTTGCGGGACCGGCGGCCATTGTTTTCGTGCTCTTGATTTTGGCCCGCCTGACGCAAAAGTGGCAAGTTGTCACCAAGATCAAGTCGTATTACGCCATGTTTTACGTTTCAGCCGCGTTGGTTGGCGTCGCCGCCGTGGTTCGCCTGCTCAACATTGGTTATCTGGATGCGGACACCGGGCCGGCTTTTTTGCTGAACTCGCAATCCTGGTTTTATCTGTGCTTTTATTACCTGCCATTGGCCGTTGGGACGACGATCAGTTTTGGCGTCACCTGGAAAAGTTGGGGGTGGTTGCTGGGGGAACCTGGTGACTGATCTAGAGGCCCTCGTATATGTTTAATAGTTTGAATACGCTGCTCAATCAACTTGCGTCCGGTTCCACGCCAGAGCTTTTGGATGGCATCCAGGCTGGCGTTTTGATCTTTGATCGGGAACGCAAGTTTTTGTTTGCCAACAAGTGGTTTTCCGACTGTGTTGGCCGATCTCTGGCCTGGTTTCGGGAACATTCTTTTCAAGACGTGTTCAACGCTCAAGCCTGGGTCGAGATCGACCGCTCACTGGCCCCGGTTTTCGAGCGCGGCGCCAGCGCCCGCTGGCAAGCAGCCGTGCGAACGAGTTTGCGCGAACAGCCCCTGATCGAGTTCTCGGCGACGCCGATTGCCGGCCACGACGCGGTGATCGCCGCCCAGGTAACCTGTACAGATATTTCATCGTACCGGGGGGCGGTGGTCGAGTGCGAACAGTACCGCGAATCGCTGGAATGTCAAAGCCAAGAGATGGAAGCGCTGCATACCATCGGCGCAGCCGGTACATTGACCCTGGACTTGTCCCAGATCATCGAACTGGTTTACACTCAAATCGAACAGTTGTTTACTTTTTCTTGTTTTTGTTTTGTGCTGCATGACCTGGAATCCGACGATCTGGTTCCCGAGTTGATCATCTCTGGCGGGCAACATGTGGAAAAAGCGCCCTGGCCGTTAGAGCAGGATGTTGGTTTGGTGGGACATGGGATCAAGACGGGCACTGCGGTGCTGCTACACGACCTCGATGAGCAGGACGAGCGACAGTTGGCGGCGCAGGATCGGATCGCCGTCGAGGGGATGCGCTCCTGGCTGAGCGTGCCGCTGATCGTTCAGGAGCGGGTGTTGGGCCTGTTGTGCTTGCAGGACGCCAGGACGCACGCCTTTGACCCGGCGACGCAAACGAGCCTCCAGGCGCTGGCCGATCAGGTGGCGATCGTCATCGAAAATGTCCGTTTGCACCAACAAGCCGAGTTGCAGCTTCAAGAGTTGCAACAGGCCAACCGCGAGATGCAAGCTCTGCAAGACTTGAGCGGCGTTTTGCAGTCGAGTTTGGATCTGCGCAACGTGTTCCAGGTCGTCGTGAACGGGCTGGTTTCGGGCTTGAGTTACGAGTTGGCCATGTTGGCGGTGGTTGACGGGCGAGATGATTCATTGATCGTTCGCTCGATCGGCTCGACCTGGGAGGGCGATGGGCGGCGCGATCAATCTGGGCTGACATCTTTGTACGGAACGCACATCACCCTGGATCGTCAAGAAAATGTCGTTGTCCGCGCCGTGCTGGAAGGCAAAATCACGACCACGCATTCGCTGGATGATCTGGCGCAAATTTTGGACGGCACACAAGCCATCGATCGGATTTCTACCCGGCTTGCCGTCCAGTCGATCATTATTGTGCCGCTGTTGGCGCAGGGAAAACTGGTCGGCTGCCTGTTTGCCGGAAGCAAACGGTTCGAGGCCGCCGGGCGCGAGGTCGCGTTGTTGAGCGCGTTTGCCAACCAATCGGCGATTGCCATTCAAAATGCCCAGTTGTACGACACGGTCAATCGACGCCTGAGCGAGGTGTCCATGTTGTACACGCTGGCGAACGAGGTTTCGTACAGCCTGGATTTGGACGTGGTGCTGGATTCGATTGTCAACACTTTGAAAAAGGTGCTGGACTGTCGCAGCAGCAGCATTTTCTTGCTTGATCAAACGAGCCAGGTGCTCACCGTTCGCGCTTCGAGCGGCATCAAACCTCGCTGGCGGCGCGACGCCAAGATGCCGCTGGGCGAGGGCATTGCCGGCAAGGTGGCCGTCGAGGCCAAAGCGCGTTATATTCCCGACACATATCTCGACGCCGATTTCATCACCTTTGATCCGGCGGTGCGCTCGCTGCTGGTCGTGCCTTTGATGGTAACAGGCCGGGTCATCGGCGTGCTGAACGTCGATGACAGCAAGCCAGACGCCTTTTCTTATGACGAAGGGCGGCTGCTGTCCATCGCTGCGGCGCAGGCCGCCGTTCGGATCGACAACGCGCGGCTTTATGAAGACCTCAAAGAGCGTGCCGACAAGTTGGCTCAGGCATATAAAGAACTACAAGAGGCCAGCCGGCTCAAATCCGAGTTTGTACAAAATGTATCGCACGAATTGCGCACACCGCTGACCTTTATCAAGGCATATGTGGATTTGCTGTTGGACAATACCCTTGGGCCATTGACCGAGATGCAAAGGGAAAAACTAGAGATCGTTTCCAACCGCACCGATTCCATCGTCTATCTGGTCGG
>CAYZYE010000153.1:0-9759 GCA_964481205.1 uncultured Anaerolineae bacterium | reverse complement strand
CAACAAAAAATTAGAAAGAGGAAAACATGAAACCCTACCACGATTGGGAAAATCCCCAAATGTTTGGGCAAAACAAACTGCCCGGACACGCCACCGCCATACCCTTTGCCGATCAAACATCGGCCATCCAGGGCAACCGTTACGCATCGCCCTTTTACAAATCGCTCAATGGCGCGTGGCGATTCCACTATACCACCGACCCAGACAGCGTGGTCGAAAACCCGGCCGCAGACGAGTGGGACACGATCGTGGTACCGGGCAACTGGACACTGCAAGGCTACGACCGCCCCATCTATACCAACGTCAAAATGCCCTTCCTGCCCGTCGACCCGCCGAACGTGCCGCAGGAAAACCCCACCGGCGTCTACCAGCGCACCTTTACCATTCCCCCAGACTGGGCCGGCCGCCAGGTATTCATCTGCTTTGACGGCGTCGAATCGGCCTTTTACCTGTGGATCAACGACCACCGGGTCGGCTACAGCCAGGGCACTCGCCTGCCCGCCGAATTCGACCTGACCCCCTACCTTCAACCGGGCGAAAACACCCTCACCGCCGTCGTCATCCGCTGGTCCGACGGCTCGTACCTGGAAGACCAGGACCACTGGCGCATGGCCGGCATCTACCGTGACGTGTACCTCTATGCCACGCCCCAAGTACGCATCTCCGACCTGACCGTCCGCGCCGGGCTGGACGACGCCTACCACGACGGCACACTCGACGTACAGGCGCGCGTCGAAAGCAACGACCCGGACGAATTTCCCGGCGAATACAGCGTCGAAATGCAGCTTTACGATGCACAAGGAACGTCTGTATTCCCACACCCGATCTCTGCCGCCGTCAACGCGCACCACTGGGGAATCACCAAAGCCGATCTCAAAGCGCCGGTCGCAGCCCCGCAGCAATGGTCGGCCGAGCAGCCGTACCTCTATACCCTGGTACTGGCCCTCAAAAACGCACGGGGAGAGGTCGTCGAGTACCAGAGCGCCCGCACCGGCTTTCGCAAGATCGAGATCAAGGGTCGCGAGGTGCTGATCAACGGCAAAGCGGTGCTGTTCAAAGGCGTCAACCGCCACGAACACGAAGACAAACGCGGCAAAGCCGTCACCATCGACTCAATGATCGCCGACATCAAACTGATGAAACAGTTCAACATCAACGCCGTGCGCACCTGCCACTATCCCAACGACCCGCGCTGGTATGACCTGTGCGACGAATATGGCCTGTACGTGATTGACGAAGCCAACATTGAGACCCACGCCGTCTATAACAAACTGTGTCACGACCCCAACTGGGCCACAGCCTTTGTCGAGCGCGGCGCGCGGATGGTGCTGCGCGACAAAAACCACCCCAGCATCATTTTCTGGTCGCTGGGCAACGAGAGCGGCTACGGCCCCAACCACGACGCCCTCGCCGGCTGGATTCGCCGCTATGATCCCACCCGCCTGCTGCACTATGAAGGCACGCGCCACTTTGGCGGCGACTGGAACAGCGGCCCCCTCGCCAGCGACGTGACCTCGGTCATGTACCCCACGGTAGAAAGCATCGTCGAGTACGCCAGCAGCGATTGGGCCGCCCGCCCGCTGATCATGTGCGAGTACGCCCACGCCATGGGCAACAGCGTCGGCAACCTCAAAGAATACTGGGACGCCATCGAAAGCGTCTATGGCCTGCAAGGGGGATTCATCTGGGACTGGGTCGATCAAGGACTGACCAAGATCGATGAGCATAAAGTCGAATATTGGGCCTACGGCGGCGATTTCGGCGAACAGATCCACGACAACGATTTCTGCATCAACGGCCTGATCTGGCCCGACCGCACGCCGCACCCGTCACTGTGGGAATACAAAAAAGTCTTGCAGCCGGTATCGGTCCAAGCGATCGACCTCGAACAGGGTCTGATCGAGATCGCCAACAAGCAAGACTTTACCACCCTCGACTGGCTCGACGGCGCGTGGGAACTGGTCGCGCAAGACGCCGTGCTGCAATACGGCAAACTGGGCCAACTCGACATCGCCCCCGGCGCGAGCAAAACGATCCGCCTGCCGATCCAGACGCCGCATATAGATCAAGAACTGTTCCTCAATATCAGCTTTAAGCAAAAGAACGATACATTGTGGGCCAAATCCGGCCACGAAGTGGCCTGGGATCAATTTGCAATGCCCGCGTCCCACATCGAGGAATGCAGCTGCGACCATCATGATGACGAAACCGCAAACGACCTGCCCGCGTTGGAACTGATCGACGCTGACGAGGAAATCATTGTCAAGGGCGAGGATTTTGAGCTGACATTCAGCAAACGCGAGGGGCGGATCAAATCGTGGGTCTTTGCCGGCGCCGAGTTGATCGACAGCGGCCCGGCGCTCAACGCCTGGCGCGCACCCACCGACAATGACGGCTTTAAGATGCGTCCCGAAACGCCGGGCAAACTGCTCGGCCAATGGCTGGCGGCGGGGCTAGACCGGCTGCAACACCACGTCGAGTCGGTCGCGGTTTGCCGCCTGGCCCCGCACCTGCTCCGCATCACCGCCGCGAGCCGCGTCCAGGCCAGCGAGTGTGAAGGCGGATTCAAACACCTGCACACCTACACCATCGACGGCGGCGGCAGCATAACCATCGAAAACGAGATTTGGGCCGACGAAACACTGCCCCCGCTGCCGCGCCTCGGCCTGAGCATGACCCTGCCCGCCGGCTTTGAAGGCCTGGCCTGGTACGGACGCGGCCCGCACGAAAATTACATCGACCGCAACATCGGGGCCAAAATCGGCGTCTATTGCAGCACCGTCGATGAACAATACGTACCCTACATCATGCCCCAGGAATGCGGCAACAAAACCGACGTGCGCTGGGCCACCGTCACCAATGAGCAAGGAATCGGACTCATGGTCATCGCCCAGGAAGTCATGGAGATCAGCGCGCTGCACTATACCGCCGACGACCTGTACCGCGCGTTCCACACCAACGAGTTGCAACGCCGCGACGAGACGATCCTCAACCTCGACTACCGGCAGTGCGGACTGGGTGGAAACAGCTGCGGGCCAATGACGCGACCAGAATACCTGCTCCAGCCGGGATCGTACACTTTTGTCGTCCACCTGCGCCCCTTTGCGCCGGTCGAACAGCGATAGGGACAAACATCTTGATCAGAATCGTAGTCATCACAGACGCACATGCAAACCTGCCGGCGCTAAAAGCATCGCTCGCCGTCATTCACGCAACGGGATACGACGCCATCATCCACACCGGAGACGCCATCGCCATTGGCCCGTATCCCGCCGAGTGTCTCGACCTGTTGCTCAACACGCGCAATGTCTGGTTCGTCAAAGGCAACCACGAGGTCTATTTTGCAGAGGGCTTGCCTGAGCCACGGCCGGCGTGGCTCAGCGCAGGCGAAGCGCAGCACCAGCAGTGGACGCACGCCCAGCTCGATCCGCAGCTGCGCCCAGTGATCGCAAAATGGCCGTATGTGATCGAGCGCGAATTCGAGGGCGTCAAAACCACGTTTATGCATTACGGACTTGGGCCATCGGGACAGACATTTCAGCCGCTCATCAGAAAGGCAAGCGCAGCAAAACTGGATCGAATGTTTGCCTCTTGCAAGGCAGAGGTCGTCTTTTACGGACACAATCATGACGAGTCAGACGTGGAGGGACGCGCCAGATACATAAATCCCGGCTCGCTGGGGTGCAACAGTCGAGGCGTAGCGAGGTATTGTGTGATCGAGTATCGCCGCGGCCGGTACAAGGTACAACACCGCAGCGCGCACTATGAGCAAGCGAAATTGTTCAAGGCATTCGAACAACGAAATGTGCCGGAGCGAGAATTTATCTGCCGGATATTCTTTGGCAGACAGCTTATGGCTCCACATTCCTCGGATCATGGCGATGAGCCAACGAACGGGCATAATAATCATCCCACAGTTCGATCTCGAACTCGCCGACCAGATCGTCGCTCGTAAACTCGGCGCTTTCGCTGGCGATCAACACCGCGCCCAAATAGCCGGGATCGAACACAGACACCCGAGATCCATATTTGGCCTTCATCGCCGCCAGCTTCTCCCAATTGAAATCCAAATGCGCCACCCGGCAGTCGAGATTGACGGTGTGAGTAACACAGTCAAAATAATTGGTCGAGGTCGCCAAAACGTTGCCCAGGGGAGAAATGATCGCGCTGGGCAGCCCGGCCACCGCCGTCACCATGTGCGCCCGGCACGAATAAGCCCAATAACCCTGCATCAAACCACCGTGGTACATTGAAGCAAAAATGAGCAGATCGGGACGGGCGCGGGCGTATTTGAGCCGCAGCTCGTCGAAATTGAGGTCAAAACAGATCAAGCCGGCCACGCGCCCAAAGTCACATTCGATGACCGGCGCATCACGACCGCACAAAATGTTCCCCTCGCTGGTTTCGGTCACAACCACGTGATTCTTGTTATAAATGCCGGCCACCTGCCCGCTGCGATCCAGGATTTGCATCGAGTTGCGCCATGTACCGTCAGGCATCTCGCGCACGGCCGAGTAAGCCACGTAACAACGATGCTCGGCGGCCATAGCAGCGAAAAAATCGCGCAATTGATCGCCCCGCACGCGATAATAAGCCAGACGCTCTTGTATAGAATGCGCCGGGTAGCGATCGCACGCTTCGGGCACGACGATCAGATCGGGATGGTCGGGCAACACCTGATCCAACCTGGTCCGCCAGTACTCGATCATGCGCGCCACCGCCGCCTGCCCCACAACAGGGTTTTCCTGCAACGGACGCGCGCCAATAGTACTGATCTTGACGTAACTTGCCATCAAATACCTCCCCTCAACACCAGGGCGCTACTTGCTTTGCAGGAAAAGCGGGTAAACCCGTCCCGATTTTTCGCCGGCAATGATCGTGCGGCAATCCCGGCCAATGGCGCAGGCAAGCAGCGGCCCGGCAGCGGTGAAACTGGCGATCACCTGCCCACCGTCCAATTTGCACACGCGCAGCGAGTGATCGACAGAACAAGACACCAACCGCTGCCCGTCCGGCGTCAACGCCAGCGCCGTGATCTGCCCCCCGTGTCCCCGCCAGGTAGAAACAGGCGCGCGCCGGGCCAGGTCCCACACCGTCAAATCGCCGTCAACCGAGCCGGTCACAACCCGCGTCTCGTCGATGGCAACCATCGCCCACACCGGCCGCCCCGACTCGCGCAACGTACAAACCTCGGCCCGCCGGAGCACATCCCATAATTTGAGCGCACCATCTTCTGAAGCCGAGAGCACCCGCTCTTTTCCCAGCGCCGCCAGCGCCGAGATCGCCGCCCGGTGAACGCCCAAGTCGCCCACCTCGCGCCCCTGACGCACATCCCACACCTCAAGCGCGCCATTCGATCCGCCAGAAACGACCAGCGGCCCATCATCCAGCGCGACCACCGCTTTGACCGGCGCGGTGTGACCGCTCAACACGTACTCTTGGACGCCGCTTTCCAGGTTCCAAACCCCCAGCGTGCGATCGCGCGAAGCGGTGACGGCCCGGCGTCCCCGGTCGAACAAGGCCAGCGCATTGATCTCGCGGCGATGGCCGCGCAACACGCGCAACGGGCCGCGCCGCCAGGCCAACCCCCACAACTTGATCAGGCGATCGTCAGAAACGGTGAGAAAAGTGCGTTGATCGGGCAGCAAAGCGATGGCGCGCACCGCGTCGCGGTGCCCGTTCCAGGTGTGCAACTCTGACTCGACGTTCCACACCCGGAGCGTGCGGTCATCGGCGGCAGACACAGCGCGCCCTTGCCAGGTAAAGGCAACCGCGCGCACCGCGCTCTCGTGCCCGCTCAACGCGCAGCGTTTGACGCCCCGCTCCAAATCCCAGACGATCAGCGCGTGATCGTCGGCAGCCGAGAGTGCCCACAACCCGTCGGGGGTAACGGCAATGGCGCGCACCGGCCCGGCGTGCCCCTTGAGCGTGTACAGCAGCCGCCCCTGCTCGAGGTCCCACACGCGCACCGTCTCGTCGACCGAGCCGGAAACGGCGCGCCGGCCGTCGGGCGTCACGGCCACGGCATAAACCTCGCCGCTGTGCCTGGTCCAGGCATGCAATTCGACCCCCTGCGCCACGTCCCACAGACGCACGGCGCCATCGCTCCCGCCGGAAAGAACGCGCCCATCGGCCAACGCAGCCACCGCCCAAACCCCGCCGCCATGCCCCTTGAGCGTCATCTGCGCACGCCGCCGCGCCGCCCCGTCCGGCGACACATCCCACACCTTGAGCGTGCCGTCGGCCGAGGCCGAGACGGCGCGCCGCCCATCCGGCAACACAGCCACGCCGTTGACGCCATAGACATGCCCCGACAAAACGGCCAACTCGCGGCCCGTTTCGAGCGACCACAATTTGAGCGCGCCGTCGTCAGAGGCCGACAATGCGCACTGCCCGTCGGCCAAAATGGCAATGTCGTTGACCGCCTCGCGGTGCGCAACCCAGGTGCGCGCCGGAAAACCCTGATCGATCTCCCACAAGGTCAAACGCCCATCGGCCGCGCCAACAAGCGCATGCCGCCCGTCAGGAGCCGCGTCGAGCGCCCGCACCAACGCCCCGGCGGTGTCGATCACACGCTCGTGCAGGCCGCCCGGCGGCGACAGGACGGCGCGCTGCGGACGCAGCCAGGGACGCTCCCGCCAATGTGTGACCTGACGCATCAAATCATGCACGTTGGGCAAAGGCGAATCCAACAACCGCCCGCTCAGCTGGGCCGGAAGTTGATCCGGGTCGGCCAGCAGCGCCGGCGCAGCGTCTTGCAACGCCTGCCGCACCTGCCCCGCCGACGCATCGGGCGCGAGATGCGCATAATCATCCAACAACAGATCGATATCTCCCGCCCCAATCCGCGCCTCCAACCAATTGAAATCAAAGGCCAGCTGCCAGAGATCGTCGCTCTGCCGCGCTTCGACCAGATGATCGGCCAGGTGCGCCCATAGATAAGGCGTGTCCGGGGGCAGCGCCGCCCAAGGCGATGTACCTTTGCGCAACGGGCGGCGCGGCAGCAAAGCGCGGTAAGCGTCGAGCAGGCGAGCATGCAGCTTGGGCCAGTTTATTACATATCGACCCAAGTATTCGCATATCAGTGGGTGAATTTGCCAAAGCGATGGCCCGGCAGGTTGAATCCAGCCCCGCGCAGAGAGCGCACTCAAAACATCGTCAATATCGCTCTCGTCCAGTCCTTCTGCCCCCCACCAGGTACACAATGTCTGCTCTGGAATAACGGTATGCGGCGGGAATACCGCCAGATCGAGGCAGCGAACGCGCAACGCCGCGGGCAGATCGTCAAACGCTGCCGAGATCACCCGGAACGGCGTCAGGTCCGGCTCGGCCGGAAACTGGACGCGCAACTTGGGCAGATCGACCTGGCGCAAATGAGCGACCAGCGCATCCCAGCCGGCCGGCCGCCCCGACAACATTCCGCCGGCCAGCGCCAGCGGCAGCGGCAGGCCGCCGCACAGTTGCGCCGCCTCCGACGCAGCCGCCGGCAGCGCATCGACCGTTTGCCCGGCCCAGGCGGCCAGCAGCGACAGAGAGGCCGGTTCGTCCAGCGGCGGCAAGCGCACCTCTTGCGCGCCCAGCGCGGCGATTCGATCCACGTCGCGGGTGACGACCAACAGGCGAACAGAGGGTTCGAGCAGCGCAAACGCCTCCAGGTCTTCCAGACGACGCACATCGTCGAGCACCAGCAGGCAAGTCTTGCCCGCGACCAACTCGGACAGACGAGCCAAACCGGTCTGGACGTCGCCCAAGACGTCAGGCCGGCCCGACAGCCGCCGGGCCAGACGAGACTGCAACCGCGCCAGCGCCGGATGTCGCCCCAACGGCAGCCAAAACACGCCGTCGGAAAAAGCGCGCCGAATTTGAGGGTCTTGGGCCAACGCTGCCGCCAACGTTGACTTGCCGATCCCGCCCGGCCCCAACCGCCGACCGGCGCGCGCGGCGCCAGTCAGCATCACCGGCCCCGGCGGCGCGTGCAGCACGGCATCCCTGAGCCGCGCCTGCTCGTCTGCGCGAACGGTAAAATGGGCCGGCAACGCTGGCGTCGCCCCAAATGTCAGATCATCATCGCTCATTGTTCTATCCTGGGTCTATATACACTCTTGCCAACCACCGTTCAATCCCGCCAAAGGGTTCAACGATCTCGGTCCAGCGCGTCCAACTGTTTTTGCATCAACTCGCGCACGATCTGGGGATTGGCCTGGCCCCGTGACGCGCGCATAACCTGCCCGATCAGAAAACCGGCCGCGTTCGCCTTGCCACCCAGATATTGCGCCACGGCGTCGGGGTGTGCGCGGATGGCCTGAGCGACCAGCCGGTCGATGTCGGATCGATCGCTGATTTGCGCCAACCCCCGTTCCTTGATGATCGCCGGCGCCGGTTGCCCCGTCTCGAACATTTGCGCCAGCACCTCTTTGCCGGTATTGGCATTGATGACCTTGCGCTGCACCTGGGCCAACAACTCGGCCAAGGCCTGTGCGCCAACCGGCGACTGGGCGATGGGCGCGTTGCGCTCGTTGAGCAGGCGAAAGAACTCGCCGGTCATCCAGTTGCAAACGGTCTGCGGCTCGATTTGGCGCGGTCCGGCGGCGCTCACGACGGCCTGGAAAAAATCGGCCACGGCGGCGTCATCGACAAGCACGCGCGCATCTTGCCTCTTGATCCCGTATTCGGTCACAAAACGCTCTTTTTTTGCATCGGGCAGCTCTGGCAACGCGGCGCGGAGCGCGGCCACATACTCGCGGCTCAACTCGAGCGGTGGCAGATCCGGCTCTGGAAAATAGCGATAGTCCGCCGCGCCCTCTTTGCTGCGCTGAAACACGGTGCGATTTTCGCGTTCGTTCCAGCCCATCGTCACCTGTTCAACCCGCCCCCCCGATTCCAACACCTCGATCTGGCGGCCAATCTCGTAATCGATCGCTTGTTTGACCGAGCGAAACGAATTGAGGTTTTTGATCTCTGTTTTCACACCCAGTTCGTCGCTGCCCGCCGCGCTGACCGAGACGTTGGCTTCACAACGCATCGCCCCTTTTTCCATATCGGCGCTGCTCACCCCCAAATAACGAAGAATGCTGCGCAATTTGATCAAGTATTGCCGCGCTTCTTCGGCGCTGTGGATGTCCGGTCTGGTGACGATTTCGAGCAACGGGACGCCGCTGCGATTATAATCAACCAGGCTGGCGTCGCCAAGGTGCAAGGTCTTGGCCGTGTCCTCTTCCATATGCGCGCGCTCGATGCCGACGCGCTTGCGCCGCCCATCGACCTCGATGTCAAGCCAGCCGTCGATGCAAAGCGGCAGGTCGTATTGCGAAATTTGATAGCCCTTGGGCAGATCGGGGTAGGTATAGTTTTTACGGTCAAACTTGGAAAAAGCGGCGATCTCGCAGTTGAGCGCCAGCCCCACTTGGACCGCGTACTCGATGGCCTGTTGATTGATCACCGGCAGCGCGCCCGGATACCCCATACACACCGGGCAAACCAGCGTGTTTGGCGCCTTGCCGAAAAAATCGGCGCTGCACGCGCAAAACATCTTGGACAATGTACACAACTCGGCATGGACTTCGATCCCGATGGTGGCTCGATAGTCCCAGGTTTGATCGGTCATAAATACTCCTCGACACCCGCAAGTCTCATTGGTTGGATTATACCATACAAAAAGAAAGGGGCAAATCGTTATCGCCCTCGCCCTGATCAACGACCCCGATCTGGTCTTTCTGGACGAGCTGACCACCGGGCTGGACCCTCAAGCCCGCCTCACGA
>CAYZYE010000152.1:0-9793 GCA_964481205.1 uncultured Anaerolineae bacterium | reverse complement strand
GGCCAACACCAGCGCCACCACCAGCAATTGATAAGGATTCACAAACCCGGTTCCGGCCCCAGATTGAGCCTCTTGACGCCCGCTGAGAAACAGCCCCCAGACCACCAGGTACAACCCCAGCCCGGCCGCGATCCCCGCCGGCAGCCCCACACCGATAAACTCGACGCCCTGCCAAAAACCCAGCACCGCAGCCCCCAAGACACCGCCCCCAACCCAACAAGCGGCAAAAAAAGTGCGCTGCGCGGCATTGGTGATCACGCCCAACCACTTGAAACCAAAATAAAACACGCTGGCAAAGAGCCACATATACGCCAAAAACCCAAACAAGCCCGTGATCACCAGCGAGTCAAACGTCTCATTGTGCGAGCGGTCGGGAGAAGCGTTGCGCGCCTCGTGATGGGCCAAATCGGGCGGGTAAAAGCGATTATAAGCCACATACATAGATTCCGGCCCATAGCCGATCAACGGGCGCGCCCAATTCATCCAATCCTTGGCCCCATCCGGCCGTTCCAACGGCGGATGCGGCAGCACCATCTTGATCGCGCCGCCCCAGATCAAAAGACGCACCTGAGACGTCTTCTCCCCCTTGTCCAACGCCCGCCCCAGGCGGCCGATATAGGGCATCGACTTGAGCGCCCCCAACGGCGTATTGGGCAAATTAAAGACGACCAAAAACGCGGCTATCGCCAACATTACAATGACCGTGCTCCAAACCAGCCAGCGCCAACGCTTGACCACCGCAAAAACCAGGAAAAAGAAAAACAAGCCGCCAATCAGCCCCAACCACGGGCCGCGACTCTGGGTGAAAAAGATACATATCCCCTGGATCGCCAGAATAAAAATGTACGACGCGCCGAGGACAATGTCGGCCAGGCGCGTCTTTTCGGCCGTCAAAATGACCGTAAAAGACTCGACCGTCCGGTACAGCGTCAGCGGCAAAGCCATGATCAAATAAGCAGCCACAAAAATGGCGTTACCCATATTCGAGGCCACGCGGGCGCGAACGTTACCCCCCCAGGGCAGCGGATCCAGGCCATAATGCTGCAAAATACCGTACAAGGCGATCGGAATGCTGGTCAACACCACCGTCGTCACCAACCGCTCGATCTGAGCCTTGGTGCGCATCTGCAAAAGCATCATGGCAAAAACAATAATGTACGAAAACGTCGAATACGTACCCTGCAAACGTTGATAAGAACCCATAAAACTAACGCGGGGCGCCACCGAAAAGACACTCGAGATCAAATAAGCCACGACCAACACCAGCGCCGGCAGCACCAGCGGCGTTTTGAGCACATATCGCCCCACCTCTATCGCCGCCGGCCGCTCGCGGGCGTCTCCGGCCAACTCGGGTATATTAAAACGAAAACCTTGTTCGATCATCTTGATCAACCAGGCCACCGACATGGTCACAGCGATCGAACGGAGCGTGGTGATCTTGTCCGGCTCAAAGACGCGGCTCGAATACACGTTAAAAAAGAGTGGAACAATGATCAGCGCCGCCAACCAACCGGCCTCGATCAATTTATCACAAAACACCCCCAACTTGGTCTGTGAACTCATTCGCCCTTTCCCTCCAACAAATCCAGGTACAATGCTTCGACATCGGCGATCATTTTCTCTACCCCGAACGCCTGCACGATCTTGCGCCCCCTTTGCCCCATCTCGACGGCGCGGTCGGGATCGAGCAGCAAAGACGTGATCGCCCGCGCCAATTCGGCCGGGTCGCCCGGCGTCACCAAAAGCCCGTTGACCCCATTTTGAACCGCCTCGGCACTGCCGTCGGCCGCCGTAGCGACAACCGGTTTTCCGGCGGCCATCGCCTGCAAAATCACCCTCGGCAGCCCTTCCCACAACGACGAAAGCACAAACACATTGGCCGCGCCGATCAAGCTGGGCACATCGCGGCGCAGCCCGGCCAGCACCACCCGGCCGCTCAAGCCCATCTCGTGAATCGCGACCTCTACCTGGGCGCGCATCGGCCCATCGCCGACGATCAACGAGCGGGCGTCGGGCACGATCCCGACCACCAGCGCCGCCGCCCGCAAAAAGTCGAGCGGCGCTTTTTGCGGCGACAGGCGGGTGACGGTAACGACCAGCGGCGCCGCCTCGGTGATGCCAAACGATTGGCGTACCTGGCTCGCCGGAAGCGGCGGGTGGGCAAAGCGCTCGATGTCGATGCCGCTGCGAATCGTCAGATATTTTTCCGGCGCGGCAATCCCCGCCGCCAATCCCTTTTGGGCATTGCGCGGCGAAACGACGATCAAGCGATCACTCAACGGCGCGACCAGTTTTTCCATAATGATGTAAAACCACCGCGTCGTCTTGGACATCCAATCGTGAAACGCCCAGCCATGCACCGTATGGACGATCACCGGCGCGCCGGCCAGCCAGGCGGCCAGCCGCCCCAAAAATCCGGCCATCGAACTGTGCGTATGGACAATGTCGTATTTGCCACGGCGGATGATCTTGTACAAGGCAAACAGGGCGCGCAGATTCTTAAACAGCGACACCTGACGCACCAGACAGGGCACGATGGTCAACGGAATGCCCAGAGCGCGCACCTCTGGGATCAAACTGCCCTCGGCGCCGGTCTGCGGGCCGGACACCACCTCTACCTCAAAGCGGGTCGAATCCAGACCGTCGGCCAGGAGCATCACCGTTTCTTGCGCGCCGCCAACAATGAGCCGGGTGATGATTTGCAAAACCCGTATTCGCTCAACCACTTTTTACGACACTCCTTGCCGCTGGTACCAGGCCAGAGTACGCACCAGCCCTTCCTCGAAACTCACGCCGGGCCGGTAGCCCAACGTTCGCTCGGCCCGGCCAATATCGGCCAGCGAGTGTTTCACGTCGCCAGACCGTTCTGGCGCATGGACGTGCGCAATATCAATTCCAAGATGTTTACGCAGCAAATCGAGCAATTCCAACAACGTATAACTCTGGCCGCTGGCAATGTTGAACACCCCGCCGGCCGCATCGGGCGCGACACAGGCCAACAAATTGGCCTGCACATTGTCGGAAACATGGGTAAAATCGCGCGACTGCAACCCATCGCCGTACACCACCGGAGACTGTCCTTGAAGCAGCTTGCTGATAAAGATCGGGATCACTGCCGAATACTGCGAGGTGGGGTCCTGGCGGGGGCCAAAGACGTTGAAATAACGCAACGACACCGTTTCCAGCCCGTAAACCTGGGTAAAAACCTGACAATAGTGCTCACCGGCCATCTTGTTCACCGCATAAGGCGATCCCGGCTCCGGGCGCATGGTCTCGACTTTGGGCAACGCGGGCGCGTTGCCGTAAACAGAGGCCGACGAAGCGTACACCACGCGCTTGACCCCCGCATCGCGCGCCGCGAGCAGCACGTTCAACGTGCCGATCACATTGACCTCGTCGCTGGTGATCGGGTCGGCGATCGAACGCGGCACAGAAGGCAGCGCCCCCTGATGCAGCACATACTCGACCCCCTCAACGGCCTGCCGAACCGTCTCTGCGTCCCGCAAATCGCCTTCCATAAACTCGATATCGGCCATAAAAGGAGCGAGATGCTCGCGCTTGCCCGTCGACAAGTCGTCCAACACGCGCACGCGCTGCCCGCGTCGCACCAACTCTTGCACAATGTGAGAACCGATAAATCCGGCGCCGCCTGTTACCAAGTACATGATCAATAATCCTCCAATGACACATATTCCAACTCGCCGCCGTCCACGCCGGATGGCGACCCTTGCGATTGACGATCTGGTATGACGTGCTCTCCTTGTTGAAAACCGGCCGCCCCTTGCTCAATCCACCGTTCGGCCAATCCGGGCATCTCGCTCAATGAGCAGCGAACGGTCGTACACACGGGCAGCGAGCGCAAAAACATTTCACCATAGCGCTTGCTCTGCACCCGCTTGTCCAATACCGCCACCACACCGCGATCTGTCTTGGAGCGAATCAGCCGGCCAAACCCCTGGCGAAAACGCAAAATGGCGTCGGGAACGGCATATTGAAAAAACGGCTCATCCATCCGCTCCGAACGCGCCGCGAAAACAGGGTCCGAAGGGACGGCAAAGGGCAATTTGACCAGCGCCACGCAGCTCAACGCTTCGCCGGGCACATCGACGCCCTCCCAAAAACTGCGCGTGCCCAACAAAACCGTCCTGGGCATCGTGCGCAAATTTTCCAACAACTGGCGGCGCGACGCGCCTCCCCCCTGGGCCAAAACGGTGATCCCGGCGTCGGCCAGCGGGCGGGCAATCGCCTTGTTGACCGTGCGCAGCTGGCTGTAAGACGTAAACAAGACCAACATTCGCCCCTGGGTGGCCCGCGCCAAAACGATCAGGCTCTCGCTGACCGTCCTTTGATAATAAGGCTGATTTGGCTCCGGGATGTCCGTCGGCAGGCAAAGCAGCACCTGCGATTCGTAATCAAAAGGCGATCCGACGGCCAATTCCTCGGCGTCCGGCGCACCCAACCGCTCCTTGATGAAGTTGAAATCGCCGTTGGTGCGCAAAGTAGCCGAGGTAAAAATAACCGCCTCTTTGGCCCACAACAAATGCTGTTCGACAAGATGACCGACGTATAACGGCGCAGCGCAAAGAGATATTTCGTCCTTTTTTGCGCGCGTGCGCAGCCAGGTGACTTGCCCGGCCGGCGGTTGCAGCAGCACCGCCTCGATTTGCGCGTATACATTTTCCAACTGCCGCGCCAGCCCAATGCCGTCCTGGAGCAAATCGTCATAGCCGGGAATCTGGGCATACTCGACATCCCTCAATATCCCGACCGCCCGCTCCAGGCGCTCAAGCGAGTCCCGCATCTCGTGCGACAAGACATCCCAGGCCACCTCGATCTGCGTCCAATCCGGCTGGATGCGCAGCGCGCCGGTCAAACGCACGCGATGATCGTACTGCCCCTTGTTTCCACCCTGCTCGGCGATAAAGACGGCCAGGTCTTGAAACAGGCCATCCAACGACGAGATCGCCCGCTCGTTGACCTCTCGAAGCGCCGCCGCCGTACACTCTAGATCGCTAAACAGCTCGTCGGGAATACGCCCGTAACACAGCCCCAGGAGGCGATCGACCCAACCGCCGGGAGAACCCGCCGCGCGGCCAAGTTGGGCGTAAAGGCGGCGTATCTCGCGGTCGGTCAACTCGACGCCCAACTGTTGAGTGGTGGCGTCTTCCAGGTGATGCGCCTCATCGACAATGAGATAATTGTACGCCGGCAGCACCCGATTTTCGGACGCCACGTCGGCGAGCAGCAGCGCGTGGTTGACAATGACCAGATGCGCGTTCTCGGCCAGCCGGCGGGCGCGGTAGAAAAAGCACCGCCCCTGCCGGTGGTACACGCACCGTTCGGGCATACAGGTATGCGTATCGGCAGAAACCTGCGACCACACGGCCCAATCGCCGGCGGCAGGCAAAAACAGTTCCGCGCGATCGCCGGTTATGGTATTGGGCAGCCACACCAGGATTCTGCTCAAGACGCACAGTTCGTCATCGGTGAGGCCGGGCCTATTTTGCAGCGCCTCCAACCGGTAGAGACACAGGTAATTGCTCCGCCCCTTGAGCACCACCGCCCGCACGTCAAAGGACAATAATTTACGTAAATCAGGAACATCCTTGCTATACAATTGATCCTGAAGGTTGATCGTGTTCGTCGATACAACCACCCGCTCGCCGTTCTGGGCGGCCCAATGAACCGCCGGCAAGAGATAAGCCATCGACTTGCCCGTGCCGGTGCCGGCCTCGACGAGCACATGCCGGCTTTGGTTGAAAGCGCGGCTCACCTTGCGCAGCATCTCTACTTGCTGTGGACGATACTCGAACCCCGGAAAAGTCTGGCTGAACGCCCCCCCCGGCTCCAACATTGCCCCCAACTCGTCGCCGTCCAACGCCGTCCGTCGATCGACCGGCGTCAGCGGTTCACCGACCTCGGTGCGGGGCAAAACGTTATCGCCGCCGGACCGCCGCGCACCGCTCTTGGGGCGCACACGTTCGGCGTCTCGAAACACGCGCCCCAAGGCCCAATGCCCGCCCCGCGCCGCCCGGTTGATCGTCTGCAACGTCTCGAGCGGCAAATGGGCCGCCCGCGCTTGCAACTCGCGAAACAATTGCATCGTTGCCCGCGCATCATCCAGAGCGCGGTGCCGCCCGGTAAACTCGATACCCAAACTGTCGATCAATTTGCCCAGGCTGTACCGGCTTTGATGTGGCATCAAGATCGTCGCCAGGGCAAAGGTATCGACGGCGTCATGACGAGTCAGGCAATGCCACTGCCGCAAAAAAGCCAGATCAAAGCGCACATTGTGCCCAACAACGACGGCGCGCCCGACAAAGCGCGTCACCTCGGCATGGAGGTCGGAAAAAAAGGGAGCGTCCATCACATCCAGATCGGTGATCCCGGTCAGCTGCGAAATTTGCAGTGGAATAGATCGATTTGGATTGACCAGACTGCTGAACACGCCCAACTCGCGCTGGTGGTCAAATTTGACCGCGCCGATCTCAATGATCGCATCTCGCGCGGCATCCAACCCGGTCGTCTCTAGATCGAGGGCGACATAAATCAAGGGAAAAACCTTTCCAGATCACACCCGGCCATCTGCGCGCGCCGCTTCGTCTGCCGGCGCGGACAAGCCATCGTCCTCGAGCACGCGCTTGAGCGCGGTCACGGCCACCTCGATCATGTCATCCTCTGGCTCGCGCGTGGTGAGCTTTTGCATCAACAAACCGGGCGCGAGCAAAACCCGCATCCAGGCGTGGCGCTGGTACTTGGCGCTGAACTTGAGCCATTCATACGAAATACCGACGATCACCGGCAACAGCACAATCCGCGAGGCCAGCCGGAGCCAAAGCGAGGGACGCCCAAACAGCGCAAAGATCAACACCGAAATCACCATCACCACCAGGATGAACGCCGTGCCGCAGCGCGCGTGTACGGTGGTATGCGCCTGGATGTTTTGCACCGTCAACGGTTCGCCGGCCTCATAAGCGTGAATCGTCTTGTGCTCTGCGCCGTGGTACTGGAACACACGGCGCACATCGGACATTTGCCCGACCGCCCAAATATAAACCAGCACAAAAGCCAGCCGCACCACCCCCTCGATCAGGTTGCTCAACAACGCGCTGGCGATATACCGATCGACCATCCGCGTGAGAAACGCGGGCAACAAAAAAAACAAGCCCAGCGCCACGACCACCGCCAGCGCAATGCTCGTCCACCCCACCGGGCCGTCGAACGCCGCTTCGGGTTGGCCGCCGGTTTGCCCTTCCTCTTGCATCGCCACATCCGCCGAATAGATCAAGGTGCGCATTCCCAAGACCAACGTATCCCACAACATGGTCATGCCGCGCACAAAGGGTACCCTGGCGATCCAACTGCCGTAAATCGTCCGGTTCAACGGCTCGCTGTGCATCACAATCTCACCATTCGGCGCGCGGACGGCCACCGCCATCGACGTGGAGCCGCGCATCATCACGCCCTCCATCACTGCCTGCCCGCCGTAATTAAATTCTGCCACCTTGACGCCTCCACAATAAAGTGATTGGATTATAGCACGTTGCCTGAATGTGTCAATAAACCCCACCCAGCACTCGGCCCATTCAGGCCAACCACTCGTCCAGATGCTCCGCGACAAACGCATCGTCGTTCAAATGGGGATACGCGGCGTACACGCGATCGATCTCGGCCAACTGTCCCGGCGACAGCTCTTGACCGGCGTCCAAACACCAGCGCCCGGCCATCAACCCTTGCCGCCGCAGCACCTCGTGAATGCCGGCAATACAGCCGGCAAAATGATTGGCGGCGTCGAAAAAAGCGGCGTTGCAATCGGTAATCTGGGCGTTCAGGGTCAACAACCTGGCCGGAATGACCTCTTGGCGCCGCGCCTGTTGGCACTGCGCCAACAACTCGACCGCCCGGCGCGTCCACACCGCCCAGTGTCCCAGCAACCCGCCGGCGATGCGCACGCCGGCGGCGTTGGCCTCGCCGCCAAAACGATACCCGGTCAGCAAATCATTGACAATATTGTCGTCATTGCCGGTGTACAAGGCGATCTCGTCGCCCCGCCCCGAATCGACGACCGCGCGGAGCACATCGAGCGTCTGGTAGCGGTTGAACGGCGCGATCTTGATCGCTACCACATTCTCGATCTCGACAAACTGCCGCCAAAAACGGTACGGCAGCACCCGCCCGCCGACCGCCGGTTGAAGGTAAAAGCCGAAAAGCGGAATCACCTCGGCGACCGCATGACAATGCGCCAAAAGCTGCGCCATCCTGGCGTCCTGCAAGGCCGACAGACTGAGCAGCCCACAATGATAGCCCAATGAACGGGCCAGCGCGGCCTCGTGAATCGCTTGCGCCGTATCGCCAACCAGGCCGGCAATACGAACAATATCGTCTTTATCGTTGTTTTGGACCACCTGAGACACCAGCTCGAGCACCGGGCGATACAACCCCACCGTGGCGTCATGAATCTCAAACTGGGTCGTGTGTACGCCGACGGCCAAACCACCTGCCCCCGCCGCGAGGTAATAGCGAATCAACGCCCGCTGGCGCCGCTCGTCAAAGCGGCGTTTGGCCGTCAGCGCCAATGGGCAAGCCGGAATGACGCGCCCGGCCAGCAGCCGCTTTCTCAACCACTCGAGTTCCGAGATCATAAAATATCCTCGCTAAAATCTACCATCACGAACCTGAAACTTGGTCGGCTTGTCCAGCGTTGGGCCGCCCGCTTTGACCCACGCCGCCACCCATTCGACAATCTGCGCCAGCGGCACGCGCGGATAGCCCAACAACTTGAACGCCGCGCCCGCGTTGCTGAGCAGCGCGTTGGGCTGCTCGACGCCGACCAGCGCCGGCTCTCGACCCAACAATGCGCCAAACTGGATCGCCAAATGGCGGATCGAGATCGTCTCCGGCCCGGTGATATTGAGCACGCGCGGCGGCGACTCGGCCAGCGCCAACGCGCACAATGCATAAGCATTGGCGTCGCCCTGCCAGATCACATTGACATGCCCCATACTCAAATCGATCGGCGTGCCCGCCCACACCCTTTGCGCCACATCGAGCAAAACGCCATAGCGCATCTCGACCGCGTAATTCAGGCGAAAAATGAGACCCGGCGCGCCAGACTGCGCGGCAAAATACTCGAAAATGCGCTCGCGCCCCAACACGCTCTGCGCGTACTCGCCAACCGGCGCGGGCGACGTTTGTTCGGTACAGCCGCCGGTCACAACCGGCGTCAGGGGATAAACGTTTCCGCTGGAAAAAAGCACGATGCGCGATTGCCGAAAGCGCTGCATCACCCGCCCCGGCAAAAAGGCATTCATCGCCCAGGTGCGCGGCTCTTGCCCGGTTGCACCAAATTTCATCCCGGCCATATAGACAATATTGGGGGCATCGGGCAGCGCGCCCAGCGCCTCATCGTCCATCAAATCACAGGCAATCGTCTCGACACCGGCCTGCTGCAACCTGGCCCGCGCCGCCGCATTGGAAAAACGCGACACGCCGATGACCCGCTTGTCCAACCCACCTTGCTCGATGGCGCGCCGGGCCAGCATCGCCAACGTCGGCCCCATCTTGCCCCCAACGCCCAAAATCATCACATCGCCGTCCAAAGCGCGCAGCGCATCGACAACCCGGCGCACAGGAAAGGACAAAAACAACTCTAACGCCTCAACCGTCTGAAAACCGGATGGCAATTTCATCACCCCTCCTCATCTAGAAACGCAAGGTCCCAACCACAAGAGATCGCAAGCAGGGCTGTTCAATTCTACAATCCAGCGGTTGAAACCGCGTTGGGTGAGCCGTT
>CAYZYE010000151.1:0-9941 GCA_964481205.1 uncultured Anaerolineae bacterium | reverse complement strand
TCATCCCTGCCCTGGGGCTCCCGCGCGGTCAACAAAATGACCGTTCTGCGCTGACCTTGTTGGCTTTACTGGGACTTGAACCAGACAAGCCTTGGCAAGAGGCCAAAAAGCCATTGCTCGGGATCACGCCCATCATGGAATTTTGCCTGGAATACTATGGCCGAGAATATGCGCCCAACACCCGCGAGACCTTTCGACGGCAGACAATACACCAATTTGTCGACGCGGGTCTTGTTATCCCCAATCCCGATGACCCGGTCAGACCAATCAACAGTCCCAAATTTTGTTATCAGATCGAGCCGACGGCGTTAGAATTGCTCAAGACCTATGGAGCAGAAAATTGGGAAGCGAATTTGGGTCGTTATCTGAAAACCCAGGAGACACTCAAGCAGCAATATGCCAAAGTGCGTCAAATGAGGATGATCTCTGTAACTCTGGCAGAGGACAAGAACATTTATCTCTCGCCTGGCGAACACAGCAAACTAATCCAGGCAATCATTGCCGAGTTTGCACCCCGGTTTGCGCCTGGAGGACGAGTCATCTATGTGGGCGATACGGGTAAGAAAATGCTCTATTTGGATACAGATACACTCGGCCAATTGGGCGTCGACATAGATATTCACGGCAAGATGCCCGACGTGGTCATTCATGATCTCGAAAGGGATTGGCTGCTTCTTGTCGAGGCGGTGACCAGCCATGGCCCCGTCGATGCCAAACGGCGTGCAGAACTGGGTAGACTGTTTCGAGACGCTCGCCCCGGCCTGGTTTACGTTACGGCGTTTCTGACTCGTCGAGATATGGCCAGGTATATCAATGCTATTTCTTGGGAAACCGAGGTTTGGGTTAGAGAAGCGGGCACACACATCATTCATTTCAATGGTGAGCGATTTTTGGGGCCGTATGACGCTTGAACCGGCCCGGCGCAAGTTTTTCCGGTACCTTTAGAGTTGCGCTCTGGCAGCGACGTTTTTGCCGAGGACCTGTGAAATCCTGGTTTTGACCGCGTCCAGGTTGCTTCCTTCGGTGACGGCGACTTCGCTGGACAAAAAGGCGATGCTGCGCTGGTACAGCCGCCGTCCCTCGCTGGTCAGCCCCCGCACGACGTCATTCTTCCAGGCCAGGTCTCTCATCGCCTCGGCGACCTGGAGCGAGTCGCCGCTGCCCAGCTTGGCTTCGATCACTTTGTAACGTTCGTTGTGGTCGGAGGGCAGGTCTTGAGGCTTGGCGCGTAAAACCCGCCAGACTTGGGCCAGTTTGGTCTTGGAAATAGGAGGTCGCAACTCGCCGCCGTCGGCATTTTGCACCGAGACCCAAACTCGCGTGCCGGCGCCATCCATCAGTTCGATGGCGTAATATTTTTTTGCACTGCCCAGACATTGCAGCTTTTCGATATCGACAATCTGCCCCGCGCCACGGTGCGTATGCACCACCATATCGCCAATCCGAAACATTGTTTTCTCCTTTACCTGCTGACGCACCCGGCAAGATTATTATAATTTTATATATATTATGGATGATCTATTATATTCTGTCGGCGTCGAGTTCGGTTGATACCTGGGCCAACATTTCGTCCAGCCAGACCAGCTCGGCGTTGGCCGTGGTCAGGCCGTACTCGACGGCAAGGCGTTGGCCGCGATTTACCCCCTGCCCCAGGTCTTGAGCCAGTTGTTCCAAAGCGGCGCGGTGATCGACCACCACCTGACGTCGTTGTTCCAGATGCGTCGTCAGGCCTTGGGGAGAGAGATTGCCAATCAGGATCAGCTGCATCACAAAAGATTTCACATTGCTGCCGGGCTTGACCGGCTGGGTCACCCAGTCGGCCAAAGCCTGCCGTCCGGCGTCGGTGATCGTATATATTTTGCGTATTCGCTTGTCCGACTCGGACACGGTCTCGACGCTCACCAGATCGTCTTTTAGCAGGGCGTGCAGCGCCGGATAGATGGCCCCAAAACTGGGGTTGCCCACCAGCCAGCCCAGGCTCTTGAGAAAGCAGCGGATATCATAGCCAGACATCGATCTGTCGGCCAACAACCCCAGTACAAAATGGACAAAGTTTATGGTCATTCCAGCCATTATATCCTCTCGGATATGTATCATTTTGTTGTATTATAGCACCAGATCGCCGCAAAGTCAAAAAAAATAGCGTCGGCCTCGTGGCCATTTTGGCCTGTTCCACCCGACCATGGGGCGCTCGCAAGGGGCGTTGCTACGGACACTAAAACCATTTGAAACACACCCTTGTCACCAATGTTTGGCGATGAATGGCAAAAAGGCTTTGCGCCGCCAACCGACCGGGAACAGGGCAAAATTCTGGCGGATCGTTTGATGCTCGGCGGCATCGACGCCGGGCACGGTCGCCGGGGTATAGCCGTCGGCCACGGCGATCAAGTCATAGGTGCCGCTGACCACGGTCATGCTGTAATAACCGGTGGCGGGGTCGGCGACCGCCTGAAATGCCTGGGCCGAAATGGTGGCGCTGAGGGGTGTGCTCGTGTGCCCTAACCGCACATAGCCTTCGATCACCGGCGAAACGCCCGGTTCCAGGATGTACAAAAAAGCGGCGCCGATCGCCCCCCAATGACCGCCGGCGTCCCGGCCGCGGACAAACACCAGGTGACGCCCCGCGTTCAACCCGCCGGCGTCGATCGTTGCCCGCACCTGCTCGATGGACGTGTCAAACGCACCGTCTTTAGCGGTCATAGGGTGAGACAGCGGCGCCGTTGCCGTGATCCACGGCGGCGCATCGACATAGTATTCGGCGGCGACGATGCGCTGTGTTGGTTCGACGCCGTTCATATTGTTATATCGCGTATCGTTGATTTCGGCCAATAGCTGGGTATTTGCGCCGGCATTGACCCCGACCGGCGTCACCGTGACGTTTAGCGCGTCGGGGCCGGCCGGGATGAGGTACGGCGCGCGCGCGGCTTTGGCGGCGTACAGGAGCGCATCCAGGTTGGCGGGCCAGATCGTATGCTCGAACGCGGCGCAGTCCTGGAAAAAGGACGTGCCCAACTCCAAGGTGTAAGCGGCCAGCCCCAGCTCGCCATAGGCAAAATCGTCGGTTGTGCCGTCGGTGGGATAGAGCGCAATCGACTGTTGGGGGCGATAGCCGTTGAAATAGGCCAACTTGCGACCCAGCGTTTGCAGCGCCGGGCCATTGGGCGGCGCGCCGGAGGTGAATCCCCACGGCCAGAGCACCAGTTCGCTATAGCTGTGCAGGTCCAGGAAAATGCCCGTTGTGGTGATCGGCGCAGCGGCGTCGAGCGCGTCTGCGCGCCGGTCGGCAAAGTGGGTGCGGACATAGTTTTGGATGGCCTGCGTTTCCGGCTCTGACGACGGGGTCGGGCCGCGGTACGTGCTGCTGCACTCGACGCCGCTGCTGCCGTTGCAGCACCCCCATTGAAACGCAAAGTTGCGGTTGAGGTCGACGCCGCGCGAGCTGCTGTCAGAGCAATAATCATTGTCGGTGTTTTTGCGCCACAAGAGGCCGGTCTCGGCCTTTTTTCGCCCGTCGGGATTGGCCTGCAAGAGCAGATGCAGTTCGGTGTAGTCGAGCAGCCAGGTCACGTCGGGGTCATTGCCATACCGCCGGACGAGATACTCGGCAAAACGGGTGCTCAGTTCGGCGGGGGTGTATTCGCGCGCGTGCATCGAGGCCATGATGAACAACCGGGGTTTGGGGCCGCCGATGGCCGCGTTGCTCAGTCGCAGCACCATCAGATCATAGCCGGGGGCGCCCCCCGGCTCGGTTTTCTCCCAGGAATCGCCAATGTCGATCCAGGTTGCCAGGTTGGGGTAAGCGGCAGCAATGTTTTGCGCGGCGTCAAACGTCTCCTCGACGGTGCGGTAGCACGGGTAGCCGGGGATGCCCCCCGCCTGTCCGCGCAACGGCGCCTGCGGACGGGTCAGCGCCTCGGTCAGCGCGCGGTCGATCTCGACGGCGAAACCGGCCGCCAGCAGGCGTCGATACCCCGCTCGATCCACGTCGAGGACGACATAGCCCCGGTACGAGGACGTTTCTGCCAGTTCGTGGACCTCCCACGGTTCGCTCCAGGCGGCCAGGTCGATGACTTGCCGGCGATCGCCATAGTAGGCGCGAACGACCCACGGGCCGTCGCCGGGCGGCGCATCGGGCGGCGGCGACGGCGTCAACGCCGGGGCGCGCTCGTCCCTGGCCTGCGCAGGAACCAAAAACCACGTGATCGAGCCAACGATTGCCATGAGGAAGAGCCAGATAATGATTGAGCGAGTTTTTGAATACATTTGTGCCTGTCCTCCACCACTCGTCCTGATAGAGACATCTTGAGCATGAAGAGATTTTTGGATATACTCCAAATTATACAAGGATTAGTAGATCGAGTCAACCATCAGTTGACGCCGGCGGACTGTAAATTCCTGGCTTGATCCAACTTGATCGAAATGATCCAGTAGGCCGCTGAAAAAATAGGCAATTTGATAATGGACAATCCGCGCCAAATTGGTTATAATAGGGAGGTCTCACTGTTTTACATTTGTGGTTGGCTCTGACAAAAAAGCGCAAGACGATGGTCAAAATAGTGATACAACTTCCTCGCTCCACTCACACCTGACCCGCAAATACATCTCTACGCCATAGATGTAATCGACCGATCGCGCTTGCAGAATTCCCAAGGAGGGAGAAAAATGAAGCACAGACGTTGGTTTATCGTGATGGGGCTGCTGTTGGCGATCTCGATGGTCTTTGCAGCGTGTACCAAGAAAAGCGCACCCGGCGTCGAGAAAAAGGGCGGTACGGTGGTCATGGGCTTTTACCAGGAACCGGAGCTGCTCAACCCCTTGATCCGCACCCAGACCGTGGCCGGCATCGCCGGCGACTTTATGGAGCGCGGCCTGACCCTGGTCTTGCCCAGCGGTGAGCGCGTGCCGGACCTGGTCGCTGAGGTGCCGAGCGTCCAAAACGGCGGCGTCTCTGAAGACGGGCTGACCATTACCTACAAACTCAAAAAAGACATTGTCTGGTCAGACGGCGACGCTTTTGACTGTCAGGACGTTGTTTTTACCTGGCAAGTGATCATGGATCCAGACAGCGGCGCGGTGAGCACCAGCGGCTATGACGACATGGAATCGGTGACTTGCAAGGATGATTTCACCGTCGTCGTCCAATACGCCGAGTTTTACGCCCCGTACCTGACTCGCTTTGGCGCGATCCTGCCCAGCCACATCGGTCTGGATCCGGCCAAGATGCAAGAATGGGACTATAACCGCAACCCCAGCCCCGTCTTGGGGCCGTACATGATCGAAGAATGGGTCTCCGGCGACCACATGACCCTCGTCCGCAACGAAAAATACGAGTTGTGGAAAAGTGAAGGCAAACCATATCTAGACAGCATCGTGCTGCGCTGGATCGAAAGCCGCGAAGTCGGTAAACAACTGATCCAGACCGGTGAGATCGACTTTTTGTGGGACCTGGTCGAGGCTGACATTCCCGAAGCCCAAAAGTGGGAGGGCGTTGTCCTCAGCGCGCCGCCCGACACCGGCACCGAGCGTTTGTTGCTCAATCACGCCGATCCCGAGTTGGACGCCCCTTGCAGCGAATACCTGCGCCAGAACCCCTCGCCCCACTGGGCGCTTGGCGACCCCCAAGTACGCGAGGCGATTGAACTGGGCATCGACAAGCACAAAATCGTCGACAAACTGCTCTACGGTCTGGCGACGGTTGGCACCACCGAGCACAATCTGGGCTGGGCCAAGTCCAACATCCCAGAGAGTGAGTACAATCCCGAAAAAGCCAGGTCTTTGCTTGAGGCCGCCGGCTGGACCGACTCGGACGGCGACGGCATCCGCGAATGCAACGGCTGCTCAACCGCCGAGGCCGGCAAGGTGCTTAAACTCAAGATTCAGACCACTTCGGGCAACGCCCTGCGCGAGCAGGTCGAACAGGTGCTCATTGAAATGATGGCCGAGATCGGCATCGACATGTACATCGAAAACGTGCCCAGCTCCGAGCTGTTTGCCAGCTATTCGAGCGGCGCGTTCCGCAAGCACGGCCAGTTTGACATCTTGATGTACACCACCTCGTATAGCATCGACCCGCAAAGTCACACCGAAGGTTACTTTGCCTCTTCGCGCATCCCCTGCGACGACAACTCGGGCAAGGGCTACAACTATGCGCGCTGGATCGACGACGAATTTGACAAGCAAATCAAGATCGCCGGCACCAGCCCCGACATCAGAGTCCGCGCCGAGGCTTATCAAAAAGCCGCCGAGCGCATCGCCATCGGCCGTCCGCACATTTATTTGTACGACCGGATGGAGATCAATGCGTACACTGAGCATCTCAAGGACTGGCAAAACAACACCTGGGAGTCCATCGCCTGGAACGCAGAATCGTGGTGGCTGGACAAATAATCAAACCTGCCGGCCCTGGTCAATTGGCGTGCGGTCAGTTCATGGCTGCACGCCAATTATCATACCAGACCGAACATCGAGATTAGGGGTTTCTATGACACGGTATCTGATCCGCCGCATTTTACAGGCGATCCCCGTTCTGTTTTTTATCAGCGTGATCGTATACGGCCTGATAATGATCAGCCCGGTCGATCCACTGTCGATCTATGAAGAAAATCCCGACATCACACCTGAAGACATGGCCATGCTGGAATACCGCCTGGGACTCCGGCAGCCCGCTTTTTTCAACTTTCGCGGCAGTTCGGGCACGATCAAGGTGACACAAGCCGATCTCTACAACAAGCCCGGCGCATCGGGCGGTAGCGAGCCGGTCAAGACCGGCGAACTGTCTGCCGACGTGCAAGTCGCCATCATTGACAGCGCCAAAACCCCGCAGGGCCGCTGGGTCAAGACGCTCGACGTCAAAAATCGCGTCACCGGCTGGACCAAACGCGACAATCTGTCCATCCGCGTCAACCCTTTTGACAGCCGCTATTTCAAGTGGCTCTTGGCCGTGCTGCAAGGAGATATGGGCCGTTCGAACGTAGAACGCCGCCCGGCGCGCGAGATGATTATGGAACGCCTGCCCGCGACCTTGTACCTGATGAGCGTGGCCTTTGTCGGGCAGTTGATCATTGCCATCCCGATCGGCATCCTGTCGGCGGTCAACCAGTACTCGATCCTGGATCACCTGGCGACGATTGTGGCCTATATGGGGCGTTCGATTCCCATCTTTTGGTTTGGGCTGCTGCTCATCATCCTCTTTCACTCGACGCTCAAATGGCCGGTGTGGATTGGCGAGTCGCTGGGCGGCGCCCCGCTTTTGCCCGGCGGTGGCATGTACAATATCCGCATGCGGCGCACCCTCGGTCACACGCCGTGGTGGGACTATATATACCACCTGGTGTTGCCTGTAACAATGTTGAGCATCTTTGGCGCGGCGCGCTATATGCGCTATATGCGCGCCAGCATGCTCGAAGTCATTCACCAGGACTATGTTCGCACCGCGCGCGCCAAGGGGTTATCGGAGCGAGTGGTGTTGTATGTACACGCGCTCAAAAACGCGGCGATCCCGTTGGTGACGCTGCTGGCGTTGGGCATGCCCAGCCTTTTCGGCGGCGCGCTCTTTACCGAGACGATCTTTAGCTGGCCGGGAATGGGCAAACTGTTTTTCCGCTCGGCGCAGCGAGTGGACTATGCCGTGTTGATGGGCATTGTCATGATCAATGCCACGCTGATCGTGGGTTTCAACCTGGTCGCCGACATTATCTATGCGATCCTTGACCCGCGCATTACATACGAATAGAGGAGCAAAGCGGTGTCCAATTTCCAAACCGAGAACAATGCGCTGGGCAAGACGCTGGAGGCCAAACACAAGCCAGAGAACGACAAGCCGCGCAGCTTGAAACGCATTGTCTGGAACTCTTTTCGTCGCCACAAACCGGCAATGGTCGGCCTGACCATCATCGCCATCCTGGTCCTGGCGGCCGTTTTTGCGCCGATCATAACGCCCTATGAACCGGAAAAAACAGACCTGGACACCATCCTCGCCCCGCCCTCTCGAGAACATCTGATGGGCACCGACGAATTGGGACGCGACTTGTTGACCCGCCTCTTGTACGGCGGGCGAATATCGCTGGTCATTGGCGTGATGGCGATGGCGTTGGCCGTCACCCTGGGCACCGTCGTCGGCGGGCTGGCCGGGTTTTACGGCGGCTGGGTCGATAATTTATTGATGCGCCTGGTAGACATGATGCTGGCTTTTCCATCGTTGTTTATCCTGGTTATTCTTGCCCTGGCGCTGCGCGATCTGCCCATCGAGGCGCTGCGCGGCACGGCCTTTGCCAGCGTTTTCTCGATTGTGCTGGTCATCGCTGTGCTATCATGGATGTCCGTCGCGCGGCTGGTGCGCGCGTCTTTTCTGTCGATCAAGGAACGAGAATTCATTTTGGCCGCCCGGTGCGTCGGCACGCCCAATGTGTGGATTATGGTGCGCCACATGTTCCCCAACGCCATCAGCCCGATCATCGTCGCGGCAACATTTCGCGTGGCCACTTCGGTCATCACCGAGTCCGGGTTGAGCTATCTGGGCTTTGGGGTGCAGCCGCCCACGCCAACCTGGGGCAATATGCTCAAAAACGCCCAGGCGCAGATGACGCGCGCGCCGTGGACGGCCATTTTTCCCGGCCTGATGATCTTTGTCACCGTCATCGCGATCAATTTTATCGGCGACGGCTTGCGCGATGCGTTTGATCCGCGCAAAGTGGACCGGTAGCATAGCCCCTTGCGGGCGCTTTAACATCGGAAACAATAGACACGTAAAGGCTGACACAGATGAAACATATCGATACATTGAAAAACAGAGTGATTGAACAAGTCGATGCACGACGAGACGAACTGGTCCGCATTTCGGACACCATTCACGCCAACCCAGAGGTGGCCTTGCACGAGTTTGCGGCGGCCAAATTGTTGAGCGGCGTTCTGGAAGAAAATGGATTTACCGTCGAACGCAGTATAGCCGGGTTGGAAACGGCCTTTGTAGGCGCCATCCGCAGCGGCGACGGGCCAAGGATCGCCTTTATCGCCGAATACGACGCGCTGCCCAATCTGGGGCATGCCTGCGGGCACAACATCATCGGCGCGGCGGCGGTCGGCGCGGGGCTGGCGATGAAAGCGGTCTTGCCCGAACTGGCAGGGACGATTCAGGTCATCGGCACGCCGGCCGAGGAAAACGGCGCCGGCAAGTCGATTATGGTGCGCGCCGGCGTCTTTGCCGGCCTTGACGCGGCAATGATGTTCCACCCCTCCTCGGTCTGCATTACCCGCCGCAAATCATTGACCAGCTACAAAGTCAATGTCGAGTTCTTTGGCCGCCCCGCGCACGCCGGCGCCGCGCCGGACAAAGGGATCAATGCCCTGGACGCAATGATCGCGATGTTTAGCAGCATCGGGTTGCTGCGCCAACAATTGCGCAGCGACGCCCGCATACACGGCATCATCACCCACGGCGGCGACGCGCCAAACGTAATCCCCAAATACACGGCCGCCGCGCTGGGCGTGCGCGCGCTCGACACGGCCTATGCCAACGAGGTGTTGGACAAGGTGCGCGCGTGCGCAGAGGCGGGAGCGTTGGCCGCCGGCGCGCGGTTAGAGTTCAAGGTACGCGACTCTTTTTACGAGGCCATGATGCCCAATCCCCGCCTCGCCGACTTGATCGACGTCAACCTGGAAACGCTAGGCGTCGAGGTGACGCTGCCTGCGCCCAACCAACGTATGGGGTCCACCGATATGGGCAACGTGAGCCAGGTTGTGCCGGCCTTGCATCCCTACATTCCCATTGCGCCGCGCGGCGTCGGCGGGCACACCGCCGAATTTGCCGAGGCCGCCAAATCGCCAATGGGCCACGAGGGGTTGATCAAAGCGGCCAAAGCGCTGGCAATGACGGCCGTGGATTTGTTGGCCGTACCCGGCAATGTCGAACGGGTCAAAGCGGCGTTTGTAGAGCAAAAAGCCGC
>CAYZYE010000150.1:7854-9969 GCA_964481205.1 uncultured Anaerolineae bacterium | reverse complement strand
AAAGGGCCGGACGGCGAGATCATTGAATTTTTCCAGAACGAGTTGACATAATTGGTAATTTGGTGATTATAAAAGGCGCGTTTGAAAACGTTTTTGACGGCGTAACCGTGTTCGTTACCGGCCACACCGGGTTCAAAGGGTCGTGGTTGAGTCTCTGGTTGCACGAGCTGGGCGCACAGGTGATCGGCTACAGCCTGCCCCCGCCGACCACGCCCAGCAACTTTGAACTGTGTCATTTATCCGATCACATCGTTGATATTCGAGGCGACGTCCGCGATCTGGCGCACCTTGAACAAACGATCCGCCAATACCGCCCGCAGGTCGTTTTCCACCTGGCGGCGCAGCCACTGGTGCTGCGATCGTACCGCGAGCCAAAAGAGACGTTCGACGCCAACGCCGGCGGAACGGTGAACCTGCTGGAGGCGGTGCGACGTACAGACGCGGTCAGCGCCGTCGTGTGCGTCACCACCGACAAGGTCTACAAAAACCGCGAGTGGCTGTGGGGCTACCGTGAGATCGACGAGCTGGGCGGGCGCGACCCCTACAGCGCCAGCAAGGCGATGGCCGAGTTGGCAATCGAATCGTATCGTCAATCGTTCTTTTCAATCGAAAAATTTCAACAACACCACGTCGCGCTGGCTTCGGCGCGGGCGGGCAACGTCATCGGCGGCGGCGACTGGGCCGAGCCGCGCCTGATCCCCGACCTGGTGCGCGCGCTGGTGCGCGGCGAACCGCTGCGTTTGCGCAATCCCCACCACGTCCGTCCCTGGCAGATCGTCTTTGAATCGCTCAGCGGCTACTTGTGGTTGGCGACCAGGCTGCTCCAAGATGACGGGCATCGGTACGCCCAGGCCTGGAATTTCGGCCCCGTCGAGCCGCGCGCCGTGAGCACACAAGAGGTGATTGAAAAGGCGATTGCCGTTTGGGGGAACGGCGAGTACGCCGCCGGCGCCGCGCAGAGCAGGGTCGAAACGGCGCTGCTGCGCCTCGACTGCGACCTGGCGGCCAACCGTTTGCGTTGGCGCCCGGCGTACCGGTGGGAACAGGCCGTGGCCGAGACGATGCGCTGGTACAAGCTGTGGTTTGAACGCCAATCTTGTTCGAGCAGTATTGATATGTATGATGTATGCGTGTCGCAGCTGGCGGCCTATGTTCAAACCGCGCGCGAGCAAGGATTGGACTGGGCGCAATGAGCGAACGAGTGTTGGTCACTGGCGGCAGCGGCTTTATTGGCTCACATCTGGTCGAGGCTTTGCTGCGGCGCGGCGATGAGGTGCATACCCTGCTCTTGCCCGGCGACCCGGCGTTGAACCTGACCGCCGTGCGCGAGCACGTTCATCTCGACCACGTCGATCTGGTCGATTTTGACACCGTAAAACAGGCCGTGACCCGGATTCGCCCGGAAGTGGTGTTTCACCTCGCCGCCGCCGGTGTGACCGATGTGCGCGCCGATCCGGCGTTGGTGGCGCGGGTCAACGTTGAAGGCACGCTCAACCTGCTCAAGGCGCTGGGGGGCAGTTATCGCGTGTTCGTCAACACCGGCACCTGCCACGAGTATGGCAACAATGAGCCGCCGCTGCGCGAAGATCAAGACCCGCGCCCGGAACTGCCCTATGCGATCACCAAGACGGCGGTCTGGTACTTTGCCAGACGGTTTTATCAGACCGAGGGCTGGCCGATCGTCACCGTGCGCCCGTTCACAGTGTACGGCCCGCGACAAGCGCCGCATGCCTTTATCCCGGCTTGCATTCGCGCCGCGCGCCAGGGACGTGATTTCGAGATGACGTCCGGCGAGCAGCGTCGCGATTTCGTTTATGTGACCGACATCGTAGAGGGCTTTATTCGCGCCGCAAGCGTGCTGCCGGCGATCGGCGGCACGTTCAACTTGTGCAGCGGGCAGGGCGTACCGCTGTACCAGGTTGCCGAAATGATCCTGGCGGCGGTCGGCAGCACGGCGACGATCCGGCGCGGCGCACTGCCCTACCGCGACGGCGAAATCTGGGAGTTGGTCGGCGACCCAACCCGCGCGCGCGAGATATTGGGCTGGGAGCCGGCAATATCTTTGCCGGAAGGGATTCGGAAAACCATTGATGGACGAGTCCACTGAAAAAACTC
>CAYZYE010000150.1:0-7754 GCA_964481205.1 uncultured Anaerolineae bacterium | reverse complement strand
GGGCAAAGAAACCAGGTTTTTTCGGAAAAACCTGGTTTCTCACCGGCCAATCCCCGGTTTATTGAGAACACACTCTGCGTCCTGGCGTTAAATCTAGCTCAGGAGCGTTATGGATAAAATCGAACAATTACGTCAAAATATCCGCGATCAAGTCGCTGAATTCTATCAAGTCGCACATCGGCGAGAGCCGTTTGTGCCCGGCCAGACGCGCATTCATTACGCCGGCCGCGTCTATGACGAACAGGAAATCATTGCCCTGGTCGATGCCAGTCTCGATTTTTGGCTGACGATGGGCGAAAACGGTTTGGCCTTTGAGGAGGCGCTGGCCGATTATCTGGGCGTTGAACACGCGATCATTGTCAATTCCGGCTCGTCGGCCAACCTGGCCGCGGTGGCGACACTTTGCTCGGCGCAGATCGATGACCCTTTGCAGCCCGGCGACGAGGTGATCACCCCGGCGGCAACCTTTCCGACCACGATTGCGCCGCTGGTGCAGAACAACCTGGTGCCGGTTTTTGTCGATTGCGAGTTGGGCACCTATAACGCCATTCCCGATGCGGTTGAAGCGGCGATCTCGGAGCGCACGCGCGCGCTCTTTGTGCCGCACACGTTGGCTAACCCTTGCCAGATGGATCGACTGATGGCCATCGCCGCCAGGCACGATTTATACGTGCTCGAAGATGCCTGTGACGCGCTCGGCTCGCGCTTTGACGGCCAAATGTTGGGCACTTTTGGACACTTGAGCACGTTCAGCTTTTACCCGGCGCACCACATCACCACCGGCGAGGGCGGCGCGGTTGTGACCGATGACGCCGCGCTGGCCAAGGTGGCCGTTTCGATCCGCGATTGGGGGCGCGACTGCTGGTGCGATTACCGCACTAAAAACCCCAACGGCGCGTGCGGGCGGCGTTTCAGTTACCAGATTCCCGGTATGTCTGGCGTGTATGATCACAAGTACCTGTACAGCAACATTGGCTATAATCTGCGCCCCACCGATTTGCAGGCCGCGCTGGGGTTGGCCCAGTTGGAAAAATTTCCCGAATTTGCCCGTGCGCGTAAAAGCAACTTTCAGGTGCTTTATGACGGTTTGAAACAATTTGACGAGTTTTTTGTTCTGCCAACGTGGGATGATCGCGCCGATGTGTGCTGGTTTGCTTTGCCGCTCACCGTGCGCGACGAGGCGCCGTTCACGCGCCACGATCTGGTGAATTGGCTCGAGAATCGGCGCATCGAGACGCGCTTTTTGTTTGCCGGCAATATTTTGCGCCAGCCGGGTTTTGTCCACATTCCGCACCGCACCGTCGGCGCTCTGCCCAATACCGACCTGGTGATGCGTGGCACGTTCTTTATCGGCGTCTATCCGGGGCTGGATGAGGCGCGGTTGGATTATATGCTGGAACAGTTTGCGGCGTTTTTTGAAAGGATTTCTCTTTGATTCCCGAGGATTTCAAGCTCTCGGTCGTTATGGCCGTGTACAATGAAAAAGACACCGTGCTCAAGGTGCTCGACCGCGTTTTGAGCGTACCGGTACGCAAAGAGGTGATTATTGTCGATAATTTTTCGACCGACGGCACGCGCGAGATTTTGAGCAGCATTCAGTCGGCGCAGGTCAAAGTGGTGTTTCATCCTCGAAATCTGGGCAAAGGGGCGTCGATCCGCACCGGCGTGGCCCACGCCAGCGGCGATTACGTGATCGTCCAAGATGCGGACGAGGAATACGATCCCCAGGAATGGCCCCGGCTGATCGAAAAGGCGCTGGCCCAAGACCTGGATGCCGTGTTCGGCTCGCGGACGCTGGGTGGTCGGGCTGTTTATGTGTATTGGCAAAATTATATCGGTGTGCTTTTTTTCAATGTTTTGACCAACTTGTTATACGGCAGCCATTATACCGACACGGCTACGGCCTGCAAGATGCTGCGCACCGGGGTTTTTAAGGCGCTCGATTTGCAATGCACCGGTTTCGACCTGGATTTTGAGATTTGCACCAGGCTGGCTTTGGGCGGTTATGCGTATGGCGAGGCGCCGATCTCGTATCGTCCTCGTTCCATCGCCGAGGGAAAAAAGATTCGGGCGGTGCGAGATGGGTTGGCGGCGCTGCGCGTCATTCTGCGCGATCGATTTTTTGGCTAGGGATGGATGGGCGATGAAACTTTCTGTTTTGATGCCGGTGTACAATGAGCAAGAGACCATCGACGAGATTTTGTCCGTTGTGTTGTCCGTCGATTTGGACCTGGAGGTCATCGTCGTCGATGATTGCTCTGACGACGGCACGGCGCAGGCGCTTGCGCGGTGGGCCGATCGCGTGACCCTGATCAGCCATCCGGTCAATCGCGGCAAAGGGGCCGGGGTGCGCTCGGCGATGGCGGCGGCAACCGGCGACGCGGTGATCATCCAGGACGCCGATCTCGAATACGATCCCCACGAGTACGCGCAATTGTTGGCGCCGATCGAACGCGGCGAGGCGCAGGTGGTCTATGGCGTGCGTCCGCTGGGCGAGCAAAAGCCGATCATGCGGCTGGGCAATCGTTTTATGACTCTGGCCGCCAACTTGATTTATGGCACGCGCCTGCACGATGTGGAAACCTGTTACAAAATGCTCGCGCGCGAGGTGGTCGACCGGCTGGATTTGCGCAGCCAGGGGTTTGAACTAGAGACCGAACTGACCGCCCAGATTGTCAGATTGGGGTACAAGATCCACGAGGTGCCGATCAGCTACCATCCACGCTACGGCGAGACAAAAAAGCTGACGCCGTTGGATGGCCTGCCGACGTTGTGGGCGCTGATCAAGTACCGCTGGGGTGATTTTTGAAAAGAGGAGTGGGATGGACACTGTTGTAACCGGCTCGTTCGCCTTTGACTATATCATGCGTTTTCCGGGACGTTTCACCGACTATATTCTTCCCGATCAGTTGGAGCGGATCAGCCTCAGCTTTTTGGTCGACGAGATGACCAGGGTCTATGGTGGCTGCGCGCCCAACATTGCCTATTCGCTGGCCCTGCTGGGCGAAACGCCGCGTTTGATGGCGACGGCAGGCCAGGATGGCGGCGAATATTGCGCCTGGCTGCAAGAAAACGGCGTCGATACCTCGCTAACGCGCATTTACGATGATTGTTTTACCGCATCGTTTTTTGTCAGCACCGACCTCGATCAGAACCAGATCGCCAACTTTTACACCGGTGCGATGGCGCGCGCGCGCGAGTTGTCTTTTTATAATGTCGAACCCAAACCAGAGCTGGTCATCATCTCGCCGAACGATCCGCAGGCCATGGCGCGTTACGCGCGCGAGTGCCGCGAGTTGGACATTTCGTACATTTACGATCCCAGCCAGCAGGTGGCGCGCGTCGAGGGGGCAGAATTGGTCGATGGACTGACCGGCGCGCATATTTTGATCATGAACGATTACGAGTATGGCATTTTGAAGAAAAAGACCGGGCTGGATCAGGCTGAACTGTTGGCCCGCGCGCCGACGATCGTCGTCACCAGGGGCGGGGAGGGCACAGAGATCATCACTCGAGATGCCGTGATCGACATTCCCATCGCCAAACCGGCCGTTGTCCTGGAGCCGACCGGCGTCGGTGATGCGTTCCGCGCCGGGTTGATCAAAGGACTGGCGCACAACCTGCCCTGGCCGGTCACGGGGCGGGTCGCGGCGCTGGCGGCGACATACGTGCTCGAACACCCCGGCCCGCAGCCCAAACCGTACACGCTCGACGAGTTTGTAACCCGCTATCGTGAAAATTTCGGCGCTGCGCCGGAACTGGATAGCTTGGCTTAAAAGAGTCTGGCGATGCGAAATGAGACACAGCGGTTACGTAAATTATGAGGCAACAAATGAATAGTGTTTCAGTTGACCAACAAATCGCTCGTATAGCCGCAACAATAGGTAGAGAATACAAACCGCGACAGGTCATTCTGTTCGGCTCCTATGCTCGCGGCGAGCCGACCAAAAACAGCGACATCGACCTCTTTATCATCAAAGAGACGACCGCCAACAGGGTTGATCGCTTTGTCCAGGTCAAGCGCATCATCTACGATCCCCGCTTGAGAATTCCCGTCTCTCCTTTGGTCTACACTCCAGAGGAGGTAGAGAAACGACTGAACATGGGAGACGCCTTTGTACAAGAGATCATACGCGAGGGAAAAGTGCTATATGAGGTGGATCGAAAAAAAACGAGGCAAATGCTGAAAATAGCGACCGAGTTCGTCGCCAAGCTCAGGGCTGGATTGCGGGACCAGGTTAATCGAGAGATATAGAGATGGCTGGGAGCGTGCCGGAAGATTTCCCAACCGCAGAAAACGCCGAGATCGTAAAGAGACAAATATCGCAAGGCACTATTTGTATTCCGATGTGGGTGATAATATGGCGTTCTTTACGATTAAAAATATAGCATTTTGCTGCCATTTGCAATTTGCACATTTTATCAAGGAGTATATTTTCAATGACCATAAAACATGATGTAAAAGACCTGTCCCTTGCCCCGCAGGGAAAACTGCGCATCGAATGGGCCGAGCAGGACATGCCCGTGCTGCGACAGATCCGCGAGCGATTTGAACAGGAAAAACCGCTGCAAGGCGTGCGCATTTCGGCGTGCCTGCACATCACCACCGAGACGGCCAATCTGGGGCGCACGCTCAAGGCCGGCGGCGCCGATCTGGTGTTCTGCGCCTCGAACCCGCTGTCGACGCAAGACGATGTGGCCGCGTCTCTGGTGGCCGATTACGGCATTCCGACCTTTGCGATCAAGGGCGAGGATCACGACACCTATTACGCCCATATTCAGGCCGCGCTCGATCACAACCCGCAAATCACCATGGACGACGGCGCCGACCTGGTCACGGGACTGCTCAAAAATCGCCAGGACTTGATCCCCGGCATGTACGGATCGACCGAAGAGACGACCACCGGCGTGATCCGCCTGCGCGCGATGGCCGCCGACGGCGTGATCAAATTCCCGGTCATCGCCGTCAACGACGCGATCACCAAGCACTTTTTCGACAACCGCTACGGCACCGGCCAATCCACCATCGACGGCATCTTGCGCGCCACTAACCGCCTCATCGCCGGCAGCGTCTTTGTCGTCGGCGGCTATGGCTGGTGTTCCAAGGGCATCGCCATGCGCGCCGAAGGCCTGGGCGCCAACGTCATCGTCACCGAAGTCGATCCCTTTCGCGCGCTGGAAGCGGTGATGGATGGTTTCAGGGTCATGCCGATGAACAAGGCAGCCAAAATTGCCGATTTCATCGTCACTTCTACCGGCGATAAAAGCGTGGTCGCGCAGGCCGATTTCGAGGTGATCAAGGACGGCTGCATCATTGCCAACTCGGGCCACTTTAACGTCGAGATCGACATCCCCGCGTTGGAAAAAATGGCCGTAAAGCAGCGTAAAATTCGTTGGCAGACGATGGAATACACATTGGCCGATGGTCGCCGCGTCTACTTGTTGGGCGAAGGCCGCCTGATCAACCTCGCCTCGGCCGAGGGGCACCCGGCCAGCGTGATGGACATGTCTTTTGCCAACCAGTCGCTTGCCGCCGAATATTTGGTCAAGCACGGCCGCACGCTGGAACACAAAGTCTATGCCGTGCCCGAACCACTCGACCGGCAGATCGCCACGCTCAAACTCGGGGCTATGGGCGTCGAGATCGACACGCTGACCACAGAGCAAGAAAAATACCTGGCCAGTTGGGAGGCCGGGACGTAACACACAGCACGCAATATGAAACGCTATGCTATCTCGTGCTGCGCATTTCGTCTCTGCTCCGATATGGAGGGCAAACGCGATGGTTCAATGTATTCATCACCCCCAACATCCGGCAATCGAACACTGCGAGCATTGTCATGTGCCGCTGTGCGGTCAATGTCTGTGGTATGCCCAAAGCGGCGAACGACTTTGCCAACGCTGCGCCAAAGCATGGCAAGAGGCGGGGCATACCGTTTATCCACCGGAGCAGTTTTCCGAAGGCATCCGCGCGACGCTGTACCAGCCTGCACAGCCGGCGTCTGCGTCCAGTTTGTATTCGGGCAACAATGTCGACCTGGCCGGTTTCACCGCGGCATGTCTGGGCGGAATGGTGCTGCTCTATTGTGTGCCCTGCCTAAACATGTTGACCCCGCTGTTGGGGCTGTTGATCGGCATTTTTGCCCTGGTCGAAGCCAGACGCGCAAACAATCCAGGTCGAACGCGGATTTTGGCCGGTATCGGCGTCGCCAGCGGTGGCATTGTCCTTTTAGGCGGGCTGATCTGGGTGGGGGTGACAATGTTTTTGCCGTTGTTGATGATCCTCATCGAGGCGGTCGGTCAAAACCCATAAGTGATGATGTGCGGCATTATATGATCAAGTTGATACTAGATAAAGGAGTTTTACGAAATGACAATTACATTTATGACATCCCCTCAATACTTTTTCACTTCCGAATCGGTGACCGAGGGACACCCGGACAAAATCTGCGATCAACTCTCCGACGCGGTACTGGACGCGATCCTGGCCCAAGACCCCGACGCTCGCGTGGCTTGTGACTGTTTTGTCACCACCGGGCTGGTTGTGGTTGGCGGTGAAATTACCACGGACAAGTACGTCGAGATTCCCGACATTATCCGGCAAACCGTGATTGAAATCGGCTATGATCGCGCCAAGTACGGTTTCGATGGTGAGACCTGCGGCGTGCTGGTGTCGATCAAGGGGCAAAGCGCCGACATTGCCCTGGGCGTGGACAAGGCGCTTGAGGTCAAAACGGGCGAGATGGACAACCACGACGAGGGCAAGGCGCTTGGCGCCGGCGACCAGGGTATGATGATTGGTTTTGCCTGCACCGAAACGCCCGAATATATGCCCCTGTCGATCTCGCTGGCGCACAAACTCTGCCGCCGCCTGGCCGAGGTGCGCAAGGATGGCACGCTGGGCTATTTGCGCCCCGACGGCAAAAGCCAGGTGACTATCGAGTACAGCTATGGTCGGCCGGTGCGCGTGGACACGGTTGTGGTATCGACCCAACATCATCCAGATGTCACCCACGATCAGCTGCAAGCCGACATTATCGAACATGTGGTCAAGCCGGTGGTGCCGGCCGAACTGCTCGATGAGACCAAGTATTTCATCAACCCCACCGGGCGTTTCGTAACCGGCGGCCCCAAAGGCGACGCCGGCCTCACCGGTCGCAAGATCATCGTCGACACCTATGGCGGCGTGGCCCGTCACGGCGGCGGCGCGTTCTCGGGCAAAGACCCCACCAAGGTCGACCGCTCGGCGGCGTACATGCTGCGCTATGTGGCCAAGAATCTGGTGGCGGCGGGCGTGGCCGACCGTCTGGAACTCCAGGCCAGCTATGCCATCGGCGTTGCGCACCCGACGAGCGTCGCGGTGGAGACCTTTGGCACGGGCAAGATTCCCGATGCCAAAATCGTCGAGCTGGTTGCCAAAAACTTTGACTTGCGCCCCGGCGCGATCATTCGCAACCTGGATTTGATGCGCCCGATCTACAAGCAGACGGCTGCTTATGGTCATTTTGGCCGCGACGATATCGACGTGCCCTGGGAACAACTGGATATGGTCGATACACTCAAAGAGCAGGCCGGGCTGGTGTAAAACGTTTTGGGGGTGTTTCGTTTTGCGCCGCCGTAAACAGGCAGGGATTGGGCAACCACCCTGGAGCACAGCCCACGGCTGCCCCTAACGGCAAATGCACTCCTCGGCGCCGAGCAGGTTTGACTTTTTTCCGCATTTTTGGTATACTCGGTGCAGATTGGACGGAGAG
>CAYZYE010000149.1:0-9987 GCA_964481205.1 uncultured Anaerolineae bacterium | reverse complement strand
ACAGGTTGCCGAGACGCTGGGCGGCTAGAGCGGCGGATTGGATTTGAAACTCGTGGAGGGAGAGATGCAGTATCGGAAATTTGGAAGACTGGACTGGCAGGTTTCGACGCTGGGGATGGGTTGTATGCGCCTGCCTACTTTGGCGGACAGCGATCAGGTCGATGAAGCCGAGGCGATCAAAATGATTCGCTACGCCGTCGATCATGGGATCAACTATTTCGATACCGCTTACCCCTATCATGGTGGCAACAGCGAGATTGTGCTCGGCAAGGCGCTGCGGGATGGTTACCGGGAGCGGATCAAACTGGCGACCAAGTTGCCAATGTGGGCCGTCGAAAGCGCCGGTGATTTTGACCGGCTGCTCAACGAGCAGCTGCAAAAGCTCGAGGTCGAACACATTGACGTTTACCTGTTTCACGCCTTGAATGCGTCGCGTTGGGAGACGTTGCTCAAGCTCGATCTCTTGGACAGGGCCGAGCGCGCCGTCGCCGACGGGCGCATTGGGCACATTGGCTTTTCGTTTCACGATAATGTGGACGTGTTCAAGGAAATTGTCGATGGATATGACAATTGGACGATGTGTCAGATTCAGTATAACTATATGGACGAGACACGTCAGGCGGGCACCGAGGGGCTAGAGTACGCTGCGGCCAAAGGCCTGGCCGTGGTGGTGATGGAACCGCTGTTGGGCGGCGAACTGGTCGGCCCGCCACCGCAAATCCAGGCGTTGTGGGACACGGCGACGACCCGGCGCGCTCCGGTCGAGTGGGCGCTGGACTGGCTGTGGCACAAGCCGCAGGTCACGCTCGCACTCAGCGGGATGAGCACGATGGCGCAGTTGGCGCAAAACGTCGAGTTGGCCGGCCGCGCCGCCGTGGGGATGCTCACCGGCGAGGAACTGGCGCTGGTCGGCCGGGCGCGCGATCAATACGCGCAGTTGCGCCCGATTCCCTGCACGGGGTGCCGTTACTGTATGCCCTGCCCGAATGGGGTGGACATTCCGCGCAATTTCAGCACTTTTAACACCGGGGTCATGTACAACAAGTTTGACCGGTCGCGCATACGCTACCGGCGCATTTCCGAGGACGCGCGCGCCAGCGCATGTGTTCAATGCCGCGCTTGTGAAGAGTTGTGCCCGCAGGCGATCCCGATCAGCGAGTGGATGCCCGTGGTACACGAGGTTCTGGGTGAGGGACGCGACTATGCCGGGGGCGGCTTGCCCGCCGGGTGATGGGACGCGCTTATTTCAACTTTTCCTGGTGTTGCTCAAAGTTTCGTGCCGGCGAGAGCCGTTCCAACGTGTCGCGATCCGTGTCGGTGAGCCGATCTTGGACCATTCGCGCGACCAGCTCGCCCAGCCCCGCGCCCAGCATGAACCCCTGGCCGCACATTCCTACCGCCAGCAAAAACCCCTGCACCCTGTCGGCCCAACCGACAATGGGCGATCCGTCCGGCGTCATCGGATACAGGCCGCGCCAGGTGCGCCGCACGCGGATCGAACGCAGCCGGGGCATAACTGCGATCATTCGTCGGGCGGCGAGGGGCAAAAAGTGGCTCGTCTCGCGCGTGTCGTCGCCCCAGACGTTGGGCGAAGGAGTGACGCAAAAGATGACCTGCCCGCTGTTGTGCTGGTAAAAATAAAAGTTGGACGAGCCGGGCATCGGGCGGATATCGACGACCATCGGCTCGACAAAGCGCTGCACCGCCTCGGTGACGCCGGCCTCGTGCGCATCGGGCTGCACGGGCACATCTACGCCGGCCAGCGCCGCCAGCGGGCGCGCCCAGGCGCCGGCGGCATTGATCACCACGTCGGCGCCATAGCGCCCGCGATCGCTGCGGACCCCCCGCACGCGCCCTCCCCGGATCACAATCTCGTTCACCGTCTCGCCAAACCTGAACTCGGCGCCCAAGCGCCGGGCGTGGCGGTAAAAGGCATGCGCCATCAGCAGCGGCGAGGCGCTGCCATCGCCGGGCGAATAGGTGCCGCCGCGCAGTCCCTGTGGGTTGAGGTCGGGTATCACCTCGCGCAGCGCTTTGGCATCCAACCAGTCAATGTTTAACCCATAATTATGTTGTACAACAAGTAAATCTTGCAGTGTTTGTTGCTCTTGCTCGCGGTAAGCGACGAACGAGTACCCCCCCTGACGCCACTCGATCTTGGCGCCATAGCGCGCCGACCAGGAACTTTGGATCTCGATGCTGCGCCGGCAAAGGCGAATTTTGGCCGCTTCCGAGTGCGTGGCGCGGACGCCGCCGATGGCGTGTTTGTTTGAACCCTGCCCCACGCTCGGCAGCCGGTCAACGACCAGCGTTTTGACCCCGCTCTGGGCCAGCGAAAACGCGACCGGCAGCCCCACGCTCCCCGCGCCGATGACGATCGCCTCATAGTGCTTAACCCTCGTCATGGCTTTCCTCCAGACCGGCAAAGACGCCCAGCGGCGTTTCGACGAACAAGGGACGCTGGACGTGGTCGGTGATTTGCGCCATGGCGACGCCTTCCTGGCGGAACAGCTGCCGGATCAGCGGCATGCAGGTCTTGCCGCCGCATGGCCCCATCCCCACGCGGGTGACGGCTTTGAGTTCGTTCAGATCGCGGCAGCCCTCGCGGATCAGTGCGCGCAGTTCGCCGGCCGTGACCCGCTCGCAGCGGCAAATGATCTCGTCGTCGGCGAGGCGCGCCACGGCCAGCGGCAGCGGTTCGCTCACGGACTCGGATTGAACCTTGATCCCGGCCACGCGCCGGGCCACTTCGTGCGATACCTGGACGCGGACGACGCGCGTGTGATCGCCGGAACGGGGCGCATGCACGGCGACGACGGCAGCGCACTCTAACGGCGTGCCGCTCGTGTCGACCACCTGGACACTGTCGCCAAAATGCAGGTCCAACTCGCACGGGATCGAAACGATCGGCTGCTCGCGGCTCTGGCGGTAATCGAGCAACGTGATCGCCAGTCCGGGGCAGCCGATCACGCAGCGTTCACAGCCAATGCACGTCGTGGCGTCGCCGATGAAATGGGGCAGTTGGCGTATATCGCCATCAATCTTGATCGCGTTTTTGGGACAAAGGGCGGTGCAGGGATCGCAAGGTATCTCTTGCGTGCAGTGGAATACGGGCATTACGCCCGTGTTTTGTTTGGGGGGACGTTCCGGCCGGCTAGTCCCCGGCCTCGATTTGAGGATTTGCGCCGTTTGATACCACGATGCGGGCGGCGGCTCGACGGTGCAGCCCAGCGCGCGGGCCATTTCGACGCCGCGAATTTTGCCGGTCAGCATGGCCGCCGAGGCCTCGGCAATCTCTTCGGCGTCGCCGGCGCTATAGACGGACATCCCGAACTGGCGCGCTTTGTGATAGAACTCGTCGACGGGGTTCAGCCCGACGGCGATCAAGATCGTGTCGCAGGCAAAAGAACGCTCGCTGCCGGGGAGGACGTTAAATTTCTCGTCGACCCGCGCGATGGTCGCCGATTCCACTCGTTCGGCGCCGTTGGCGCTGAGGATGGTGTGTGAAGTATAGATCGGCACACCGAGCCGCGCCAGTTTGTCGCGGTGAACCTTGTAACCGCCGCAGGTGGGCATTGCCTCGACCAAACCGACGACCTGGATGCCGGCTTGCAGGGCATGATAGCCGGCGATCAGCCCCACGTTGCCTCCGCCGACGATGAACAGCCGTTCCGAGGCTTTGATCAGGTCGCGGTTGACCAGGGTTTGAAACGCCCCCGCGCCATAGACGCCGGGCAGGGTGTTGCCCCTGAAGGCCAGCGCGCGCTCGCGCGCGCCGGTGGCGACGAGTAAAAGTTGCGGTTTGATCAACGCATAGGCGACGCCGTGGCGCAAGATGCCCACCTGCCGGTCGGCAAACACGGCCAGCGCGGTGCTGCCGGGCCAGATTGTGACGCTTTTTTGCGCGCGCACCTGCGCTTCGAGTTTGGCGGCGATGTCGATGCCGCGCGTACCCGCGTACACGGTTTTCACCGAGCCGAAAAACCGGTGTGTTTGCAGCACCAACTTGCCGCCCAGGCGGCGTTTGTCGTCGACGAGCAATGTCTCGACGCCCAGTTTGCCCAGTTCAATCGCCGCCGACAACCCGGCCGGGCCGCCGCCGAGGATCAATGCCGGTATGGCAATCCGTTCAATGCCGCTCATCTCGGCCGGATCGATGGCGTGGTGAGGCGGCAGCGCGGGCAGCCCGCGCAGCGGCTCGATGCGCATTTCCGCCTGGACGGGGGTCATGCATGCTTTGACCGGTTGGCCGTCGGCCAGCACCAGGCATTGCGCGCACTGCCCGTTGGCGCAAAAAAGACCTTGCGGCGCGTCGTCTTTGTGGTGACGCCCAAAGGTCTTGATCCCACATGCAAACAGGGCCGAGGCAATCGTCTCGCCCTTGTGGGCCGTCAAGGCGCGGCCTTGCCAGTAAAATAACACATTTTGGCCTGGTTCGACGGGTAAAATGGGGTGTTGTTGAATGCGGTATGATCGAGTCATGGTTGAGCCTCAAATCGGAACGCGCCAAAAGAGCGGTTGCTCTCCGGCGCGTTCCTTGTCAGTGCGCCATTGCACCAAGTTGGCAGAGCATACCACATAATTTGCGGCATGTCAAACTTGTTGACCTCATGCCTGTACTATGCTAAAATAGGCGCTGTTCTTTTGGCCGTCAGTCCAATCCAGCCAACGTCGGCCCAACATTGCACATAGAAAGGCGCCAAGCTCGTTATGCCATCATTCTACCTGGTCATCGGTCACATCACCAAAGACGTGTACCCCGGCGGTTACAAGTTGGGCGGTACGGCCACATTTAGCGCCTTGACCGCGCGCAATCTGGGGCACCAGGCGGGTATCGTCACCTGTCACGGGAGCGACATTGATTTGAACCGGTTGCCCGCCGATTTGCAGATCGTTTCACGTGCTTTTGATTCCCCCAGTACGACATTTGAGAACATTTATCACGACGGGCGTCGCCGGCAGGTGATTCGCGCCCACGCCGGCGCTTTGACCAGCAGCGATGTCCCCATGTCGCTCCGAAACAGCGCGATTGTTCACCTGGGGCCGGTGGCGCGCGAGGTGAGCGACGAGATTGCCGATTGTTTTCCGACCTCGTTGCTGGGGCTGACCCCTCAGGGGTGGATGCGGCGCTGGGATGAGCATGGCGTCGTTCACCCGGCGGCGTGGCGCCCGGCATCGGCGTTGCTGCGCCGCGCCGACGCCATCATTTTGAGCGAAGAAGATGTCGGCGGGGATGTGGCGCTGGTCGAGTCTTTGGCGGCCCAAACGAGCGTGTTGGTGTTGACGGCGGGTTGGCAGGGGGCGGCGGTCTATCATGCCGGGCAGAGGCGCTCTTTTGCCTCGCCCCAGGTCAATGAAGTCGATCCGACCGGGGCGGGGGATATTTTTGCGGCCGCTTTTATGAGCGCCCTTGAGCAGCGGCGCGATCCCTGGCTGGCGGCCCGCTTTGCCAATTGCGTGGCCGCTCACTCGGTCGAGCGCAGCGGTCTGGATAGCATTCCCACCCGGCAAGAAATCGGGCGCTGCCGGGCGCTTTTCGATCTGTAGCCCGGCGAGGAACTGGATGATCGGGCAGCGAGGTGCAATGGCGAGAATTTATGCGCTGGCAAATCAAAAAGGGGGGGTGGGCAAGACGACGACCGCCGTGAACCTGGGCGCGTACCTGTCGACGGTGGGGTTGGATGTGCTGATCGTTGACCTGGACCCGCAGTCGAATGCGACATCCAGTCTGGGGATCGACAAGCGCCAGGTGTCGATCTCGACGTACCATGCTCTGGTCGAAAAACGACCGTTGGCGGATGTGGTCATTCCGACAGCGTGGAACCATTTGTATCTGGCTCCCGCGTCGCCGAGTTTGGCCGGCGCCGAGGTCGAACTGGTGAGCATGATCGCCCGCGAGTTTTTACTGCTCAAGGCTGTCGAGCAAATTGCTCATAACTATGCGTATATTCTTATTGATTCGCCTCCTTCACTGGGATTGTTGACCGTCAATGCTCTGAGCGCCGCGCTGGACGGCGTCATCGTTCCCGTGCAATGCGAGTATCTGGCTTTGGAAGGTTTGTCCGAACTGTTGAATACGATTCGCCTGGTGCATGAGAACCTCAATCCTCGCTTGACGATCCGGGGGATGCTGATGACTATGTATGACGCGCGCACCAATTTGGCCCGCCAGGTGGTGCAAGAGGTCAAACAGCATTTTCCCAACCGCGTTTTCAAGAGCATCATTCCGCGCAACGTGCGGTTGGGCGAGGCGCCGAGTTTTGGCAAGCCGATTATGGATTACTCGCCTCAATCCAATGGCGCGCGCGCGTATCAAAATTTGACCGTCGAAATCTTGAAAGCGGATGGGTGGAAACTCCCGGCGCTGCGTTCTCCGGGTGTCGAGAAAGGCGAGCGGCAATGAGCAAAAAGCGTGCGTTGGGCAAGGGGTTGGGCGCCTTGATCCCGGTTGTCGAGGAGGGCGAGCGCCCCGCCGGCGGAGCGCGGGAGGCGTTGGTCGATGACATTGCTCCCAATCCGCGCCAGCCCCGCCAAAATTTCGATCCCGAGGCGTTGCGCGAGTTGGCGGCGTCGATCAAGGAGCATGGCTTGATCCAGCCGCTGATCGTCAGCGAGGCTCGGGGCGGCGATACGCCGGCGTGCAAATATGTGCTTATTGCCGGTGAACGTCGTCTGGAGGCGGCCCGGCAGGCCGGGTTGCGCCGCGTGCCGGTCATCGTCAAAGAGGCCACGCCACAGCAGATGCTCGAGTTGGCGCTGGTCGAAAACATTCAGCGCGCCGATTTGAACCCGATCGAAGAGGCGCTGGCTTTTCAACAGCTTGCCGACGAGTTTGGCCTGACTCAGTTAGAGATCGCGGCGCAGGTGGGCAAGGGGCGCGTCTCGGTCGCCAACGCCTTGCGCTTGCTGCGCCTGCCCGATTTTGTCAAGGATGCCCTCGTCGGCGGCCAGATCAGCGAGGGGCACGCGCGCGCGTTGCTGGGTCTGCAAGATGACCTCGACGCGCTCAAGTTGGTGCTCAAGCGCATTATCGGTCAGCGGTTGAGCGTGCGCCAGACCGAAGAGTTGGTTCGTCGCCTGGCCGCCGGCGCGCCTCCTTCGCCCAAAGCGACGCGCACCGTTTCGGCGGAAACGCGCAAATTAGAAGAGGCGTTTGCGCGGTCATTGGGCACCAAGGTCAACTTGACGCGCAGCAAAAAGGGCGGCCGGCTGACGATTCATTTTTACTCGGAAGAAGAGCTTGGTAGCTTGTACGAGTTGTTGGTTGCGCGGGACTAGCGCGTAATGTCGCCTTGTTTCTCGCCCCGGACTGTGTCGAAACGCGCCTGGTTGGCCGGCGCTGTGAGCGGGTTGGCGCTGGCCGGCGGTATGCTGGCCGGGTATGCCTTTCGGATCGAGCCGCGCTGGCCCGAGATCGTGCGCGTCGAGTTGCCCCTTTTGCACCTGCCCCCTCGCTTTGACGGTTTGACCATTGCCCAGATCAGCGACATTCATGCCGGGGCGGTGGTCGACGCCGCGCGGATTCGCCGCGTGGTCGAGATGACGAACGCCGTGCAAGCCGAGATCATTGTCGTCACCGGCGACATGTTTCAAAATGAGCCGTGGGAGGCGCAAATGTGCGCCGGCGAGTTGGCCGCGCTGCAAGCCCCGCTGGGCGTCTATGCGATTATGGGCAATCACGAGCGGCGCATCGACGACGAATTGGGCGAGATGCCTTTTCGGCGCGCCGGGCTGGACGTGTTGTGCAATGCGGCGCGGCAGATCGTCGTCGATGGCGCGTCGCTGTGGCTGGTCGGCGTCGACGACATTTTGATGCGCCGGGGCGATCTGGGCGCGGCGATGCGGGGCGTGCCGCGCCGGGGGTGCAAGATTCTGCTGGCTCACGAGCCGGATTATGCCGACATGATTGCGCCGTATCGGGCGCAGTTTGGGGCAATCGATTTGCAATTGTCCGGGCACACCCACGGCGGCCAGGTGCGGCTGCCCGGCATCGGCCCACTGTTGCTTCCGGTGTTGGGGCGCCGGTATCCGATGGGGTTGTATCGCGTGGGCGAGATGTGGCTGTACACCAGCCGTGGGGTGGGCGTGGCCTATCCGCCCGTTCGCTTGGGCTGCCGTCCCGAGATTTCCGTCTTGACGCTGCGATCACAAGGGGAGCGGATATGATTCAATCCGAGTTGGTGTTGTACAATGGCGCGATTCACACGATGGAGGCCGCGCGTCCGCTGGCCCGCGCCGTGGCCATTGCGGGCGATCGCATCGTCGCCGTGGGCGACGACGCGCTGCGCGATACGTTGGCCGTCGGTGGGCAGGCGGTTGATTTGCACGGCCAGACGGTGATTCCCGGCTTGATCGACGCCCATTTGCATTTTATCTGGTACAGCCTGGGGCTGACCGAGATCGATCTGCAAGGGACGCCGACTTTGGCGCAGGCCTTGCAGCGCATTGCCGAACGGGCGGCGGTCACTGAACCGGGGACCTGGATCCGCGGCGGACGGTGGAATTGCAATTTGTGGGGCGACGGCGCGTTTCCCACCCGCTATGATTTGGACCGGGCGGCGCCCAATCATCCATTGATGTTGCCATCCAAGGACGGCCATTCGATCTGGGTCAACAGCAAGGCGATCGAGTTGGCCGGCGTAACCGGCGCGACTCCCGATCCGCCGGGGGGACGCATTCTCCGCGACCCGGCGGGCGAACCGACAGGCATTTTTCAGGAAAACGCGCAAAATTTGATCCGCGCGCTGGTGCCGCGTCCGTCGCTTTGGGATATGGTTGCGGCCTGCCGGCAGGGTATGCGCAACGCGGCCCAGGTCGGCTTGACCGGCATTCACGACTGCGAGGGCGGGCGCGAGTTTGCAGCGTTCCAATCGCTGGCTCAAAGCGGCGAGTTGAGTTGTCGCGTCTTGATCCACGTTCCGGCCGGCAGCCTGGACGCGGCGATCGATGTTGGCTTGCGCGACGGTTTTGGGAACAAGTGGCTGCGGGTGTGCGGGGTCAAGGCTTTTGCCGACGGCGCGCTGGGGTCGCGCAGCGCATGGATGTTGGCGCCATATCAAGACGATCCTGGCAATGTTGGCGTGCCGACGATGACCGGGGCAGAGATGAACGCGCTGGTGGCGCGGGCCAACCGGGCCGGGTTGAGCGTCGCCGTTCACGCCATCGGCGACGCCGCGAACCGCATGGTGCTCGACGCCATCGAGCAGAGCGGCGATACCACTTTGCGCAATCGCATTGAGCATGTGCAACTGTTGCACCCGGACGATGTCTCCCGGCTGGCGCAGTTGAATGTCGTCGCCTCGATGCAGCCGATCCACGCCACGTCGGACATTGATATCGCCGACCGGCATTGGGGGCGACGCGCCGCAACCGGCTATGCCTGGCGCAGTTTGCTCGACAGCGGCGCGCTTTTGGCCTTTGGCTCCGATGCGCCGGTCGAGGACATGGCCCCGCTCAAAGGCATTCACGCCGCTGTGACCCGCCAACGTCCCGGCGGCTATCCGGGGCCGGAGGGCTGGTATCCCGAACAACGCCTTAGCGTGGGCGAGGCCGTGTATGCGTACACGATGGGCGCGGCTCGCGCCGGCGGTGAGGGGGCAAGCAAGGGGTCGTTGCGGGCGGGCAAACTGGCCGATCTGGTCGTGTTGGATAGGGATATTTTCGAGATCGCGCCGGCCGGGATACTCGACACGCAAGTTGTGGGGACGATGGTCGGTGGTCGATTCGTGTATGGAGAGGAATTTTGCAATTGACAGGCCCTAGATTTCACACAAAATATGTTGTTTACTTGCTTTTTATCTTGTTGTTGGGATTTGTTCTGGCGGCTTGCGCCAGGCCGGAACCAACGTCTACGCCGACGCGACCGCCGACCTGGACGTCCACCTCAACCGCGACGACGACGCCCACTGCTACGGCGACGGCGACGGCGACGCATACGCCGACGCCCACGCCGACCAGCACGCCGACATCGACGCACACGCCAACGTG
>CAYZYE010000148.1:0-10038 GCA_964481205.1 uncultured Anaerolineae bacterium | reverse complement strand
GCCAGAAAAACCCGTTTGTGTAGGTTGCCGAACAAAACTGTAGGGTGGCTAGAACTCCTGTCGCAATTGTTCATTTTGGCTGTAGCATAGCGCCTTGTGCCCGTTGAATAGACTGCAAAACGCCCAAATTTGCCAGGGTATTGTGAGAATTGTACCCGAAACTTGCATCGAACGCAAACAGCCCTGGGTGTCGATTGACGCGCGTGCCAAGTACAGATATAATGAGAGCACAGGGAGGAATGCGGTTGAGATCACTATACGTTTCGATTGGCACCGCCGGTGTGCTGGGCCTGGCCCAGGTGCCGATGGCCGTTGCGCCGACCACCGCTTATTTGATGCTGGGCGGGCGTTGTACAATGAATTGCGCTTTTTGCGCCCAGGCGCGCGACAGCAAGGCCGGTCTGACCGAACTGTCGCGTGTGACCTGGCCTCTGTTTCCACTCGATCTGGTGTGCGACCGTCTGGCGCTGGCCGAGGAACAGGGCGCGCTGCGCCGCGTTTGCATTCAGGTCACGGCGGGGCGGCAGGCTTATCAGGAGACGCTTGACGCGGTGCAGCGTATCCGGCAGGCAACCACCTTGCCGCTCGACACGGCCATTTTGCCGGCCAACATGGCCCAGGTCGATGCCTTGATCGCGGCGGGCGTCGATCACATTGGCTTTGGCCTGGACGCGGCTTGTGAGCGCGTCTTTGCAGCGGTCAAGGGCCCGCATTGGCGGCGCGTCATCGACATGATCGTGCAGACGGCCCGGCGATTTCCCCGGCGCGTTGCGCTGCATCTGATCGTTGGGCTGGGAGAAACCGAGCAAGAACTGGTTGCGCGAACCTTTTGGGCGCACCGGCTCGGCGCGCAGGTGGGCTTGTTTGCCTTTACGCCGCTGCGCGGCACGCCGTTGGCCGGGCGGCCGCAGCCGCCGCTGGCGCAATACCGGCGTATGCAGGCCGCGCGCTGGTTGATCGTCCACCACAACGCGCCGCTCGAATGTTTTACCTTTGATGATGGGGGCGCATTGATCGACATTGCGCTGGAAAACTGGCCCGATTTGCTTGCCGGCGGCCGGGCGTTTCGCACCAGCGGTTGTCCCGATTGCAACCGCCCCTTTTACAACGAGCGTCCGGGTGGCACAATGTACAATTACGCGCGCCCGCTCACGCCCGATGAGGCGCGCCGCGCGCTCGATGAAATGGAGGACGGGCATTGAGTTTACCACACGCCGTCTGGCGTTTGCTCGACACCGGTTTGAACGATGGCGCAACCAATATGGCGATCGACGAGGCGATTCTGACCGGCGTCATCGACGGTACGTCGCCGCCGACGCTGCGCTTTTACGGCTGGTCGCCGCCTTGCGTGTCGATCGGGTATGCGCAATCGCTGCGCGACGAGATCGACCTGGATGCCTGCGCCCGCCAGGGATATGGTTTGGTGCGCCGGCCAACCGGCGGCCGGGCCGTGCTGCACATTGACGAATTGACCTACAGCGTCGTTGCGCCGCAAACAGAGCCGCGCGTGGCCGGCGACATTCTCACCTCTTATCGACGTTTGAGCCGGGGTCTGATCGCCGGGCTGCGGCTGCTCGGCTGCGATGTCGTCCAGGCCGGTATGCAGCAACCGGGGCAGGGCAAATCGGCGGCGTGTTTTGACCTGCCGTCGCATTACGAGGTGACTGCTCTGGGCCGCAAGTTGATCGGCAGCGCCCAGGTGCGCCGCAAAGGCGTGGTGCTGCAACATGGCGCCATCCCTTTGTCCGGCGACATCGCTCGCCTGGCCGATGTGCTGGCCCTATCGCCGGCCGAGCGGCAATCGCTGCGCGCCAAATTGTCGCGGCGCGCCGTGACGCTCGCCGAGGCGCTGGGACGCCCGGCGTCTTTTGCCCAAGTCGTCGAGGCGTTGGGCCAAGGGTTTGCGCAGGCGCTTTGCCTCGAATTAAAACCGGGAGCGCTGGCGGCGTCGGAACAGGCGGCGGTTGCCCGCTTGCGCGAAAAATATGCCGGGGACGAATGGACTTGGAGCCGGTAGAGAATAGGGGATGTTTGATGCAGATGGGAAAGGCAGATATTGAGACGATTCTTGACGAGCTTGTTTTTGCTTTCCACCCGGAATGGGTCGATCCTACGGCGTGGATCGCGCCGGGCGCGACTGTGACCGGAGAGGTGCATCTGGCCGAACAGGTTAGCATCTGGTTTGGCTGTATCTTGCGCGGCGACATTGCCCCGATCTATGTCGGCCGGGGCAGCAACATCCAGGATGGCTGCATTGTTCACGTCGATCACGGCATACCGGCTCGCATCGGCGAGAATGTGGTTGTGGGGCATGGCGCAATCATTCACGGCGCAACCGTCGAGGACAATTCATTGATCGCCATTCGCGCCACGGTGTTGAGCGGGGCGGTCATCGGCGCGGGGTCGATTGTCGGCGCGGGCGCGGTTGTCACCGAAGGCCAAGTGATTCCGCCGCGCTCGCTGGTGCTGGGTGTGCCGGGGCGCGTGGTTCGCCCGGTGAGCGACCAGCAAGCCGCCAAAATCCGCGCTTTGGCCGGGCGGTACGTCGCCTATTCGCAGGGCTACAAGCGTCGATCTGTTTTCGAGTGAGCGCCGATCGGTCTGGTCGAATGAATAAAAAAGATGCGTTAAAACGCGATTTGAGCAATCGAGATATTTTGAGACGGATCATTCCCTATGTGCCGCCGTATTGGGTGCGCCAGGCGTTTGCCGACCCGGCGCACACGCTGGTTGGGCGCGAGGAGCGCATCTATGCCGCCGTCCTGTTTGTCGATATTTCGGGGTTTACGACCATTGCCGAGGCGCTGTCGCGCAGGGGGCGCGAGGGGATGGAGGAACTTTCGGCGCTGCTCGATCGCTACTTTATGGTCATGTCCGAGCCGGTCATCGAATTGGGCGGTGAAGTGGTCAAGTTTGCCGGCGACGCCTTGATCGTCACTTTTCCGGCTCAGCCCGATGGCGGCGACGCGCATCTGGGCGCGGCGTTGCACTGCGCTTTGCGCATGCAAGAGGCGATGACCGGGTTTGCCCACACTCGCACCTCGGCGGGCGTTTTCCCTTTGCGTATGAAGATCGGCATTGGCGAGGGCGCGATCTATAACAACACGGTGGGCGACGAGGACAAGGAGATGCAGCACGTTTTTGCTGGTCGCCCGCTGGCGCGCTGCCAGCAAGCCGAAGGACACGCCGGCGCGGGGGAAATCGTCGCCGACGCGGCCCTGATCAACCGCATTCCGGGGCGTCTGGACATTGGCGAAGCGCGGGACACGTTTCGCCCGATCTATCATGCCACCGATGTGCCCGTTCTCCCGCCCATTCAGCAACCCGATGTCGACGCGCTCGAAGCGCAGCAGGCGGCGCAGCTCATTCGCCGTCTGTCGCCTTATTTGCCCCGCCAGCTTGTCGAGCGCATTCGCCAGGGGCAGCGCGGCATTTACGGCGAGCATCGCCGCGTGACCGTGATGTTTGTCAAATTTGGCGGGCTGAATTACGACTGGGAGCCGCAGGTTGGCGAGGCGCTGCAAATTTATTACTCGACCATGCGCGACTGCATTTTGCGCTACGGCGGGCGGCTCAACGAGGTCGATATCGGTTCCAGCGGCGGCACTTTGGTCGTCTTTTTTGGCGCGCCCACCGCGCACGAAGATGACGAGTTGCGCGCCGTTCGCTGCGCCTGGGAGATGCAGCAGTCCGTCGTCGATGTCCGAATCCGCGCCGGCGCTTCGGCCGGGCGCCTGCGGCAGTGCATTGGCATCAGCAGCGACACTTTTTTCGTGGGCGATGTGGGCGCGCCGGTGCGCCGAACTTATGCCGCCGTCGGCGATGAGGTCAATTTGGCCTCGCGGCTGATGAATCTGGCCGAATGGGGCGAAGTCATTGTCACGCGCTGGGTGGAAAAGCAGGCGGTCAGCCGTTTTGACTTTGAGGCGATGGGCAAGATCAAGGTCAAGGGCAAGGTCGAACCGGTGACCACTTTTGTGCTGCTGGCGCCGCGCAGCGAGGTGGCCGATCACACGCAGGCGGTGGATTTGGCGGACCGGCGTCCGCTCATTGGCCGCGAAGACGAACTGGCGGTGCTCAAAGCCGTTCAAGGGCGGGCCTGGCGCGGCGCGGCGCAGCTGCTGTCGATATCGGGCGAGGCCGGCGTGGGCAAGTCGCGGCTGGTGGGCGAGTTGGCGCACGAGTGGATTCGAGACGGCGGGATGGTATGCGTCGGCGAGTGCCACCGGCGGGGGGACAAGATCGATTATGAGCCGTGGATCGACATGCTGCGCACGGTGTTCAACATTCAAGAAAGGGATGCGCCCGACCGCCAGCGGGAAAAAATCGCCAGCCAGTTGGTTTTTTTGTCCCCGTCGCTGGCCAACCGGCAGCCGGTGGTGTACGATCTGTTCGAGTTGGGCGCCCAGCAGGCGCTTGCGCCGTCGCGCGAGCAGCGTATCCGGCGGCAAGAGACCATTGTCGAGTTTTTTACCACGCTGGCGCGGCGACAGCCGTTGCTGCTGATCGTGGATGGTTTTCACAATATCGACCGGGAATCGCTGGCCGTGCTGGACGAGTTGACCGCTCGGGCGGGTGTTCTGCCGCTTGTCGTCTGCATCCTTTATCGCCCCACCGCCGATTCTCCACAGCCGGCGCAAGGCGAGATCGCGACGACGCGCATTGTCTTGACCGAGTTGGACGAGGAAAACAGTCTGGCGCTGGCGCACTGGCTTTTGCAGGATGTGGGTTTGGCAACCGAGTGGGCCGCTTCGCTTGTCGATCAGGCGCAAGGCAACCCGCTTTATCTGCAAGAGATGGTGCGCGCGTTGTTGGACGCCGAAGACGCGCAGGCCGTTTTGCACGATGGCACGATTATCCCGGATGAAATTGCCGAGTTGGTGCAGGCGCGCATTGATTTGCTCGACGAAGATACCAAGTTGACGCTGCGCATCGCGGCGGTCATTGGCCGGCGCTTCGAGTTGAGCGTTTTGCGCGCGGCGCACCCCATGCCGATCTCGCGGACCGAGTTGCAGGAACGGCTGGAAATGTTGAAATTGGGGCGGATCATTCATCAAGAGCGCGACGCGCCGGGGTATTATTTTTTCGAGCAAGAGATGACGCGCCAGGTGATTTATTCGCGTTTGCTCAGCGTCGACCGCGCGCGTCTGCATCGCCGGGTTGCTCAGGCCATCCAGGATACGCGGGTTCAAGATTTGCCGGAACAGTACGAGTTGCTGGCCGATCATTTGGAGCGCGGCAACGAGTGGGGGCCGGCGGTCACTTGCCTGCTGGATGCCGGGCGTCGCGCCGTTGATCTGAACCAAGATCGCCGGGCTGTGGCCTTTTATGACCGGGCCGAGGCGCTGTTGCGCATTTGCGAGACCGACGAGTCACAACGTTCATTTGTCCGTGTTGCTCACGTCGATCTGCTGCTCGAACGCGGCGCGCTCTTGCGTCGATTGATGCGCACTGCGCCGGCAGAGGCCGATTACCGGCAGGCGGTTCAATTGGCGCGCGCGCTCGGCGATCTCGAGGCTCAGGGGATCGCGCTGCGGCGTCTCGCCGAGCTTTTGTTTCATCAAGCCAGGTACAATGACGCGCAATTCTTTCTCCGGCAGGCGCTCCAGCGCTTTTTGGCGCTGGATGACGGGGGCAACATCTCGCACTTGCTCCGTCTGAATGCCAGGTTGCACACCGCGCAGGGACATTTTTCCAAGGCGGAACAGTACACCCGGCAGGCCATTCAATTGGCCCAAGATCGGCACCACGCCGCAGCGTCGATGTACGGTCAGGTCTGTCTGGGCGACATTCAACAGCGGGTAGGCGACCTCGATCTGGCAATAGATACGTTGCAGCATGTGTTGGCATCTGCGGATGCGGCTTTGGAATCGAGCCAAATCATCCAGGGCGTCGAATGTCTCGTCCAGGCGTTGCTTTGTCGCGGGCAGTGGGGGCACGCTATTTCGCTGGCGCAGCAAAGGGTCGAGGCGCCGGACGGCGCAGAGTTTGACGCGGCGCTGGTCAGCCGGATGTGGGGTTTGATCTTGACCCAGATCGGTGATTACCGGCCGGCTTGTGCGCATCTCGAACGTGCCATTGAAATTTTCGAGCGCGCCGGGTGGCGCCAATCGCTGCTGCCTTGTTTGTGGACGTATGGTGAGGCGTTGATCGGTCTGGAGCGCCCTGCTCAGGCGGCGGGTTATTTCGAGCGCGCGCTGGCGATGGGGCAGAGCAGCAATACGGTGCTGGCGATCATTTCGGCCAAACTTGGGTTGAGCAAATTGGCCGCCATCGACAAGAACTGGACAGCCGAACAACGCTTGTGTACCGAGGCGCGCGCTATGGCCCGCCGGGTGGGGCTGGATACGTTGGTCGTGGCGGCAAAGATTGGTTTGGCGCGCGCGTACCTGGGGCATCGAGAGTGGCGCGCGGCGCAGCGAGAGGCCTTGTTGGCCCGCGACAAGAGCCACCGGCTGCGTTGTACGTACAATGTCTTTCGCTCCGAGGCGATGTTGGGCGAGGCGATGCAGGGGTTGGGCGATCCGGCGCGGGCGCGGCAGCATTTTCAGGAAGCGCAAGTGATGATTCATCGTCTGGCCGGCACGCTGTCCGATGGGTACCGGCGCATTTTCCTGAATCGACCATACGTTCGCGCGGTACAAAGTTATGTTGATCTTGGGACAAGTGTGTGAACAAGAGCGTGCGGTGGACGTATTTTCACTATCTGGCCGTGGGGCTGTGTTTGCTGGGTTTCGCCTCGGCGTGGTTGATCGCCGACCAGGTCTTGGATCAAGTCCCTCATCTGGAAGATGAAGTGGCCTATCTTTTTCAGGCGCGGGTTTTTTCCATTGGCCGGGCCTATACCAGGGCGGTGTTTCATCCCAACTGCTTTTTCGCCCCTTTTGTGCTCGATCATCAGGGGCGGCGTTTTGGCAAATACCCGCCCGGTTGGCCCGCGCTGCTCGCTCTGGGCGTCTGGATGGGGCAGCCATGGTGGGTGAACGCGGCCTGCGCCGCGCTCACCATCGCCTTGACGTTTCGCCTGGGATGCGAGATTGCCGATGCGCAAACGGCCGGCCTTGCGGCGGCGCTGCTGCTCATTTCGCCTTTTACGCTGCTTTTGTCCGCTTCGCTCATGTCGCACACCGCGTGCCTGGTTTTTACGACGGCGTTTTTGTGGTGTTTCAAGCGGTCGCTGTCTGCCGCGCCGCGAGTGAGGATCAAGTGGGCTTGGGCCGGCGGCGTGGTTTTGGGGTTTGCTTTTACCATTCGCCCCTATTCGAGTGTGGCGATTGCCGTCCCTGCGGTCGGGTATGCGCTGTGGCGTTGGTTCGACGCGGTTCATCAGACAAAGAGCGACGAGTGGAGACGGTTGTGGTGGATGGGGCTGGGGTTTGCGCCGCTGGCATTGATCGTGCCTTTGTTCAACGCCATCTGGACCGGCGATCCGCTGCTGTCGCCTTATGTGCTCTTTTGGCCCTATGACCGTGTTGGTTTTGGGCCGGGGCACGGGCCTCTGCCGGAGGGCAATACGCTGTGGGTGGGTTTGGGCGAAGCCGTGCTGGTTGTCGCCCGGCTGGCAAATTGGCTGCACGGCTGGCCCGGTTTGAGTTTGATCTTTGTCGTCGCCGGGTTTTTGTTCAGGCCGCGCCGTTTTTGGGATGTTTTTTTGGCCGGCGTCGCACTGGCCTTGATTCTGGCGTTTGTGTTATACTGGACCAATGGCAATCTCTATGGTCCGCGTTACACCTTTGAAGCCGCCTCGGCGCTGTTTATTCTTTCGGCCAAGGGGATGCGTTCGAGCTGGCAGTGGGTCGCGGCGCAAACGGAAAAACGTTGGATGCGTCGGGGCTTGGCGGTTGCGCTGGCGCTGCTGGTTGCGTTCGATCTGTTTGTGTACCTGCCCTGGCAGTTCCGCGCGTACCATGGCCTCTTTGGGATCACCGGCCGTTCAAAAGAGATTCTCGAACGGGCCGACTTGGGCCGCGCGCTGGTCATCGTTCGCACCAGAGAACGCGGTTGGAAAGATTATGCCGTTGCCTTTTCAATGAACGCGCCCACGCTGGACGGCGATGTCGTCTATGCCAGCGAGTGCCCGCCGTACACTGCGCAGTTGATCGCCCGTTTTCCCGGCAGAGCGGTTTATTATTTTGACGGCGAAACCGTTTTGCCGTTGGGTGAACGTGTCTCCGGATCGCCGTAGCGCCGCAGACGGCGCTGGTCCCAAGTGCCAGCGCATTGGCCCGACAAATACCGTAAATCGAGGTACAATTACCTGGTCACAGGTGGTGCCCGGCAAGAAAGTGGGAGATGTCAATGAGTACACGTGCCGTACAATTTCTACAGCAAGAGATTGCGCGTTTGAAAAAGGAAAATGTCGCGTACAAGGATCAGATTACGACGCTGGAACGCTGCATCGCGGCCTTGACCGAACTGTATTGGGCCATTCAGCGAATACCGGAGGAGAAAGACCTGCTGGGGCTGATCAGCCGGCGCCTGCTAGAGATGATCCAGGCCATTGGCGCCCAGGATGGGTCACTGCTTTACCTGGATCAGGAGACGGACGAATTGGTTTTCACCGTGGTGCATGGCGCATTGGCCGGACATTTGGCCGGGCGCCGGATCAAGAGCGACACCGGTGTGGCCGGATGGGTGTTTCAAAACGTCGAACCTGCCATTGTCAACAACCCCAAGCAGGACTGGCGTTTTTCTCAAGAGGTGGACCGCGAATTTGCGTTTCTGACGCGATCGATCTTGTGCGTGCCAATGATGCGTCTGGCGAAACCGATCGGCGTGATCGAGCTGCTCAACAAGGAACGCCGGGATTTTACCGAACTCGACGCCATTTTGGCGCTGGTTTTGGGGCAGTTTGCCACCGCCGCGCTGGATGAACTCGAAGCGCGGCGGCCGGCCGGCTGACCGGTTTTTGTTCCGGCGCTATTCGAGCAGGTCGAGCACCGAGTATTCCGGCTCAAAGCCGATCAATTTCCGGGCTTTTTCAATGCTCACCAGCGATTCGGTGCCCGGCAATGGACGTTTGCGTTCTTGGACCTCGGGGAAAAAGACTTGCAGCAACGTTTCCGACTTGATTCCGGCGGCATTGTGGCTGGAATTGATAAACAGGGGATGGCTGCCCTCATAGTCGGCGAGCAGCCCTTTTTCCAACGCTTGCGCCGAGTCCCGGGCGTCGACGCTGGCCCAAAAATTGCTGCGTCCAAAGCCGCCCATCAGCAGCCCCAGGTCCGGGTCATTTCCAGGCGTGCGCCAGCGTTTGATCGCCTCTTCGCGGGGCAGGTACCCGGCCCGGTCCGGGCGCGTGGCGTCGAACCGGGCAATGGCGCGTTGAATTCGTTCGCGTTGTTCTGTCTTGGGCTGCGCCAGAAACTCGGTCATTGTTTTTTTGAACCGGGCGGCATGTTTTCGCCACCGTTCCAGTCGCTCCATGTTGACCTCGTACACGCCGGGAAACCGCAAATTGACGCTGGAAATGTTTTCGCGACGCCAAAAATAGTCGGCGATCTGCTCGGTGATCTGTTTTGAGAACGAGTACGGATCGGTCGTAAAAGTAGGGTGTTCTTCGTCGATTGGAAAATACGAGATCGGAAAAGGTTTGCGGCCATAGTTGAACCCCAGCGCGTTGATCGAACTGGCGCACGAGATTTTGCCAATGCCTTCTTGGGCTGCGGCCTGGTAGACGTTGAACGTCCCTGAGCAGTTGATGTGGAACACCTCTGACGCGGGATGGCGGCCCGGACTGGGGATCGCCGCCAGGTGGACGATGCCTTCCATTCCTTTGACTTGCTCTCGCAGCAGATCGAAATCGGTGATGTCGCATTGTCGATATTGGGCGCCATCGATCTCGATGCCGGCGCGCCGGCCAATGACTTGGACCTGGTGGCCGTTTTCGACCAGCCGTTTGACGGCTGTTCGCCCGACACTGCCGGTTCCACCTGTGACCAGAATTTTCATTCTTCCTCCAATCAAACCACATACGAGTTCGTTGAAAAGTATGATACCACAGAGTGCGCCAATTGTCACGTCGGCGGGGTGGTGTAA
>CAYZYE010000147.1:0-10055 GCA_964481205.1 uncultured Anaerolineae bacterium | reverse complement strand
CGCAGGTGGGACGCCCGGCCTTGGCCCGCCAGCGGTGACTTTAGTCACGAAATTGGTTTGGCTGCCAGGACCGGAATCAATCAATAACACCGATATTGACGTATATTTTCAAATATCTATAGCTCTTGCTGATTTCATTCGCTCGCTCTTTGTCTTTTGCGGTTGGCGACGGTGTTGGCGAGTCTTTCAGTGGACTGGGAAATTCCAAGATGGCGAAAAAAATTCTGATTGTCGAAGACCACGAACCCACAGCGACGTTTGTCAAGGCCACGCTGGAACTCGAAGGCTATGCTGCGCGGCACCTGGCCAACGGCGCCGTCGCCCTGGCGTCGATCAAAACCGACCCGCCCGACCTGATCCTGCTCGATGTCGTCCTCCCCGGACTGAACGGCCTGGAGATTTGCCGCCGCGTGCGCCGGGAGAGCCAGTACATTCCCATCGTCATGCTCACCGGGCAGTCCAGAGAACAGGACAAAGTGATCGGCCTCGACCTGGGCGCGGATGACTATATCACCAAACCATTTGGCGCTCAAGAACTGTTGGCCCGCGTGCGCGCGGTGCTGCGTCTGGCCGATCATGCCGCGCCTCACCTCGCGCACCCCGTTCTCAAGATCGACGATCTGATCATCGACCGCGAGCAGCATGTCGTGATTCGGGGTGAACAAGAGGTCGATCTGACGCCCAAAGAGTTTGCGCTGCTGGCGACGTTGGCCTGGGAACGGGGCAAAGTATTCAGCCGCGAGGCGCTGCTCAAAGAAATCTGGGGCTATGATTTTGCCGGCAAAACGCGCACCCTCGATGTGCATATCCAGCAGCTACGCAGCAAAATCGAACCGGACCCCGCCAATCCCAAATACGTGCTCACCATCCGTGGAATTGGTTACAAATTTGTCGCCGTCCACTGACCCCGGCCTTTTTCCATCGTAAATTGCCAATGACACATTAGACCCAATGACCGTTTGGGCGTGTTTGTTTTGACCTGTTCCACCCGACCACGGACCGTCCAGACAATTCGTGCCGCCAGACCAAAAACGCAGAGGCGCCGACGGCTCCGTGGCATACCTCGTCTGATTCGATCCCTTGCCCCCCGATCAGGTTTTGAGCCTCGCACTATTTGTGATACAATAAACCGGAATTTTCACCGGTCAGTGAGGAGGTTGGGAGATGAGCACACCGGAAGAAACCTATATCGCCGCCATCGATCAGGGCACCACCGGCACGCGCTGCATGATCTTTGGCCGAGACGGCGCGGTCGTTGCCGCCGACTATATGGAACATGAGCAAATCTATCCCCGCCCCGGCTGGGTCGAGCACAATGCGGCAGAAATTTGGGACAACACCAGGCGCGTAATCGCCGGCGCGCTGGCCCGGGGGCAGATCAAACCGGCGCAAATCGCCGGCATTGGCGTTACCAACCAGCGCGAGACGACGTTGGTCTGGGACAAGACCACCGGCCAGCCGCTCTATCAGGCCATCGTCTGGCAGTGTACGCGCACCATGCCCTTGTGCCAACAAATGATCGACGATGGCCTGGAACCGCTGGTCCGCGCCAAAACCGGCCTGCCAATCCACGCCTACTTTGCCGGCACCAAAATCAAATGGCTGATCGACAACGTTCCCCAGGTGCGGGCACAGATCGGCGCGGGACAGGCGCTCTTTGGCACCATGGACACCTGGATCATCTGGAATCTGACCGGCGGGGTCAACGGCGGCGCGCATATCACCGACCCAACCAACGCCAGCCGGACGATGTTGATGAACCTCGAGACGCTGGACTGGGATGACGAGTTGCTCGACATTTTTGGCGTCCCTCGCGCCATGCTGCCCCGCATCTGTCCTTCCAGTGCCAAGTCCGTTTATGGCTACACCTCACCCGGCGGCGCGTTCGGTGGGGCGATTCCCGTCTGCGGCGACCTGGGCGACCAGCAAGCCGCGCTCTTTGGGCAAACGGGGTATGGCGTCGGAGAGGCCAAGAACACCTATGGCACGGGCTGTTTTATGCTGCTCAATACCGGCGAACGTCCCGTCGCGTCTGAACACGGCCTGCTGACCACCGTCGCCTACAGCCTGGAACCGGGCGTCGCCGTCTATGCCCTCGAAGGCTCGATCGCCATCACCGGCGCGGCGATCCAATGGCTGCGCGACAACCTGGGACTGATTCGAGACGCGGCCGAGAGCGAAGCCCTCGCTGCATCGGTCGACGACGCGGGCGGATGCTATTTTGTGCCCGCTTTTTCGGGACTTTATGCCCCGTACTGGGACATGTACGCGCGCGGCGTCATCGTCGGCCTGACCCGCTATGTCAACCGCGCCCACATTGTCCGCGCCACGCTGGAATCGATCTGTTACCAGACGCGCGACGTGATGGGCGCCATGGTTCAGGATGCGGGCATTGCCCTGACCACGCTCAAAGTTGACGGCGGCGCAACGGTGAACAATTTCCTGATGCAGCTTCAGGCCGACATCCTCGGCGTGCCGGTGGTGCGCCCCACGGTCAACGAGACGACGGCGCTCGGCGCGGCTTATGCCGCCGGCCTGGCGACCGGTTTGTGGTCAAGTTTGGACGATCTGCGCGTCAACTGGAATGTCGATCGCACCTTTGAACCGCAATGGAGCGCCGACCAGCGCGCCGCCGGCTATCGCGGCTGGCGCAAAGCCGTCGAACGCACGCGAAATTGGGTCACTGGCAAAGGAAAACATTGACTGAAAACAAGCCTCCCGCACACTATAAACGCAATTTTTGGATTCTCGTGGCCGACTTTGCCTTTTTTGGCATCGGCCTTACTTTTATCGGTCCCGGCACCGTGATCCCCAGTTTTCTCAACGAGTTGGGCACACCGCCTTTTGTCATCGGCTTGATGTCGACGTTGCAAAGCGCGTGCTGGTTTTTGCCGCAGCTTTTCGCCGCGCGTTACCTGGCCGACAAACCATACAAAAAGCCGCACATCCTCTGGCCGAGCATTCCCGGCCGCTCGCTCTTTTTGATTCTGGCGCTCACCATTTGGCTGACCGGCGCGCGACCGTCGTGGCTGATCGTTGTCCTGTTTACCTTTACCATCGTCGGGTTTTGGATTGCCGACGGCCTGGCCAGCGTGCCCTGGTTCGACTTTTTAAGTAAAACGATTCCCGCCAACCGGCGCGGTCGCCTGACCGGCGTCGGGCAGATCATTTCGGGCAGCACCGGGTTTTTGGTTGGTTATTTTGTCGAGTGGATGTTGGGGCAAAATGGATTTGCTTTTCCCAACAATTATGCCGCGCTCTTTTTTCTGGGGTTTGTGATGCTGGCGTTTTCGTTTGTGGCGATTGCCTTGGGGGTCGAAGAAGGGGGGCAGGTCACGCGCAAGGTGCCGAGTTGGAAAGAGTTTTTTCCCCAACTGTGGCGCGTTTTGAGAACCGACCACGCATACCGGCGTTACATCATTACCCGCCAGGTCTATGGACTCGGTGCGTTGGCTTCACCCTTTTACATGGTCTTTGCGCTCAACCAACTCGGCCTGCCCAGCAAGGTGGCCGGTCGTTATACCTCAATCGGTGTGATCGGCAGCATCCTGGCGGCGCTGCTTTTTGCCTGGATCAGCGAACGCTTTGGCAGCAAGCGCGTGATCCAGATCGGCATCGGCGTCACCCTGCTTGCGCCGACGGTGGCGCTGCTGTCGCCGCTGCTTTTCCCCAACCCAACCTGGCTGGCCTGGGGATATGGGTTGGTCTTTTTGCTGTTCAACGCCTCGATGAGCAGCATGATGCCCGGCTGGATGAACTATGTCCTCGAACATGCCCCCGAAACCGAGCGCCCCAACTATGTCGGGTTGACCAATACGATCAATGGTGTCAGCATGATCTTGTCGGCGGTCGGCGGCGTGATCTTGCAGTGGACCAACAACAATTATGCCCTGCTGTTTGGCATCGCCATTGTTGGGATGGCGCTGTCTCTGCCGATGACGCTCGCTTTGCCGGAGCCGCGTCACGCGCCTTGAACGCCTTTTTTGCTCAACTCAGATCATTTCGACCTGAATATGGACGATCTCGACATCAGGGCGATGGCGCTCGATCCACTCGACGACGCGAGAGAGCAAGCCATGTGCATAGGCCGAGTCGTTCGACACGGTGACAACGGCCAGCAGCGCCGACTGCCAAATGTCTTGATCGCCCACCTGGGCAATGCTGACGTTGAACTCGCGTCCAATGCGGGCGATCATTCCCTTGAGGATACCGCGTTTGTTCTTGAGCGAATGTGCGGTCGGCAGATAGAGCTTGATCGTGCAGCAACCAATGACCATATCCGCCTTTAGCCTCTACTCAGGGTTGTTCAATTCTACAACCCAGCGGTTGAAACCGCGTTTGGCGAGCCGTTGGCTGGTCGTCCCTCTACAGCGACGAGTCCCCACCAGCGGCGGCGTCCACGCAGGTGGGACGCCCGGCTTTAGCCCGCCAGCGGTGACTTTAGTCACAAATTAGAATTGAACAGCCCTAAGCCTCTACTCATCGGCCAGCCCGACCAGAGATTTCCACGCTCCGTGCAGGCCATCCTCACTCACACCATAATAAATCCGAATGGCGCCATCGGGCCGGCGCTGCGCCAGATCGTACCGCTGTTGGGCGCTTTGTTGGTAGGCTTTGACCAGCCCAATCTCGCCTTGCCACTCGATATCGGGCGTCTGTGCGGCGTGCTTTTCCGCTTCGCCGATCGCATAGCGCCACAACCGTCGCGCCGATTCTTTGGTCACGTTTTGAACGCGGTTGCTTTTGCGCAGATCGCTCATTGTATAATACAGCGTCCCTTTGCGTTCGACCGTTTCCACAATTTCGACGCCGGTGCGCGGCGGCTGGACGGTCAGCGAGTCTGTGACCTGGACGGGCACCGGCTTTTCGACGCGGGCCTGGTGTGAGCGCAAGACCAGCTCGACGATCTCGTCGCGCACGGCCAGGTTGGTCTCGCCTTCATCGCGCACATAGATTTTGCTGCCGTCGATGGCATACGGCGATTGATCGCCGCGCGGCGACTGGATGACCAGCACTTTTTTGCCCTGGCTTTCCTGCACGTCGATGGTCAGGTCGAGCGGGGGGGTGATTTTGGCGTCGATGTCGTGCTTGAGCAGGCGCATCATCTGCTCGACATCGGCGATGCCCGCCACTTTGGTCTTGACGTTTGGGCTGGCGCCCACGTAAACCGTTCCGCCGTTGGTGTTGGCAAAAGCGACAATGTCGGCCAAGACGGCGTACAACCGTCCCCCGCGCCGGGTGGCGTTTTCGTGAAAAGCCTGGACGATGGTGTTGCCCGCTTCTCGCGCCTCCATAATGTAATCAAAGGGCGCGGCGGTCAGTGCGCGGGCCGGGCGGGTGACGGCAAAATCGCTGCTGAGAAAAGCGTCTTTGAGCGCCGCGAACGATGCTTCTTTCAGCCGGATTTCGGTGAGCCGGTCGCCCACGCCCAGTCGTTCGGCGTGCTGCGGGTCGGCGATGAGGCGATGCGCGTCGGTGCCCTGAATGCAGTGCATCCGGCGCGGGTATTCTGGCTTGGAGCCGTTGAAAAAGCGGGCGGTGCTCCGGCGGCCCTTTTTTTCCAAATCGGTCACTTCGAGGGCGTGCAGGTGCTCGTCCTGCGTCCAGGCGATTTTGGTCTGCCCGCCAAACCCGATGCCGCGCATAGCCACGCCGTGCGCCGTGTTGGCATGGGCGGCGATCACCAACCCGCCCGCTTCATCGATCATTTGATACGCCGTCACCACGTCGGTAGTCGCGCCAATCTCGGTTGCGCCTTGGTCCAGTTTGTCGGCCGGAACTTTGAGCTGTAACAACAGGTGTTCGATCTCGCGGACAGAGGTTTCGGGGGAAAAAATGCCCAAAATGTGAAAGCCAAACATTGCCGTAAACTCGATGCCCGGCAAGACCAGGATTTTGTCCAACAGACGGCGATATTCGTTTAATCGCTCGCGCTCGCGGGACTGAAGCCGGTCCAAATTTTCCAAAAGTTCGAGTTTGTCGATCTCTTGGCGCATCGCCTGATAGCCGGCAATGGTATTGTGGTCGGTAAAAGCCTGAATCTCGACGCCTTTTTCTTCGGCTTTTTTCAGGATGTCAAGATAGGTCACACCGGGCTGTTCATAGTCCGATGAGGCCGGCGTGTGCAGATGCAGATCGACGCGCAGCCATTTTGTTTTATTACGTTTTCGGGTCAATAGAGTGTCCTCTCTGCCGGCAAAAAATTTGCACGGCACTAATAGCAGGACAAGCACACCCCAGCGAGGAAAAAGAGGGGATTCCAGTTCGTCATTCCAACCGTTTTTCACGGGTCGCCGCTATGGCGATCGTGGAACGATCAAATCAACCAGTTCCATCTTGACCATACACCCAATATCGTCTCTCGACAATGTCCAACCTGGCCTGGATAAACCAGAACCAACCGCGCCAATGTGATGACCGGAATTCTGCCGCGAGGTCAGGACTTGCAAGTTCAGCCTGGTCTTGTCAGCAATGTCATCTGTTGGCAATACGACGCATCAAAAAAGGTAAATGCGTCTGACAAATAGAGACGGAATCAAATCGGTGTAATGTGCAACCAACTTTTTTCACGCCGGTTATCGGCTTGCGCCTACCGGTCAATAAATGCGAATTTCACGGGCGCGATACGCACCGCCCACGGGGGGTGATGGTACAGACGCCCAAAGTCATTTGAAACACACCGCTCTCAATTTTCAAAAGCCGTTTCAAAAACTTGATCGACCTGATCGACCAGGACAAAGTTTATTTTCTCCCGGACCTGATCGGGCAGGTCATCCAGGTCTACCTGGTTCCGTTTGGGCAGCACCACGGTTTCGATCCCTGTGCGGGCGGCGGCCAGCACTTTTTGCTTGACGCCGCCAACGGGCAGCACCTGACCGCGCAACGTGATCTCGCCCGTCATCGCCAACCTCTCGACGATGGGTTGTTCGGTCAACAGCGACCGCAGGGCGGTGGCAATGGTGATCCCGGCCGAAGGGCCGTCTTTGGGCACCGCGCCGGCCGGCACGTGGATGTGAATCTCGTTGTCGGCAAAGACCTCGTCGGCGATGTTTAGCTGGTTGGCCTTGGAGCGAATGTAACTGAGCGCCGCCTGCGCCGACTCTTTCATCACCTCGCCCAATTGCCCGGTGAGAATGAGGCCGCCTTTGCCCGGCATCTTGGTCGCTTCGATGTACGTGATGTCGCCGCCGGCGGCAGTGACCACCAGCCCAACCGAGACGCCCGGAATGTTGATCCGTTCGCCGAGTTCCTCCATAAAGTACTTGCGTTTGCCCAGCCGCTTGGGCACGTCATCTGTCTCGATCGTGGTCAGCTCGCCTTCGTGTCCGTCGGCGACAAAGGTAGTGATCTTGCGGCACACGCCGCCGATCTCACGCTCCAGGTTGCGCACCCCGCTTTCATAAGTGTACTCGCGGATGATGCGCAAAATGGCCTCGTCGGTAAAAGCAATTTCTTGGGGGCGCAGGCCATTTTCTTTGATCTGGCGTGGAATCAGGTACTGTTTGGCGATTTGGAGCTTTTCAAACTCGGTATAGCCATCCAACTCGATGATTTCCATGCGATCGCGTAGCGGGCCGGGGATGGGGCCAAGCTGGTTGGCCGTGCAGATAAACATCACCTGCGAGAGGTCAAAGGGCACGTCCAGATAGTGGTCGCGGAACTCGTTGTTCTGCTCCGGGTCGAGCACTTCGAGCAGCGCCGACGAGGGATCGCCGCGCCAGTCGGCGCCGATCTTGTCGACTTCGTCTAGCATGAACACCGGGTTTTTGCTGCCCACGCGCCGCAGCGCCTGGATGATCCGCCCCGGCATCGAGCCGACATAGGTGCGCCGAAAGCCGCGAATTTCCGCTTCATCGCGGATGCCGCCCAAACTCTGCCGGATGAACTTGCGATCCATCGCGCGGGCAATCGAGCGCCCCAGCGATGTTTTGCCAACGCCCGGCGGGCCGACAAAGCACAAGATCACCCCTTCGCGTTCGCGTCGGATCAAATCTTGGGCTGTGGGTTCGCGGCTCTCCCGTTCTGCCTGACGATCGCGCCGCAGTTTGCGCACGGCAAGGAACTCGATGATGCGATCTTTGATGTCTTGCAGCCCAAAATGATCCTCGTCGAGCACCGTCCGCGCGTGCGCAATGTCGAGGTTGTCTTCTGACATTTTGCTCCACGGCAAGTTGACCATCCAATCGAGATAGGTCTTGATCACCGAATACTCGGCGGCGGCGATGGGCATCTTTTCCATCCGGCTCAACTCGCGCAGCGCTTCCTTTTCGGCCTCCTCGGGCATACCGGCCTGCTTGATCTTGGTGCGGTATTCTTCTACCTCGACCGCTTGCTCGTCCTCTTCGCCCAATTCACGGTTGATCGCTTTGAGCTGTTCTCGTAAAAAGAACTCGCGTTGGATCTTTTCCATGCTGCCCTGGGCTTCTTGCTGAATCTTTTTGCCCAGTTGCAACACTTTGAGTTCATGCTGCAACAGCGCGATTAGCTTTAGTAATTTTTCCTTGACATCCTGGATTTCAAGGATGCCTTGTGCGTCTTGAATATCCATTCGCAGCGATGTGGCGACAATGTAGGCCAATTGGCGTGGGTCTTCGATGTTCATCGCCATCAGGGTCACTTCATCGGGAATGTGCGGCGTCAGCGACACCAGTTGTCTGAACAGATCGACGATATTGCGCATCAACGCTTCGACCTCGACCGAATCGTGGACCGTATCGGGGATGGGCGTGACTCGCGCTTTGAGATAGGGCACCGATTCCGTAAACTCGTCGATGCGAATGCGCTCGATGCCCTGGACAAAGAGAATGATCGTGCCATCGGGCGCTTTGCGCAGGCGGTGCAGCATGGCGGCGGTGCCGATGCGATAGATGTCGTCCGGGCCGGGTTCTTCGATGGCCTCGTCTTTGGACGTGACCAGACCAATGATGCGTTTTTCCATCAAGACCGCGTCATCGACCAACCGGGTCGAGCGCGGCTGCCCGACGGTCAATGGCAAAGCGGTCAGCGGGTAAAGTACGACGCCGCGCAATGGCAGAATCGCCAATTCCTGGGGAATATCTGTTCGATCCTTTTCTTCTTCAATTTCGGTTTTTATCTCGACGATCGTCTCGTGTTCATGAGAATCGGTCGTTTCGGGCAATTCCGTTTCCTCATTCGAGACGGAATCCGGTACAGTCATAACATCCTCCAATATGTTGAGCGATTGACATCAGGCGGTCAATCGTCTTGTTTTTGTCGCATATTCGACGCCTGCTTGAGTTCGATGGTGCGCGGCGCGGCTTTGGGCAGAACAACGGTCAGGAATCCGTTTTTATAAGAAGCCGCGATTCGCTCCTGATCGACGGCATAGGGCAAAAAGACCTGGGTGCGAAAACGACCGTAAGGAATCTCTAACTGTTGATAAGCCAATTTGGATTCAGGGTCGCGGCGTATGCCCGTGATCACCAGGTTGCGATTGGACAAAGAGATGTTGAAATCTTGTTCGTTCATACCGGCAACCTCGACTTTGACAATGACGGATTGGTCGGTCTCGTACACATCGGTCGCCGGCCGCCACGTTTTCTCCTGGCGCATCGTCAGCCAGCGCACGGTCAACATCATGTCATTGAGCAAGTGGTTGGTCGATTTGGCCGCTTGCCGAATCTCGTCCGAGAGTTCGCTATCATCATCATACGGCATCAAACTACTCCTGTTTCAAAATCGATACATACCCCTATTGTACCACAAGTGCCCTACCCCACACAAGCGGGGGCGGCGGCGCGGGAGTATTTCACTTTTGGGGCGAAACCGGGCCTCGGAATAGGGATTCCGAGGCTGCGGATTGGACAGACCGGGGTGGCGGAATCCCCTCCATCTGCTCCTGCCGGATCGCCAGATCCGGCAGCCGAACAAGATAAATGCGACCAGCCTCGCCTCGCCGTTTTTGGCCTGGATTTGGCAATCCAGGCCGAGCGCAAAGTGAGCGCCACCCCCTCCCTGACCCCCAAATTGAAATACGCGCCGCAGAGACGCAAAGACGCGAGAGTGTTGCAAATGGTTCGAGTGTTGTCTCTGCG
>CAYZYE010000146.1:0-10129 GCA_964481205.1 uncultured Anaerolineae bacterium | reverse complement strand
ACCCGCCGTGCCTGGTCGTGGGCGTCGGCTGCAACCGCGACACGCCCGCACCGGAAATATTTGACGCCATCTTGCATACACTTGACCAAAACGCTCTCGATATCGACAGCGTGCGCAGCCTGGCCACAATCGAAGACAAAGCCGACGAAACCGGGCTGTTGGAACTGTGCCGCACGCGCGATTGGCCGCTCGAAATCCTACCCCGGCACGAGATCGCCCAGGTGCAAAACCTGCCGCACCCCTCGGTGTGGGCACACCGCGCGCTGGGCGTGTGGGGGGTTGCCGAGCCGGCCGCACTGCTCGCCGCGCACGCCAAACATCTGCTCGTAGAAAAAGTCAAATTTCCCAATGTCACCGTCGCCGTGGCGCAATGGGAAAACAGCGCGCGCCATTCGAGAGGAACACTCGCGGTCGTCGGCATCGGGCCGGGCGCGCAGTCGCAATTGACGCCGGCGGCGCGACGCGAGATCGAAACCGCCGAAGTCATCGTCGGCTACCAGACCTACCTGAAACTGATCGCCGGGCTGGCGCCCAACGTGCCCCGCAAAGCCAGCGGCATGCGCCATGAAGTAGAGCGGGTCAATCAGGCCATCGATCTGGCGTGCGCCGGGCGGCGCGTGGCCCTGGTATCGGGCGGCGACGCCGGCATCTATGGCATGGCCGGCCTGGTGTACGACATCCTGGCCCAACGCGGCAACGTATCCCTCGACGTCAGAGTACTGCCCGGCATCACAGCACTCAACGCCGCCGCCGCGCTGCTGGGCGCGCCGCTGATGACCGATTTTGCCGCGATCAGCCTGAGCGACCGGCTGGTGCCGCGCCGCGAGATATTACAGCGCGTCGAACAGGCCGCCCAGACCGATTTCGTACTCTGCCTGTACAACCCCCAGGGACGCACCCGCACGGCGCCCTTTGATCTGACCTGCGAAATTTTGGCGCGCTGGCGCCGGCCAGAAACGCCGGTCGGAATCGTGCGCGCAGCCTACCGCAAAGGACAAAGCCACACCCTGATCACCCTCGCCGACCTGCCACAGGCAAAGGTAGATATGAGAACGATTGTGATTGTCGGCAACAGCCGCACCTATGTTCACAACGGCAAAATGATCACCCCGCGCGGCTATGCCGAAAAATACGACCTGCGACCGGCCGGGAGGCGCTAATGTTACCACACGAGATCGAGAGCACCAGTTTCCACATCATCCGCACCGAGCTGGGCGAGCACCATTGGTCCGACCGCGAGCTACCCATCGTACTGCGCGTCATCCACGCCACCGCCGACTTTGATTTCCGAGACACACTGCGCATTCACCCACAAGCCGTGAGCGCCGGCGTGACCGCGCTGCACCAGGGCTGCACCATCGTCACCGACGTGCGCATGGTCGAGGTGGGCATCTCGACCCGCCATCTCGGCCCGCTGGGCGGAAAAACAGTGTGCGACATCCGCCACCCCCATGTCTACGAGACCGCCAAACGGCTGGGCATCACACGCTCGGCGGCGGCAATGCGGCGCAACGCCGCTCACATCCACGGCGGAATCGTCGCCATTGGCAACGCGCCAACGGCACTGCTCCAGGTAATCCGCCTGGTACGACAAAAAGGCCTCCGCCCGGCGTTGATCGTAGGCGTGCCGGTAGGCTTTGTCAACGCCGTCGAAGCCAAAGCCGCGCTGACGACGCTGCCGGACACACCATACATCACGGCGCTGGGGCGCAAAGGCGGATCGACAGTAGCGGTGGCGATCGTCAACGCCCTGCTGCGGCTGGCCGCCCACCCGGAGACAGATTCCGATGAGCAATCGTCCCTTACATCGTCGCGTTGACGCGACCTGGCGACAGGAACATTTGCGCGAAGGCTATACGACCGGCGCCTGTGCAGCGGCGGCCGCGGCCGCCGCAACCCGCGCCCTGATCACCGGACAACCGGTGCGCCAGATCACCATCGACCTGCCGGCGAAAAAAAACGTCGTCTTTGCGCTGGCGCGCTGCGAATTTGACACCGGGCGCGTGACCTGCGGCACGATCAAGGACGCCGGCGACGACCCGGACGTGACCAACGGCATCGAAGTTCAGGCGACGGTGGCCTGGAGCAAAAGAGCGGGCGTCCACATTGCCGGCGGGGCAGGCGTGGGCATAGTAACACTGCCCGGCCTGCCGGTCGAGGTCGGGCGGGCAGCAATCAACCCCGCGCCGCACAGGCAGATCGAGCAGGCGGTGCGCACCGTCGTAACCGCCTGCGCCGCCGACGAGCGCCTGACACGGCAGGGATTGCAGGTGGTGATCGGCGTGCCGGGCGGCGAGGCGCTGGCCGCGCAAACGATGAACCCCCGTCTGGGCATCGTCGGCGGCATCTCGATCCTGGGCACAACGGGCATCGTGCGGCCTTATTCCGAACCGGCCTACCGCGCCAGCATCCACGTCGAATTGAGCGTGGCCATTCAGAACGGCGTCACGCGCGCCATTTTGACCACCGGGCGGCGCAGCGAAACCTATGCACTGGCCCACGACCCCACCTGGAGCGAGTTGGGCTGCGTGCAGGTTGGCGACCACATGGACTATGCGCTCCGGCAGGCAGCCAGACTGGGCTTTCGTCAGGCCGTCATCGCCGGGATGATCGGCAAACTGTCCAAGCTGGCGCAAGGGCGAATGCAAACGCACGTCAGTCGCGGCGGCGTCGATTTCGACTTTTTGGCCGGGTTGGTGGCCCGGCTCGGCGCTGCGCCCGAACTGGTGGCGCAGGCGCGCACGGTCAAGACGGCACGTCACATCCAGGTGCTGTTGCGCCGGGCCGAGATCAAAGGGCTGGAGGCCGAGATCGCCCGGCTGGCTGCCGCACAAGCCTTTGCTTTCGTCCGTGGTGCGCTGTCGATTTCGGTCTTGTTGTTCGATATTCGAGGTGCTCTTTTGGCCCAGGCGGAAAAAAAATGTTGAACCGTATCCTTGTCATTGGCGTGGGCGCCCAAGGCCCGGCCGGCCTCTCTTCCACACTGTTGCAGCGCATCACGCGCGCCGATCAACTTTGGGGCAGCAAGCGTCTGCTGGCCTACTGGCCGGACCACCCCCACCAGATCGTCATTGGCGCCGACATTGCCGGGCGCGTTCAAAATATCGATCGTTCCGGCACAAAACGCATCGTCGTGCTGGCCTCCGGCGACCCCGGCTTTTACGGCATCGTCGGGACACTGTTGCGGGTTTTGCCCGCCGAGGCGTTAGAGATTGTGCCCCACGTCAGCTCGCTGCAACTGGCCTTTGCCCGCGTGGGCCTGCCCTGGAGCGATGCGATCCTGGTCAGTGCGCACAGCCGTCCGCTGTCCGAAATCGTTGGGTGGGCCAGGCGCGCGCCAAAATTGGGCGTGCTCACCGACCGTCGCCACACCCCGGCGGTGATCGCTCGCACGCTGCTCGGTGCCGGGCTGCCCGACTGTCGCGCCATTGTGGCCGAAAACCTGGAGCTGCCGGGCGAGCAAATCACCGACACGCGCCTGGCGCAGCTACCCAGGATGACGTTTGGAGCGCTGAACGTGCTGCTCTTGATCCAGGACGAGGACTGGCAACCCCGCCCCGTGTTTGCGCCGCGCCCCGACGCGGCCTATGCGCACCGGCGCGGATTGATCACCAAGCGTGATATACGCGCGTTCTGTATCGCAAAACTGGCACTGCGCGAGACCGACACCGTGTGGGATGTGGGCGCGGGGAGCGGCGCGGTCAGCATCGAGATCGCCGAACTGGCCTGGCGCGGGCGGGTGTATGCCATCGAGCGAGATGTCGAAAACCTCGGCTATCTGCGCCGCAACGCGGCCCGCCATGGCGCGCTGAATGTGTCGGTGGTCGTCGGCGAGGCGCCGGGCGTGCTGGTCGGTCTGCCCCGTCCCTCGGCGGTGTTTGTCGGCGGGACAGGGGGGGCGATGGAGCAGGTGTTGCGCCATGTGGCTCGTGCGGCCCGGCCCGGCTGCCGCGTGGTAGTCAACCTGGCAACATTGGAAAATCTGGTGCAGGCGATGCAGGTCGCCCGCACACTGGGCTGGTCGCCGCAGGTCGCGCAGGTTGGCATCGCGCATGGCAAAGCGATCGCCGGGCTGACGCGCCTGGCGCCACAAAATCCGGTGTTCGTGCTCTCGGCCCAGGTGGAAAAGCATGCACGGGAGGAAGCATAATGTGGATTCATACGCCCCGGCTGGTCATTGCCGCGCCGGCCAGTGGCAGCGGAAAAAGCATCGTCGCTATGGGCCTGATGGCGGCGCTGGCGCAGACGCACGTCGTCCAGGGGTTCAAAATCGGCCCCGATTACATCGATCCGATGTACCACACGGCGGCGACCGGGCGACCGTCGCGTAACCTCGACACGTGGATGGTGGGGCTGCCACGTGCGCGCGCGGCTTTTGCCCGCGCGTGCCTGGATGCAGACGTGGCAATCGTCGAAGGTGTCATGGGGCTGTTTGACGGGTATGGCGGGCAAGGTGAGAGCGGCAGCACGGCACAGGCGGCCAAACTGCTTCGGGCGCCGGTGCTTTTGGTGCTCGATGTCGGCAGGATGTCCCGCAGCGCCGGGGCGATGGCGCTGGGCTATCGGATGTTCGACCCCGGCCTGCGCGTCGTCGGCGCGATTTGTAACCGCGTCGGCAGCCGGCGGCACGCGCGCTGGGTGACCAAAGCCGTCGAGGCGGTGGGGCTACCGGTGCTGGGCTGCCTGCCCAAGATGCCGGATTTGCACATTCCAGAGCGTCATTTGGGGCTGTATACGGCGGTGGAACGGCAGGCGCAGGTGCGCGTTTTGCTCGACCGCGCGCGCAAAGCAATCGCCGCGCACATCGATCTGGAACGGGTGTGGGCAATCGCGCGGTCGGCGCAGCCGTTCGACGTGGGGGCGCTGCCGTATGGCGCGTCGACGACAGGTGTGCCACGAATGCGTCTGGCCGTCGCCCGCGACGAGGCGTTTTGCTTTTATTATGCGGACAATATCAACCTGCTACGCGCAGCTGGGGCCGAGATCGTCTTTTTTAGCCCCCTGCGCGACGCTGTTTTGCCCGAACGGGTGGGCGGTGTTTACCTGGGCGGCGGCTACCCCGAGTTGTATGCGGCACAGTTGAGTGAAAATGTGTCGCTGCGGCGCGAGATCCGTGCGGCGCACCGCGCCAGGATGCCGATCTATGCCGAGTGCGGTGGGCTGATGGCGCTCACGCAGAGCATTACCGATCTCGATGACAAGACCTATCCAATGTTCGGCGTGCTTCCCGGCCGTTCGCAAATGCGTCAACGGTTGACGATGGGGTATCGTCAGGTGACGGCGCTGCGCGATTCGCTGCTGCTGACGCAGGGCGAGCAGGTGCGCGGGCACGAGTTTCACTATTCGGACTGGATCGACTGCCCGCCGGAGGCGCCTCGCGCTTACCGGCTGGCCCGCCGGGGCGACGAGGCACGCCGTAAAGAGGGCTGGGCGCAAGAGAACGTGCTGGCCTCGTTTGTTCACTTGCATTTTGACGCGCAGCCAGGGATGGCGGCGCATTGGGTGGAGGCATGTATCCGTTGGCAAAACCAGACGGCCTGATAAAGGCGCGGACGCTGTACCGACGTGTGACCGGGCGCAAATATGTTTGGCTGTGGGGCGCGTCCGGCGTGCTGGCGGTGGCGTTCGTCGCTAATGTCATGATCGGCCCCTCACCGCTTTCGGTCGCCCAGGTGGTGGCGACGCTCCTGGCGCCCACGCAGGCCGACGCGCCGGCGCGGGCGATTGTCTGGCTCATCCGGCTACCGGCTGCCGTGGCGGCACTGGTCGTCGGCGCAGGGCTGGGGGTGGCCGGCGCCGAAATGCAGACCATCCTCGGCAATCCGCTGGCCAGCCCATATACGCTGGGCATTTCGTCGGCGGCCGGGTTTGGCGCGGCGCTGGCGTTGGTGCTTGGCGTGGGTGTGATTCCGCATGCGGGGCCGCTTCTCGTACCGTTGAACGCCTTTGTTTTTGCCGTGCTGTGCTCGTTTGTCGTGTACCTGACCGCCAGGATCAAACGCGGCGCCGTCGGGACAATCATTCTCACCGGCGTGGCGCTGCATTTTATGTTCAGCGCGCTGATCACGTTGCTCAAATACGTGGCGACAACAGAGGCGCTTTACGCGGTGGTCTTTTGGCTGTTCGGCGACCTTGGCAAGGTGAACGGGGTGCATTTGGCGATCGTGGGTGGGATTTTGGCGATGGCGCTGCCCATGTTGGCCGGCAGTGCCTGGCCGCTCACGGCGTTGCGGCTGGGAGATGCCAAAGCGGCGAGTTTGGGCGTCGATGTGCCACGGCTGCGGCTGCGGGTTTTGCTCCTGACATCGCTCTTGACGGCAACAGCGACGTGTTTCGCGGGCACAATCGGCTTTGTCGGGCTGGCCGCGCCGCATATCGCGCGGATGTTGGTGGGCGAAGAGCAACGCTTTTTTATGCCACTGGCCGCGTTGTGTGGCGCGTTGCTGCTCTCTGTCGCTTCGATCGTGGGCAAAAGCGTGACGCATAGTATGGTTTTGCCGGTGGGCATCGTCACCTCGTTTATCGGCATTCCGTTTTTTTTGTCGCTGGTGCTGAAAAAGAGGGTGCGCTATTGGTAAGCGTCGAGATCGAGCAGTTGACTTTTGCTTATGGCACCCGTCCGGTGTTGAACCGGATCGACCTGCACCTGTCGCCAATGATCATCGCCATCGTCGGCCCCAATGCCGTGGGCAAGACGACGTTGCTCAAGTGTATCGGCGGAGTTTTGAAACCTCAAGGCAGGATACTCGTCGATGGTCAAGACATTTGTACAGGTAAACGGACGCCGCTCGTCGGCTATCTGGAGCAAGAGGCTTTGCCGCAAGCGGCGCTGACCGTTCTGGAGACGGTTTTGCTGGGACGGTTGCACACGCTATCCTGGCGGGTCGGCGACGACGACCTTGCGGTGGCATTTGTCACGCTGGCCGAGTTGGGCATTGCCGGCCTGGCGCTGCGACCGCTCGGCGAGTTGAGCGGCGGGCAGCGGCAAATGGTCGCCATTGCACAGGCGCTGGTGCAAGAGCCGGCGATCCTGGCGCTGGATGAGCCGACAAACAGTCTGGATTTGCAGCATCAGTTAGAGATGCTCGCTCTGATCCGGCGGATAACGGACGAGCGGCAGTTGGTCACGCTTTTGGCGCTGCACGATCTCAACCTGGCGGCGCGGCATGCGGACCGCGTCGTGGTGTTGCATCGCGGGCAGGTCTATGACGACGGCAGCCCGCGCGCGGTGCTCACCGCCGAGATGATTCGCGCCGTCTATGGCGTGCGCGCCGGCGTACATTTCGACGAAGAGGGAACGCCGCTGATCACGCCGCTCGCGTCGCTGAGAAAGAGAGGGAGGAATTCAAGATCGTGATCGGTGACGGACAAATTCATCTATATGTAACAAAAGGAGAAGAAAATGAAGGGTAAGAATGTATTGTTTTCGCTCGCCCTGACCGCGCTGCTTGTCGTGGGGGCGGCGGGTGGATGTGGCAAGAAAAAGTCCAAACCGGTGATTGTGATCGCCGCGTTTGGCAGCAGTATGGAGCAAGGGCAAAAGAATCTGGGGGATTTAGACCGCATGGTGCGGGCGCGTTTCCCCAATTACGATGTTCGCTGGGCCTTTACAGCCGGGTTTATCATCAACAAGCTGAACAAGGCCGGGATCACGACCTTGTTCGACAGTCAGACGCCGATCAAGAGTCTGGATGAGGTCTATGCCGACCTGAGAGCCGAGGGCAAGACCGATGTGGTGGTGCAGATTGCGATGGTGATGCCCGGCGGCGAGATGCGCCAGGTGTTGGCCTATCGTAGCGATGGATTGAACGTCAAATTTGGCTATCCATTGCTCTTTAGCCCAGAGAACATTCAAAACGTCGCCGATGCCCTTTCGTCCGAATTTGGCGGTGACGATACAGCGACGGTGCTCTGCGCGCATGGGAACGCCAGACACCCCGAATTCAACTCGGCCTTGATCCAGATGGACAAGTATCTGCGCGAGCATTATGAACGGGTGTACCTGGGTACCGTCGAAGGGCCGCCCGGCCCCGACCCGGCGCTCGACGACGCCAAAGCCTCTGGAGCCTCACAGGTCAAGTTTGTCCCGCTGATGCTGGTCGAGGGGGATCATATCAGCAACGATATTATGGGCGACGAACCAGAGTCATGGAAGGTGCGCCTGGGGCTGCCGGCCACGCACAGCACCGGTCTGGCCAGCAACCCTGATGTGATCGAGATTTTTCTGAAAAGTATCGAAAACCTGGTATCCCAGTTCTAAAACATCTCTTGCCAAGACGGAGAAAACGATATGCAAAGACGATACGCCATCAAGGCCGTCTCACTGCTTTGGGTTCTGGCGGCGATGTTGGGCGGGTGTGCCCGGCGCGTACACGCGCCGGGCGCGCGCGAGACGGTGACGGTTTTGGACAAGCGCGGCAACCGGGTGGTCGTTCCGGCGCCGGTCGAAAAGGTCATCTCGGTCAATTCGGGGATGACGGCGCTCATTTGTGCGCTCGGCGCCCAGGAGCGGTTGGTGGGGCGAGACATTCGTTCGACGTTTCCGTCCACGGTCAAGCGCGTCGAGGCCGTGGCCGAGTCCTCGGCAAACGCCAACCTCGAGTTGATGATCGGCCTCAAGCCGGACCTGGTGGTGGCCGATCCAATGTTTTATCCGCAGCACCGGGAAAAATTGGCGGCGGCCGGCATTCCCGCCTATGTGGATTCGACCAGTGACCCGGAGCGTCTGTTGACTTTGATCCGCAATTTTGGGCTGATGTTTGGTCAGGACGAGCGCGCCGAAGAGATCGTCCAGTTTGTATCCCGCCATACGGCCCTCGTCGAACAACGAGTCTCGCGTCTCGAGTTGGAGGGACGGCCTAAACCCAGGGTGTTTTTCGAGTGGCACTCGCCCTATAAAACGGCCTCGGCCGAGACCACCTTTCACAAGCCGATCGCTCAGGCCGGCGGGATCAACATCGCCGCTGGTCAGCCGGTGCATACGCCGGTCATGAGTTCCGAATGGGTCATCGAGCAAAACCCAGACGTGATCGTCAAACGGGTCAGCGGCGACGCAACGCTGGAACAGATGCGGCAAATGTGGCAAGAGATGATGGCGCGACCGGGCTGGCAGGCAATCTCGGCAGTCCAGAACAAGCGCGTCTATATCATCAAATCAGATGTGTTTCTCACCTTTCGCTACCCGGTGGGACTGATCTATTATGCCCGGTGGTTTCATCCCGATCTGTTTGCGGATTTGGACCCGGTGGCCGTTCACCGCGAGGTGATCGAGACCTTTTTTGGCGCTCAAGAGTGGCAGGCGCAAGAACAGCGTGAATCCTTTGTCTACCCGGAATAGGAGGGGAATAAATGGATATTGAACAGCGAAAAACATCACCGCGCACTCGCCAGGGGCTGGTCATCGTCCATACCGGGTTGGGCAAGGGCAAAACGACCGCCGCCCTGGGGCTGCTTTTTCGCGCCTGGGGGCACGGGCTGCGCCTATGCGTGATCCAGTTCATCAAACGCCCCAACCAGGCTCTGGGCGAAGTCCGGGCCGCCCGGCGGCTGGACATCGAGTGGCACCAGATGGGCGATGGATTCACGTGGCGTTCGTCCGACCGGGACGAGACCAAGGCCAAGGCACGCCGTGCCTGGGCTTTGGTCCAAGACAAAATCGCCGCCGGCGGCTATGATTTGATCGTTCTGGACGAATTGACCTTTGTTTTCAAATATGGGTGGCTGGACGCGCACAAGGCGGTGGCCTGGCTCAGGGCTTTCAAGCCGCCGGCGCTGCACCTGGTCATCACCGGGCGCGGCGCGCCGGCCGAGTTGATCGAATACGCCGACCTGGTGACCGAGATGACCGAGATCAAGCACCCGTTTGCGCACGGCATCAAAGCGCAGGCGGGCATCGAGTTTTGAACGACACCCGGCTTTGGCGGCGGGCTGGGCGTTTTCTCAACGTCCAGCCCGCCGGAAAGGCCGACGCCAACCGGCAACACATTGTCAAGAGCAAGAGAAGGTGCGCCAGTCGCCCGGATGCGTGGCGCACAATGAGGGAAGACCGGTCAGTCCGGCGCTGTCCCGCAACGGTGGGCAGGGCTGTTCAATTCTACAATCCAGCGGTTGAAACCGCGTTGGGTGAGCC
>CAYZYE010000145.1:0-10607 GCA_964481205.1 uncultured Anaerolineae bacterium | reverse complement strand
CGTTGAGGGGCTATCCTTCGACAAGCTCAGGACAGGCTGCTCCTCAAACTCCCCAGAAGCCAGGGTTTGCTCGAATCATTGCACAGATTGGCCTCCCCAGCCACTCGCAACGAGCAAAACCAAGTTTTTTCAGGGGGTCTGGGGCACGGTTGCCCCCTAAATTGATTTTGCGCCGGTCAAAGGCAAATATGTAGGGTGGCCAGGAATAGGACTAGAGTACTAGCCAACATGAACAAACAGTGGTATAATAATATCCGTTCAGTGCCTTTACGTCAACAACTGTGGGGAGGACAATGATATACGATCAGGAACAAGTCCAAAGGCAATTTGCAGCATTAACAATGGTACAAAAAATTGCCCAAGATCTAACATCCGATCTGAATATCAAGCGACTGTTGAACAAGATCATCAACGCCGCGGTCCAAGTGTTGGGCGCTTCCGAAGGATCGCTCCTACTGTGGGATCCAGAAACAGACGAACTGGTGTTTGTAGTCACAGAAAGCCAGGATTTGATCAACTATCGCATCTCGGCGGATAAAGGCATCGCCGGCTGGGTCTTTACCCACTGTGAACCGGTGATCGTCGGCGATGTTCAACACGACGAACGTTTCAACCCCAAAGTCGATCAAGACACCGACTTTAGCACCCAATCAATGATCACCGTCCCGTTGATGAACCCCACCGAGAAAATTGGCGTCATCCAGGTGTTGAACAAAATATCGGGAGAACAGTTTGACGACTGGGATCGCGACATCTTGACCGCGCTCGCGGCCCAGGCGACCAACGCCGTGATCAATGCCCGGCTTTATCAAGACCTGGAAACGGAAAAAAACCGGATCATCGAGTTGGAAGACCAAACGCGAAAAAAATTGGCCCGCGACCTGCACGACGGACCGGCGCAGACACTCGCGGCGATGATTATGAACATCGAGTTCATCACCCGGCTGTATGAGCGCGAGCCGGACAAAGTGCTATCCGAACTGGGGCAACTGCGCGAGACGGCGCAGCGAACACTCGCCCAGGTGCGCAATACCATGTTTGAGCTGCGCCCGCTGGTCCTCGAAACCGAGGGCCTCAAAGCGGCGCTAGAAACTTATGTGGAGCGCCTGACCCGTACCGAAGAGATGAACATCCATCTTGAGGTGCGAAACCTGCACGAGCGCCTGCCTTCCAGAGTCGAAGAACTTTGTTTCGCCATCGTCAAAGAAGCGGTGGGCAATGTGAAAAAACATGCCCATGCTCAAGATACCTGGATTATTGTCGAACGTCGGCAAAAGGACTTGATTGTCGCCGTCCGAGACAACGGCGCCGGGTTCGACGTGGCCGACACCAAAAAAAGCTACGATCGGCGCGGCAGCCTGGGGCTGGTCAACATGCAAGAACGCGCCGAGTTGATGGGCGCGCAATACACGATCAACTCGGTACCGGGGCGCGGCACTCTCGTGTCCTTGATCGTGCCACTGGACAGCGAAAACCACGAAACGCGCGAGTCGCAGCCCGTTTCCCCACCACCGCCCCCCGCCGGCCCAAGCAAACGTCGTCGCGGCACCGGGCCCTTGCTGTGGCCCAGCAACATCCCCACGCAAGACCGCGAAAAAGGCACCGGGCCTTTACTCGACCAGGAATAAACAAAGCACCAGGTTGCAGATTTTACAGTCCCAGTAGATGGAAAATCAGGCCAAACAAACCGTTGTGTGGGATGGTAAAATTTGCAAAACTAGTGCCTGGTCAAATGTCCTCAGAGACCACTGAAAAACCCAAGATTAACCCGCAAAGGACGTTTCGGATAAAGTCAATCCGCGGACGCCGAGATTATCTTATGTTTGCGAATATCCACAGTGTTACTAGATGTTTTATTTCTTTGCGATCTCGGCGCTCTCTGCGGCTGGCAGGTGTACTGTGGGGGGCAGCACGCTCCTCGGCAGTTAATATTGGGTTCTTTAGCGGCCTCTTGGCGTCCAGATATTTTACACCAGACAAGCGTCGACAATGTCCCGAACCCGCGCGACCATACCTTGGGCAACGTCGTACAATGCCTTGCTCTGCATATCGGCCTCAATTGCCCAATCGCTAAAGGGCAGAATACCCACCAGATCAAGTCCTTCCAGATGCTCGCGGATAAAAGCCTCGTCGCGCGCATGGCGCACCTTGTTGCCGACCACCCACAATTTGGTCACGCCCAGCTCTTGGGCCAGCCCGGCAATCGTCTTGGCAGTCTGGATGCTGCGCATCCCCGGCTCGACGACGGCAAACATGGCGTCGACGGCGCCGGCCGTGCCGCGCCCCAAATGCTCCAGACCGGCCACCATGTCCAGAATCACCGTTTCCTTGTCGTACAAGATGAGATAATTGACCAGCGTCTTGAGCATGGCATTTTCCGGGCAGACGCAGCCGGCCCCCGCTCCGCGCACGGTGCCCATTTGCAGCAAATGAATGCCGCGATGCGCCACTGAAAAACGCTCTGGAATGTCGTCGACGCGCGGATTGAGCTTGAACATCTTGCCATATTCACCCGGCCGCGCGCCGGTTCGTTCCTCGATCAAATCCGCCATCTGGACAATTGGCGTGATCTGTGAAACCAGGTCGGCCGGAAAGCCCAAAGCATGCGCCAACGTCGCGTTCGGGTCGGCGTCAATGGCGTAAACCTTGCGCCCTTGCTCGGCCAAAACATAGGCCATCAAACTTGCCAGCGACGTTTTGCCAACGCCGCCTTTGCCGGTAACGGCAATTTTCGACATACTCGCTCCTCATCCTCAACCTACCTTCCCGAAGGTTATCATTCGATATATTGACGCAATTGGACGTTCATAGAGAGCACGTCTTTTTGCCAAGATCGCCAAAACCTCCGGGAGGGTGAGCCGCAACCAAACAATAGACAGCAAAAAAACCATTATACCAAATTCCTATCTGACGCGCTATTTCAGCCTCAGTGGAAAGAAACGCGCCGATGATCTCTGTCGGCGCGCAACCGGGAAAAGCCAAAAAGCCAGAAACCCTTACCGTTTGCAGTAAGGGTTTCTGGCCTGGTAACAACTCGGCAGATATTTCTGGATGGCATTGTCCAGCACATTCACAGTTCGATGTTCGTTCAAAACGCACTGTTTGGCCCGAAATCGCAAAACCATCCAGAAAATCATCCGATTTTTTGGTTTGTTTGATTGGCGCTTTAACACACGTCGATTGGACAGTCAGGCGTCAATGGGCTACCAGCGACGACGATCTCCGCCGCCTCGGCCGCCGCGACCACCGCCGCGCGGCGCGCGGGGCTTGGCTTCATTGACGCGCAAAGCGCGACCATCGACCTCTTTGCCGTTCAACTCGGCGATAGCCTTGTTGGCGGCAGTTTCATCTGCCATTTCGACAAAGGCAAAGCCACGCGGGCGTCCGGTCTCGCGATCGGTAATAATGTTCACCGAAGTGACCTCGCCGTAAGCCTCAAAGAGGGCCTGCAACGCGCCGGAGGTTGTGTCATAGCTCATGTTACCAACATAGATGTTTTTGCTCATTTGAAAACCTCTTTTCTGGTTTACTGGGGCACGACGTTGACGGCTTGCAGTCCCTTGTTCCCCTGCTCGACCGAAAACTCGACGCGCTGTCCCTCATCGAGGGTTTTGAACCCATCGCTCTGAATAGCCGAATAATGGACAAACACATCGTCGGCGCCCTCACGGGAGATAAAACCATAACCCTTGGCGCCATTGAACCACTTGACGGTCCCAACTTGACGTTCACTCATTGCTCTGTTCTTTCCTTTTCATACACCTAGATTATTTTCTGAAACGAGGTTCGCCAGTTCTTGAAAAAAAACCACCTGGACTCGGGAGCCCAGGTGGTTATGTTAACACTTACTTGGAATCTCGCTTCAACATCAAGGATATTATAACATATTCAATCATCTATGTCAAATTGGCAACGATGATCTGGTAAAACACCAAGCTCCCTACTGCCGGGAATATCTAGAGGGTTGCGTATTTTGTGAATGCCGGCGACTGTATATGATATTTTATCTGTTCGCAACCAGGGCATTTTTGGCAGTTGATGGAAACATTGGGTTTTTCCAACGATTCTTTTTTGCTTTCATCGCCATCCTGTATTACAATGGTGTGCGGAGGCGTTTGTAGATGATGATCAGCGAGTGTGTCAAAATTGTTCAAAATCAAACGGGCGTCGTGATTCCCGTCTACCTGAAGAATGGCGCCGATGCCGCGCTGGGCAAGGCGTTGCTGCAGGATACGACGGCGGCGTATTGCGCGCAGACCCGTTTTCCGGCGAACGTTTGCCTCAGCGTCGATGGCGCGCAGTATGGCGCGCAAGCAGCCCGAGAAATTGCCGTCCAATTTGGCGCGTCGGTAACTGTCGCCGGGGTCAACCGGGGCAAATTGTGGGGCGCGATCCACGGCGTGAAAAAACTGCTCGAAAATCCATACCTGAAATATATTGCCATTGTCGATCAAGATGGCGATCATTTTGCCAACGAATTGCTCAACCTGGTGCGCGCGGCCAGGCATGTCGCCGGCCAGACGGGGCACGATCGCGTGCTGGTGCTCGGTCAGCGCACGTCGCGCCACCGGCCAATGGGCTTTTTGCGCGGCGAACTCGAAGAACTGGCCGACCGCCTGCTGCTCGACGCGCTGCATTATCACGCTGCATTGATCGGCATTCCGCTGTGTCTCGAGTACGCGACTTCCCTGGGCGAGTTTCCCGATTTCCACTCTGGTTACAAATTGCTCGATCGCGAGACGGCGCAAGCAGTGTTTGCGGTTAAACCCAATTTGGCCGGATGCAGCGACGATTGCTATTACCGTCACGCCGTCGAGGCGGTGATCGTCGTCGAAGCATTAGAGGCCGACGCCGTACTGGCGGTGGTCAATCGCAGCACATTCAACGAGCAGCCGCTCACCACCTTTGGGCAGTTCGACGCCGCGCGGTTGATGGCCGACACGATCATCTGGCCGTGCAAGCGGCTGGTGGCACCGGCCGCGTTCGTGCGCCAGTGGCTCGACAACCACATCCCGCGCTTGCTGTTGAGCACCATTTTGCCGGAAGGTAAAACGCAGTTGGCCCGCGTGCGCCATCTGACGCTACAAGCCTACGATCTAGAAGCGGACGCCCCGGCGCCCAGACAGCCGTTGTTCGTCTAACCCGCTTTCTGAATAACAAACTTGCGTATTTGCCCAAGTCGGCTATAATATAGCCCCATAAGGAGGCGGCAAGCACCATTTCCCCTGTCGGGCTGCCTCGATTGTTTTACCTCGTGATAAAAAAAAAGGAGTAGGAGAAAATGCGTAAAACCCTGATTTTCGGCCTCATTTTACTCACCCTCTTGGCGCCATTGGCCGCGTGTACGGGCAGCAAAGAACCCGACTGCAAAAAACAAGAGGTCTTTTGCGTGGGTCTTGTCACCGACGTTGGTCGAGTGGACGACAAGTCGTTCAACCAGTCCACCTGGGAAGCCGTCCAGCAGGCCGAAAAGGAACTGGGTGCTGTTGTCAAGTACGTCGAAACCACCGACGCCAAGGATTATGACAAAAACATTACCCAGTTTGCAGACGCCAATTACGACGTCATCATCACTGTTGGTTTTGCACTCGGCGAGACGACCCAGGCCGCAGGCGCCAAGAACCCCAATATCAAGTTCATCGGTGTGGACCAGTTTCAGGCCCCCGGCACCGAAGTAGCCAATGTGGTCGGCCTCATCTTTCCCGAAGACCAGTCGGGTTTTTTGGCCGGCGCACTGGCCGCATTGATGAGCAAGAGCGGCAAACTCGGCGCGGTGCTGGGCACCGACGCTGTGCCGCCGGTGTGGCGCTTTGGCGAGGGCTATCGCGCCGGAGCAGTATATGCCAACCCGGACGTCGAAGTGAACGTTGTTTATCACAACGATGTCGGTTTTGACAAGACTTTTACCGACCCAGGATGGGGCAAGACCACCGCCATCTCGATGATCGACAAAGGCGTAGATGTGGTCTTTGGCGCAGGCGGCAAGACCGGCAACGGCGCGCTGCAAGGCTGCGCCGAAAAAGGCGTGATGGCGATCGGCGTGGACACCGACCAGTATTATACCGTGCCCGAAGCGCAAAAAGTGCTGCTCACCAGCGCGATGAAACTGCTCACCTCCGGCACCTTTGGTCTGGTCAAGATGGCCAAAGAAGGCAATTTCCCGGACGGCGGCAACTATCTCGGCGATGCCGGTCTGGCGCCTTTCCACGACCTGGAGTCCCAGGTCCCGGCCGAGGTCAAGGCCAAAATCGACGAGATTGCCGCGGCCTTTAAGGCCGGTACACTCGAAACCGGCGTCTCCCCGGTCAAGCCGGAATAACACAGCGAGATGTCGATTTGAAGGGAAAGGGTCAACACGCCCTTTCCCTTTTTTTACAAAATTTCCCGGTTCCAGAAAGTGATACACCGATGATAAAGTCTGTGAATCAATCATTGTGGAACAAACTCTGGCCCACATTATCCACCATCCTCGTCCCCCTGCTGGCCGTCGTCACCGCGATGCTCGTCGGCGCGATCATTATTTTCATTGCCGGGGGCAACCCGCTGGCCGCATACCTGGGCCTTTTCGAAGGCGCGTTCGGTTCCATACGCGCGATCACCGAGACGACCGTCTGGGCTACACCCTACATTTTCGCCGGTCTGGCCGTATCCGTCGCTTTCAAGGGCGGGCTGTTCAACATTGGCGCCGAGGGGCAGTTGGCCTTTGGCGCGGTCGCTGCGGCGTGGGTGGGCTATGCCCTGCCCGGACTGCTCGGTTTCGACCTGCCGGCGATCGTCCACATCCCGCTCACAGCCGGGGCCGGGATGCTGGCCGGGGCGATCTGGGGCGCGATCCCCGGTTGGCTCAAGGCCAGGACCGGCGCGCACGAGGTGATCAATACGATCATGCTCAATTACATCGCCCTCAACCTGACCAGCTTTTTGCTCAACGGGCCGATGCAAGACCCCAACCCGCTCAACGTCATCGCCCGCACGCCCGAGATCGCCGCCAGCGCGCGTATGCCGCCGCTGTTTCCGGCATATCGCCTGCATTGGGGCTTTGTACTGGCCTTGATCGTTGCCGCGCTGGTGTGGTGGGTGATGAACAAAACCACACTGGGCTTTGAAATCCGCACCGCCGGGACCAATCCAGACGCGGCGCGCTATGCCGGCATTGACGTGGGGCGCACGATCGTGATCAGTATGACCTTGTCGGGCGTTTTGGCCGGGCTGGCCGGGGCCATCGAGGTCACGGCGCTCAACTATCGCCACGAACTGGGCTTTTCCGTCGGCTATGGCTTTGACGCGATCGCCATCGCCCTGCTGGGCAAAACCAGCCCGGCCGGCGTGGTGCTGGCTTCGCTCCTCTTTGGCGCGATGCGCAACGGGGCAACTCGTATGCAGTTCCTCACCCAGATTCCCGTCGATGTGATCTCGGTGATCCAGGCGCTCATCTTGCTCTTTGTCGCCGCCGATGCGATCATTCGCTGGTTGTACCGGATCAAGGCCCAAGAAGAAAAACTGGTGCTCACGCGCGGCTGGGGAGGTTGAACGCCGCGTTTCTAATTTGTGATTAAAGTCATGGCTGGCGGGGACTCGTCGCCGTAGGGGGACGACCAGCCAACGGCTCGCCAGACGCGGTTTCAATCGCCGGTTGTAGAATTGAACGGTCCTGGGTTGCCGGGTGTTTTCAATAGATTTCGAGTGTGATTCGCGCTGGAGAATGTGCTATGGATTTGCGGCGATTTGGGTTCATTTTTCTCATTATCCTCACGTTGATCGGCATTGTCGTCCTGGTCGGCGGAAAACAAGTGCCGGCCGGGACGATCATTGCCAGTATGATCGCGACCACAATCTCGGTGGCCACGCCATTGACGTTGGGCGCGATCGCCGGCATCTTTTGCGAGCGCGCCGGCGTGGTCAACATTGGCATCGAGGGGATGATGCTCTCGGCCTCATTTTTCGGCTGGTTTGCGGCGATCATGTGCAACACGATCTGGCATTGGCCGCCAATGCCCAGTTTGCTGGTCGGCGTCCTCTCGGCCGTGCTCACCGGCGGGCTGATGGGGCTGCTGCACGCCGTTTTGTCCATCACCTACAAGGTCGATCAGATCATTGGCGGCACGGTGATCAATATCCTCGCCGTGGGCGTCACCGGATTTTTGAACCGCCAACTGTTTTTTGAACAGGGCAGCATTTTCGGCGGGCAGGTGCCCCACGCGCCGGGCGTTTTGCCCCGGTTGGCGATCCCCGGTCTGGCCGATCTGCCGGTGGTTGGGGTGATCTTTAAGCAACAGCCGATCGCCATCCTGGCCGTCGTCGCCGTGGCGGTGACGCATTTTGTCCTTTTTTACACGCGCTGGGGCTTGCGCACGCGCGCGGTCGGCGAGCACCCCCGCGCCGCCGACACGGTGGGGATCAATGTCGCCAAAATGCGCTACAGTAACGTGATCATTGGCGGCCTGATCGCCGGGCTGGCCGGGGCCTATTTCACGCTCGAATCGGTGCCCTCTTTTGAACCGTTGATGACCAACGGGCGTGGTTTTCTCTCGCTGGCGGCAATGATCTTTGGCAATTGGGCGCCCTTTGGCGCGTGGATGGCCGCACTCGTCTTTGGCGCGGCGCAGGCGCTGCAAATCAACCTGCAATTTTTCCGCGAGCAAATCCCCCCGGCCTGGGCCTTTTTGCAACAAGCCTACATCGTCGGCCTGATCCCCTACATTTTGACAATGATCATCCTCACCGGCGTCATTGGTCGCACCACGCCCCCGGCCGCCGATGGGGTGGCTTATGAAAAGTGAGGCGCAAGGCAGTTGGCGGTTGAATTGGAGAAACGAAACATGACCATTGCTCTTCAAGTCCAAGGGATCACCAAGCGATTCCCCGGTGTGCTGGCCAATGATCACATTGATTTCGATTTGAAAAAAGGCGAGATCCACACCTTGCTCGGCGAAAATGGCGCGGGCAAAAGCACCTTGATGAACATCGTCTATGGCCTGTACCAGCCCGACGAGGGCGAGATCAGGGTGGACGGCAAAGCGGTATGTATGGACAACCCAAAAGACGCTATTGAGCATGGCATTGGGATGGTACACCAGCATTTTATGCTCATCCCCGTCTTTACCGTCGCCGAGAACATTATGCTCGGCTCCGAGACGGTGCGCAACGGCGTGCTCGACCGGCGTCGCGTGGCCCAACGTGTGCGCGACTTGTCGCATCAATACGGCCTTGACGTCGATCCCAACGCCTATGTCCACGATCTCCCCGTCGGCGTGCAGCAGCGCGTCGAGATCGTCAAGGCGCTCTACCGCCAGGCCAACATTCTCATCCTCGATGAACCCACCGCCGTTCTCATCCCGCAAGAGGCCGATGACCTGTTCCGCGTTATGCGCGAGTTGACCGCGCAGGGCATTTCAATCATTTTCATCTCGCACAAACTCAAAGAAGTGCTCCAGGTCTCGGACCGGATCACCGTGCTGCGCGGCGGCCGTGTGGTTGGCGCGACGAGGCCGCAGGAAACCGATCAGGCGCGTCTGGCGGCGATGATGGTGGGGCGTGAGGTCATTTTGCAGGTCGAGAAAAGCGCGGCCTCGCCGGGCGAAAAAGTGCTCGAGGTCCGCGACGTCGAAATCTATGACGACCGGGGCGTCCGGGTGACCAGCGAGATCACGTTCGACCTCCACGAAGGGCAAATTTTGGGCGTCGCCGGGGTGCAGGGCAACGGGCAGACCGAACTGGTGGAGGCGCTGACCGGGCTGCGCCACGTGCGCCACGGCGCGATCTCGATTCAGGGACACGACGTGACCAACAAACCGCCGCGCACGATCACCGAGGCCGGAACGGCGCACATTCCCGAAGACCGGCAGCGCTTTGGTCTGGTGCTCTCTTATCCCATCACCGACAATATGGTGCTCTGCTCTTATTATTTGCCTCCTTTTGCCAGGAACGGCGTGCTCGATCACCGCGCCATCGACGAAAATGGGCGCAAGTTGGTGTCCAGGTTTGACGTGCGCACGCCCAGCCCATATATCGCCGCGAGTAAACTCTCTGGCGGCAACCAGCAAAAAGTCATCGTCGCCCGCGAGCTGTCGCGCCCGATCAAGTTGATCATTGCCAACCAGCCCACGCGCGGCCTCGATGTGGGATCAATCGAGTATATTCACAAGGAAATCATCCGCATGCGCGACGCGGGCTGTGCGGTGCTACTCGTCTCTGCCGAATTGGACGAGATCATGGCCCTTTCGGACCGCATCGCGGTGATGTGCGGCGGCAAGATCGTCGATATCATCCCGGCCGCGCGCGCCGACCGCGAAACGCTGGGGTTAATGATGGCCGGCGTTCAAGGTGTGACGCCGGGACCGTCAGCAGTCTCCACAACTCTTGATTCAGAGTGACTGCTCGTCCTCCCGCAAGTTTTGTCGATTTTGCCAAGAAAACGCACTTTCGATGAACGTTCAATTGTGCCAATATATCGAATGATATAACATTCGAGAGGATAAGTTGAGTGATAATGACGGGGACTGGGCCAGCGGGCGCGATTCTCCCGCCGCCGGCTGGCCTCGGAATAGGGATTTCGAGGCTGCGGATTGGAGCAACCAGAAACGTGGCGACGGAATCACCATTCCGTC
>CAYZYE010000144.1:0-10632 GCA_964481205.1 uncultured Anaerolineae bacterium | reverse complement strand
TTTGAGGGGCGTAGCCCCTCAACGGGGTTCGGCAAGGGGCTGGCCCCTTGCCAGAGAAACCCGTTTGTGTAGGTTGCCGAACAAAACTGTAGGGTGGCTAGGACATTTTACATAAAGTTGGCGTTTGAGGCCAAGTTGTGGTAAAATAACAATATTCGCCGGATGTATTTCAGTTTGAGGGCCGCGCCAAACGCGCCCTATTTGCCCATCCGCGCATCTCGTGCTCGGAGGTGTCCGATGTCCCAAGAAACGATCACGCTACTCGAAAAAATGCCGGAATTTCAAGATATGCCCAGGCAAGAGCTGGCCCAGATCGCCGATCTGACGGAAAAGTTGGCCGAGGCGACGCTCTTTGAATCGCTGACCACGCAAGAATTGGCCATCATCGCCCAAAGCGCCGAGATTGCCCACTTTGAACGGGGCGAGGTCATCATCCACGAGGGAGACCAGGACCGGGTCTTTTACGTCATCGTTAAAGGCCAGGTGCGCGTCTGGGGGCAGCCGCAAGACGGCGAAAAACGGCTGTACAACTATCATCACGCCGGAGACTTTTTTGGCGAGCTGATCTTTTTAGAGGAAAAGCCCCGCGCCGCCACCGTCGACGTGGTCGACGAGGTAGAACTGATCCGCTTTGACCAGGTGGGGTTTGAGCGCATCACCCAGCACGAGCAGATCAGCGAATATCTGCGCACCTGGGGCCAAGAGCGCATGGATCGCAGCAACAAGGGCTTTGTCGGCAAACACTGGGACGAAATCTCGGTTGTGGTGGCGCACAAAAGCTGGGTGGCGTTGGCGCAATTGATCTTTTTCCCGGTCATGATCATTGTCCTGGCCTGGACAACAATGATCCTGCTGGGCATCTTTGCCGCCCTCTCGACCGAGATGCTGGTCAGCGTCCTGATCGCGGTGACGGTGGGCATGGGGCTGTGGATTTTCTGGATGTGGGAAGACTGGCGCAACGACGACCTGATCGTCACCTCAAAACGGATCATTCACATCGAACGCATCCTCGTGCCGCCCTTTCCCACCGAACGCTACGAAGCGCCAATCGAGCAAGTTCTAGACATCACTGCGCGCAATCACAGCCTGTGGACGGCACTGTTCAAAGTACATTCGCTGGAAATCAAAACCGCCGGCGTCGGCACCATCCAATTCCCCTATCTGGACCACTCGGAAGAGATCATGAGCGAGATATTTCGCGCTCGCGACCTGGCCCGCACGCGCAAAAATATCGAGGAGCGAAGCAGCATCCGTCTGGCGCTGCTCCAAGAGATCGACCGTGAGGTCAAAACACTTGACCCGTTGGAAAGCGGCGAACAGATTCAGCCGACGCCAGAAGCGACGGGGCTGTTCAAACTGATCGATTACTTTGTCCCGCGCACCCGCATCGTCAAACCGGACCGGATCATCTGGCGCAAACACTGGGTCATTTTGGCCCAAGAAGTGGGGATGCAGTTCTTGCTTCTCCTCCTGGCGTCTGGGCTGCTCGTGTTGGCCGCCGTCCGCCCCGGCTTTTTGCGCGGCATCCCGTGGTACGTGCTTGTCCCCATCGCTGTTGTGGGCTGGCTGGCCGCCCTGGGGTGGTACATCTGGTGCTACGATGGTTGGCGCAATGATATATACATTGTCACCGATACACGCATCATCGACATCGAAGGCTCGCCCTTTCACCTGCAAAAAGAAACGCGCACCGAGGGCACGTTTGACATCATTCAAAACACCGATTACAGCAGCCCCAACTGGCTGGCGCGCATCTTGCGCATTGGACGTGTGACCATTTCGACCGCCGCCAAAAAAGACGCTTTTACGTTCGACCACGTCGAACGCCCCGAAGAAGTACAGCAAGAAATTTTCAAGCGTCTGACGGCCTTTAGAGACCAACAAGAAAGAGCGGAACAGGAACGGCAAAATGCCGAGTTTACCAAATGGTTCGGCATCTATCACCGTTCGGCCGCTCAATACAAGGAGTGATCTGATGAGTCGCAGAGTAAAATCCGGTTTTCGGGCGTGGTCGCTGCTCATGCTGCTTGGCCTGGCCCTGACCTTGATTGGATGTCGGGCCAAAGAAACGGCGCCGCCGCCCATCCCCCACGTTCCGGCCACCGCAACCGCGTCCAACATTCCCACGCCGACCACCGCGCCGGGCGAGCCGCTGGCCGCGCGCGTCAACGGCCAGCCGATCTATCTCAAAGACTATGAAAAACAGGTCTCCGAGTGGGCGGCCGCCTTTGTCGCCCAAAACCCCAACCTCAACGCCGAAGAGCAGCAGGCCATGTTGGCCCAGGGCAAACAGCAGGTCCTCAATGTGATGATTGAGCAGTTGTTGATCGAACAAGCTGCCGCGCGCGAAGGCGTGACCGTCTCAGAGCAGGAAATAGACGGCGTCATTGCGCGCGATATTGCCGAAAACGGCGGGCAGGCCCAATTTGAGGCCTGGCTCAAAACCAACAATTGGACCGTCGACGAGTACAAGATACGCCAACGCTCAATGATGATCGCCTCGCAAATGTTCGAGCGAGTTACCCGCAATGTGCCCACCAAGGCCGAACAAGTGCATGCCCGCCACATCCTGGTCGCCTCCGAACAGCAAGCGCGCGACCTGTTGACTCTACTGCAAAGCGGCGCCGATTTTGCGGCCCTGGCCGCCCAGCACTCGCTCGATCCGAGCACCAAAGACAGCGGCGGAGACCTGGGCTTCTTTCCCCGTGGCACCCTGGTCGTGCCCGAAGTCGAAGATGCGGCCTTTGCGCTCGATGTCGCGCAGATCAGCGATGTCACCCACAGCGCCATGGGCTATCACATCATCCAGGTTTTGGAGCGCGTGCAAGACATGGCGCTGACCGAAGAATCCTGGCAGGCGCTCAAAGAAACCACATTCCGCAAGTGGCTCTCTGAATTGTGGGCCGCGGCAACCGTCGAAATCCTGATCTCGATATAAAAGTACCTCTATATCTCTAAAAAGGCAACCGGCAACGATCCAGAAAACGATCGTCGCCGGTTGCTCCTTGTTTACCTATTGACGGCGGGCAAAAAACTGTGGTACAATCTGATTGAACCTCGACCAATTCTAACCGCCAGCGCCAGGAGGAAATTTTGGACAGCTCAAACGAAATCGAACTTTCCGCCCTCGAATGGGCCGCCGCATACCAGACCACATTGGCAGATTTGTTGGCGCGTTTGGACGACGAACGCCCCCAGGTCCGCGCCGACGCCGTTAGCAGCCTGTGGGACTATGTCGAACCGGAAGCGATGGAACGGCTACTCGATCTCGCGCAGCATGATCCGGCCCCGGCAGTGCGCTGCAAAGCAATATCCGGCCTCGGAAGATACATGTGGGAAGCGGCCATCATCGACTTTGACTGGGACGACCCCTACCGCGACGATTGGTACACCGCCAAGGATTACGAACGTCTGTACAACTTTTTATACAATGTATACGCCAACGAACAAAACACACTCGACGAAAGACGCTACGCCGTCGAGGCGCTCAGCTTCTTGTACGACGAACCGGTACCCACCTTGATCCGCGAGCTGTACGCCCGCCCGGAAAAAGAGGCCAAAATCAGCGCCTTGTTTTCGATGGGCCGGCATGGCACCACCCGGTGGCTGGACATCCTGGAACGTGAAATATGGAGCCGCGACAAAGAGATACGCATCGAGGCCCTGGAAGCCGCCGCCGAAATGCACGCCGACGCGCTCGGCAAAGACCTGTGGCGCATGACCTATGATCACGACAAAAAAGTAATGATGGCCGCCACCTGGGCGCTGGGTCAAACCGGGTGGGAAGAAGGCTTTGATCGCCTGGACGAACTGACCATGCACCACGACCCCAAAATCAGCGAACTGGCCGACGCGGCGCTGGAAGAATGGCTACTGTTCAACCAGATCAACTCGGAAGAAGAATTGGAACTGGACGAGTTGGACGACAACGAATCAGATTGGATGCTGCAATAACCCTATGACACACCCCATCGACGAATCACTGCTCAACCGCTGGCTGCCGACGGTCGGAAAGCCGATGTGCTATGTCGGCAACGAATGGAACGCCATCCACAAACCGTGGGCCGAGATATCGGTTCACCTGGCGCTGGCCTACCCCGACACCTATCAAGTCGGCATGTCCAACATTGGACTGCAAATCCTGTACGCTGCGGTCAACGATCACCCCGACGCCCTGTGCGAACGCGCCTTTGCCCCCTGGCCCGACATGGAAGCGGTCATGCGCGCGCAGCACATTCCCCTCTATGCCCTCGAAAGCCGCCGCCCCTTGAGCGCCTTTGACATCATTGGCTTTAGCCTGCCCTATGAACTGAATTTGACCAACGTCCTCAACATGCTCGACCTGGCCGGGCTGGCCGTGCGCGCCGCCGACCGCGACAAGCGTGCGCCATTGATCATTGCCGGCGGCAGCGGTGCGTACCATCCCGAACCGATGGCCGATTTTATCGACGCCTTTGTCGTTGGCGAAGGCGAAGAGGTAATCCTGGAAATCATTGACGCTTTTCGTCCAGTGCGCGCAAGCGACCGGCGCGCCCAGCTCGAGGCCCTGGCCGGTATTCCGGGCGTCTATGTGCCGCAATTTTACGACGTGACATACAGCGCAACAGGCAAATTTACGGCGATCACGCCCAACACGCCGGCGGCGCAAATGCCCGTCATCAAACGCACCGTCGATCCCCTGCCCCCCGCGCCCACGCGCCCGATCGTCCCCTATGTGCAACCCATTCACGACCGGGGAACGGTCGAGATCATGCGCGGCTGCACGCAAGGCTGCCGCTTTTGTCAGGCCGGCATGATCTATCGCCCGCTGCGCGAGCGCTCGCGCCAGGAGGTGGTCGAAACGGCGCAAGCCATCGCCGCCCACACCGGCTATGCCGAGATCAGCCTGGTCTCACTCAGCTCTGCCGATCACACCCAGATCACCGGGATCGTCCAAGACCTGCTCGACGAACGCCCGCAGCGCCTATCGGTGACGCTGCCCTCTTTGCGCACCGACGCCTTTTCCGTCGAGTTGGCCCAACTCTTTTCGAGCGTGCGCCGCTCCGGGCTGACCTTTGCGCCAGAAGCAGGCAGCCAGCGCCTGCGCGACGTGATCAATAAAAAAGTCACCCAGGCCGACCTGCTGTCGGCGGTCGAGGCCGCGTATGCCAACAAGTGGCAGCGGGTCAAACTCTATTTTATGGTCGGCCTGCCCACCGAAAACGACGACGATGTGCATGCAATCGTCGACCTGGTGCAAAAGACGCTGCGCATTGGCCGCCAATACCACGGCAAAAAGGCCAATGTCAGCGTGACCGTCTCGACGCTGGTGCCCAAACCACACACCCCCTTTCAATGGCAGCCCTTGATCGACGACGAAACATTGCAGCGCCGCCACCGCATTCTCAAAAACGGCCTGCGCGGGCGAGGCATCCGCTTCAATTATCACGACTCGCGCAACACGCTGCTCGAAACGGTCATCTCGCGCGGCGACCGGCGGCTTGGGGCGGTGATCGAGCGCGCGTGGCGGGCCGGAGCGCGCTTTGACGCCTGGAACGAGCATTTCGATTGGGCCGCCTGGCAGCAATCCTTTGCCGCCGAGGGCGTCGACCCACAAGCCGAAGCGCGCCGGACGCGCGCGCCGGACGATGTGCTGCCCTGGGATCAAATATCGTGCGGCGTGAGCAAAACATACCTGTGGCGCGAATTCGAGCGTTCGGTCGAGCAAACGATCACCCGCGACTGCCGGCAGGGCTGCACCAACTGCGGCGCCGTCGAACGGCTGGGCTGTCGAGGTGGAAAATGAGCGAACGCCGGCCGCAACGCCTCCGCATCACATTTGAAAAAGGCGAACCGATCAAATACGTCGCTCACCTGGACCTGCTGCGCGCCTGGGAGCGCATCTTGCGCCGCGCGCGCGCGCCGCTCGCCTACTCGCAGGGCTTTAACCCGCACCCCAAAATCACCATCGCCATGCCGTCGCCGGTGGGCTGCACCGGGGCGCAAGAAGAACTCGACATCATCCTCGATGAACCGCTCGCTGCACCGGAACTGCAAGCGCGTCTCGAACAAACCTTGCCGCCCGGCATCGCCATCGTGTCGATCGCCGCCGTACCGCTCCGGGCGCCCGCCCGCCCGTCGATGATCCGCCGCGCCGACTATTGGGTGACGCTGCGCGGCATCTCGCGGCCGGCGCTCCGGCAGCGCGTGGACAAACTCGTACACCAAACACACGTCGAGATCGAATTCCGCCGCAAACGGTTCGACCTGCGCCCGCTGATCGAGGCATTGACAATCCGGTCGATCAATGACATAATGATATTAGAGATGCGGCTCTTGCGCAACGCGCAAGGACGGCTCGGCCGCCCCGACGCCGTCTTGGCCGCCCTCGACCTGGGTGAATTTGCGCAGCACATTCATCGCACGCAAATCATTTTCGAGACCGACCGGTTGGCCGGGCAGGGAGACAAAAATGAAAAAACGTAAAGCAGCAGCAGACGTGTTCATGCAACAAAATGTTGTCCAACAGCAAGAAGCGGTGATCGAATACGAAGAGGGGCAGGCAGCCGCCATCGTCGATGTGGAAAACAAGGAACGGAGCGAACGCGCCAAATTCGACAAATCGCCGCCCCCCCCGCCGCCGCCGACGTTCAAAACGTCCGAGGAACTCCAACTCGAAAAAGAACCGATCCAGGTGCGCGAGACCGGATTCTTGCTCTGGCGGCAGATCATTGTGCCGCCCAACGCCTATGTGGTTCACACCCGCCTGGGCAAAAAAGACCCTGTCACCATCGGCCTGGGGATTTCCTTCCATTACAACCCCGACACCGACGCATACCTGGTTGTGCCCGCGGCAATGCAGACGATCGGCATCGTCGCCAACTGCATCAGCAAGGAAAAACAAGGGATCAATGTCCTGGCCTATGTGCAGTGGCAGATCGACGATTTTTCCATCGCCTACCGCAAACTCGACTTTTCGGACGCCTATGACCCGCTGGGCATCGTCAACGCCCAACTGCGAGAGCAGGCCGAGGCGGCGATCAAGGACAAAATCGCCACCATGAGCGTCGAAGAGGTACTCACCGACAAGGAACCGGTGATCGAGGAACTGACCACCCGGCTCAAAGCCGTCGCCGAGGGACGCAGTTTGAGCGGAGCAGAAGCGGACGAGGGGCTGGGGATCAAGATCGTCACCGTGCAGATCAAAGAAGCCTTTGTCAGCTCGCAGCGATTGTGGGAAAACCTGCAAGCGCCGTTTCGCTACGAAAAAGACAAGATCGCCCGGATCAGCTACCTGGCCTCGCAAGACGAAATTCGCAAAAAGGAACTGGAAACGCGCGAAGAGACCGAAACGCGCGAGGCGGAAACGCGGGTCAATATCGAGCGGATTAAGCAGAGCAAAGAGACCGAAGCGACGCAGATTCGACTGAGCGAAGAATCGACGCGGTTTACACAAGAACAAGAAACAGAACGTGAAAAAATCAAGCTGCAAGAGCAAACCACCATCATTCAGCGCGAATCAAAGCAGCGCCTGACGATCCGCGCCGCGCAGGACGAGCAAGCCGTCAGGCTGGCCGGACTGCGCCACGCGCAAGAAGAACAGCTAGAGCAGGCGCAGCTCGAGGCTAAAGCAGGCGCGCGGCAAAAAGCGCTCCAGGTCGAACAGGCGATGCAAGCCCTGGCCGAGGAAAAACGTCTGGCCGAGGCCCAATTCCAGACCCGGCAAGAGCAGCTCGAACGCGAGTTGAAATTAAAGCGGCTGGAAGCCGGGTTGGCCCTCGAGGTTCAGAAACAACAAGCCCAACTGCAAGCCCAGGTCCTGGAAGCCGAGTTGACGCGCCGGCAGCAGCAAAAACAGGTCAAACTCGCCCTGGAAGAGGCGGAAAACCGCGTCAAGATGGCGTTGGCCGAAAAACAGGCTGAAATCAAACGGCTGCACCAGGAAACGCGAAACCTGATCAGCGACGGCGATTTGACCAGACGGCTGGTCGAGAAACTGCCCGAACTCGCCACCGAGATGCCCGACATTCACGAACTCAGAGTGCTGCAAACCGGCGACGGCGCGTTCGACGCCCTGACCGTCTTTGTGAGCAAAATGCTCGCCATCGCCGACAGCCTGGGCCTCTCGCTCAACAAGGCAACGCCCCCGGAATAAGCGGGGTTGCAAACACAAAGCGCCTGATCTCTCAAGATCAGGCGCTTTTTCAGTCGTGCGCGGCCTACATTGCCATCACCTGGCGATAGGCGTCGATCAAGGCGCGCGCCTCTGCCGCCTCGATCTCGCCGCGCTGCACCCGGCCCTGCGCGCGCCGGATCTCCGCGCGCATCCCGGCGCGGATCAATCGCCGCGCCGCCCAGCGATATCGCGCCGAATAGTGCTTGCGAAAAAAAATATAGCGGCTCTTCCACAACTCGACGATCATCTGTGGGCGCACCTGGCGCGTGCTTTGCCCCTCATAATGCACCACTTGGGCCCGGGGCAGGCAGTAAATCTGCCACCCGGCGCGTTTCACGCGCATACACCAGTCGATCTCTTCGACATACATCCGGTAATCGAGATCAAAACCGCCCGTCTGGGCAATCGTCTCGCCGCGGAACAACATGGCCGCCCCCAGCGGGTGATCGACCGGAAATGGCGCGCCATTCTCGTACCACCGCCTGGGGTAGCGACCGTTCAAACGCGAGTCGGTCAACCGCCAGTTGATCGGCCAGAAATCCAGCACCGTCTGCATCAAAGAGGGAAAGCGATACGCCGAGTGCTGAAAGCCGCCGTCGCCATAGACCAGCCGCGGCCCGCACACGCCGGCCTGTGGATGCGCATCCATAAATGTTACCAACATTGCTATCGCATCCTCTCGCACCGACGTATCTGGGTTCAACAGCAGCACATAGCGGGGCAAATCGCGCGCAGCGGAAACAGGCGGGGCGTCGTCGGCCAAAGCGGGCGCGTGGACGTCAAACCCCAGCCGGCGCAGCGCGACATTGTTGCCGCCGCCAAAGCCGAGGTTGGTGTGACTGGCAACGAGCCGCACATCGGGAAACCATGTCTCGATCAATGCGGCGCTGCCATCATGCGAGGCGTTGTCAACGACCCAAATCTCGCCGCTCAATCCTGCCGCATCGATCGCCGTTTGCACGGTGCCCAGACACGCGATCAATAGATCGCGCACGTTCCAATTCACCACGACAACCGCCAAGTCCAACGCCCTCATCTCGTTCCTTCCCCGCTAATCGTCTGCCTTTTCCCCCGTCGAATGGGAAAGGGCGGTGGTGGGGTCATTTTCTTCCCCATTGTGCGGCACAGAGCCGGTTGCCGCCTGCCAGGCCGCCTGCATGATCCGCGAGATCGGCTCATCGGCCCGGCGCGCCAGCCGCGCACAGTCCTCATATTCGGGCGACACCGCCACTCGCTGCCCGTCGAGCCATTTTTCCTTGACTCGCACCGCGCCCCACGGCGTCTCCACCTGACGCATCCGGCGGTCGGCTTTGAGGCGGTGCGACGGCGGGAACATGCGCACGCCCAGGGTCGACGTCTCGCGCAGCACAATCAGCGACAGCGCATCGACCCGCGCTTGCGGCGCCAACACCGAGAGCAACACGCCGGGACGGTTCTTTTTCATCTGGATCGGCGTAAACCACACATCGAGCGCGCCGGCGTCGAACAGGCGTTCCATCGTATAGCCCAGCGTCTCGCCGGTCGCGTCGTCGAGATTGCATTCCAGTTCGATCACCTGATCGTGTTCAAAATGGTGGCTGCGTTCGCGCTCGCCGATCCACACGCGGATGGCGTTGGCCCAGGGAAATTCTTTGCTGCCAAACCCATAGCCGATCTTGGTCACCCGCATCGCTGGCCGCTCAAAGATGGCCAGCTGGCTGAGCAGCGCCGCGCCGGTGGGGGTGACGATCTCGGTCTGCGCCGGGTGGGGACGGGTCGGCGCATTGACCGATGCCAGCAGCGCCAGCGTCGCCGGGACGGGCACCGGAAACCGCCCATGCGCGATGTCGATCGTACCGTTGCCCAGCGGGATCGCCGAGGCGTAGACCTGCTCGACGCCCAGGCTTTCCAGCCCGGCGACAAAGCCCACCACATCGACGATCGTGTCCACCGCGCCGACCTCGTGGAAATGCACCTCTTGCAGCGGCACGCCGTGGATGCTCGCTTCGGCGCGCCCCAGCCGCTCGATCACGGCCATGCTCGTCTTTTTGACCCACTCGGACAACGCGCTGTCGGAAACAAGATGGTAAATATCGTGCAAATGGCGCGCCGGATAGGCTTTGAGCGTGTCGCGCACGTGCAGCCTGGTACCGGTCAGACCGTGACTCTGTTTGCGCTCCGCTGCCAATTCATAACCGTCCAGCGCCATCTTGGACAACTCGGCGACAAGCGTGTCCAGTTCCAGCCCGGCGTCGATCAGCGCGCCGAGGAGCATATCGCCGCTGGCCCCGGCAAAGGCGTCGATGTACAAGAGCCGGGTGGCATGTTCGGCATGGTGGGGCGTCGGTTGTTCTATAGAGATTGGTTCATCATAATGCCCGTGGTGATGATCCGCCGCATCATGACTGTGACTATGTGTATGTGTCATTGAGGTATCCTTTAAACATTTACGCGAGGGTTGCCTAAATTTCCGAGTAACCAGAAACGCCGAGAGCGCC
>CAYZYE010000143.1:0-10715 GCA_964481205.1 uncultured Anaerolineae bacterium | reverse complement strand
AATTAGAATTGAACAGCCCTACCTATGAAATACAGTCGCCGGGACCGGCCTCGCACAAGGCAAAGAGCGGCACCGGCGCGCCCTTGCCTTTGAGCGCCACTGCCCCCACCGACGTACAGTCAAAATGCGTCGAGATGTGCTCGTAAACCGATTGGGTGAGCAAAATCTGGTTATCGGCCGCTTTGCCCATCAACCGCGCCGCCGTATTGACCGTATCGCTGAGCACATTGAACTCGCGGCGTCCGCGCGGGTCGCCGATTTCGGCGGCAAAGGCTGTGCCACAAGACAGGCCGAGTTTGCACTTGAGCGGCGTCGGCGAATCGGCTGCAACCACCAGATCGCGGATCGCCAACGCGGCGGCGGCGGCGCGCGCCGGATCGTCCGAGTGACCGGAAGGCGGGCCAAAGTAGATCATAATGTCCGAGCCGACCAGGTGATAAGTAACCTTTTTCAACACCCCGCCCCGCGCCTCGACGGCGGCATTGATCGACGCAAACAGGCGTGAAAATCGTTCGATCAGCGCCGTTTCCCGGCCGGTGGGAGAATGGGTCACGGTTTCCGCCAGGCCGATCACGTTGACAAAGAGCACGGTCGCGCGCATAAAATCGGGCGGCAGGCGGCGACGGGCGGCATTTTCGACGAGCACGTTGAGGATCGACATTGGCAAATAGCTGGCCAGCGGCTCGATCACGCCCAACGCGCGTTGAATCTCGCGCATCACTCCCTCGACGCTGCGGTCGATCAACATCGGGTTGCCCAACCGCCGGCGGCTCAACAACAGATCGTATTCGCCCAACTGCTCCTCGGTCAAATCATCGACCACCAGCACGTGCTCTGGGTTTCCAGGCTCAAACCGAAACTGATCGGAGACGTTTTGATACGCAGCCTGAGTTAAACATACGCGGCCAACCCGTCCCGCTCCTTCGGCCAACTTGGCGCGATGCACGGTCGTGCCGAGGAGAATGTGCTCCATCCGGCGCGGTGTACCAATGTCGGCGGTGAGAAAAGGCCCGCTGTGCAGACCGACGCGCATCCCCAGTTTGAGCATGCCCTGACCGGTTTCGATGCTGGCAAAGCGATCCATGGCGCGCTGCATGCGCAACCCGGCGCGGAGCGCGCGCGCGGTGCCATTGTGACGACGCCCCTCTGGAAACTGGGCCAACAGGGCGTCGCCGGTGAACTCGAGCAGGTTGCCGCCGGCTTTGCCGATGATTTCGATCATTGCGGCAAAATAGGCATTGAGCACCTTGAGCAGCGACGCGGCCCCCTGGCGGCCATTGGCGGCGTTGGCCTCCATCAGCGGCGTAAATCCGGCCAAATCGGTGAACATTAACGTGCCCGTTTGCCATTCGTGGTGAGACTGGCCGAGCATGGGTGGGTTTTCGGCCACCTGGCGCGGGACATAGTGTTGCAAGATGGTCAGCATTGTGCGCAGGTGCTCGAAAACCCGGCTCAGCGTTCCGCGCGAGGGATTGAGCCAGGCCTCGGCGTACAGGTCGGCCGGCAACAGCCAGCGCAGTCTGGGTTCCAACTCGGCCAATATATGAGACATTTTATTTTGCTCCTCTGTCCAAATCGACGAGCAGCCGTTGCAGCCGGGCCGTAAAAGCGTGTTTGGGATAGCGCCGCACAAAGATTTGTGCGCTGGCCAGGGCGGTTAGCGCATCGCAGTGCGGCAGAATGGCAACGACCGGGCATCCGAACGTGTTTTCGGCCTGCGCTCTGAGCGCCTGTTCGTCCAGGATTTTTGGCGCTTGATTGAACACCAGCGCCACTCGCGGCGCGTCGAGTTTGCGCGCCACATCGACCATCACCGCCGTGCCCTGATAGTCCGGGCGGCTGGGGCGCAGCAGGATCAGCACCCGGCTGGCGACGGCCATCGCAAACAAGGTTTCCTCGTTCAACCCGGCATAGGTGTCAATGATGACCGCGTCCAGACGCAGCGATTTGACCAGCGTGGACAGGCCGTCATTCAACCGATCAACGTCGCATCCCTGGCGCAACGCCCAGGCGATTGCGGCCATGTCGGCGCTGGCCGGCGTCAGATACAGGCGGCCGGGAGAAAAGCCGGGTGTCATCTCGTGCGCCGCCTGCTCGATGGCGCACCGCCCGGCAAGATAATCATTGAGCGCGCCGGGCGCGGCGCTTGTCTGAAACCCAAAGAGAAAGTGCAACGTCGGCGCGTGGATGTCCATATCGATCACTCCAACGCGCTGCCCCCGCCAGGCCAGCAGCGTCGCCAGGTTGGCCGCCAGGTTGGACTTGCCCGTCCCTCGCCGGGAGGAATGAATGGAGATAATTTGACACATGCTCATTCCTGACTTTCGTCTGCGCTCTGGCTGCGACGGCGCATTCTGCGCGCTTTGGCGCGCAAGTCCTGGAAAAAATCGGTTTCCACGATCTCGCTGACCTGCGCCTGCCGCTTGGACTGGTCGATCTCGATGCGCAGTTGTTGAATTTCTTGCCGCAAACTCTGCTCGCGGATATATGCCTCCAGCGCGGCCACGGCCAGTAGCGAGAACGATTCCATTTGCTGTTGCAAGTTTTGATCAAAGGGCACGATCTGCCGGTCGGACGGGTCTTGGGCGTTGAGCAGCTGCATGACGCCCTTGACCTCGTCGGCGCTGTTTTTGAGTGGAATCGTCAACATTGAGGTGACGCGATAGGCGGTTGCATGCTCGCCGGCGCTGCGCTGCCCAAATCCAAATCCCGGTTCCTGGGCGGCGTCGGGAATGTTGACCGAGTCGCCGGTCAGAGCGACATGCGTCGCCACTTGCTGGTGGTTCGGCTCGCCTGTGACCGGGTCGTACAGATTGAGCGGTTCCAGGTTGACCGCCTGGCCGGTGGTTCCACCAATGGCGATGTCTTGCGAATCATTACGGACAATCACAAAGCGCAGCTGCTCCTCGTCGGTGCGCAAATAGAGCGTGCCCGCGTCGGCGTGACAAAATGTTTTCGCTTCGAGCAGCATTTTTTCCAGCAGGCGGTTAAAGTCTTTTTCCGAGGCCAGTTCGACGCCGATGGGGATCACGACTTCGAGCAAGTTGTCGGCGCGCTGTTTTTCCTTGCGCACCTGGAGCAGCGTCTCGCGCAGCCGGCTGGTCATGCTGTTGAATGTCTTGGCGAGCACGCCAATTTCATCCCTGGACTCGACTTGCGCCTGCGCGGCCAGATCGCCGCCGTGAATCTGCTCGGCGACCTGCGTCAGCCGGCGAATGGGGTTGGCAATGTTGCCGACGGTGATGTAGCCCAGCGCAAACCCCAGCCCCAGCGTGACCAGCCCGCCAACCAGGATGATCCGGTTGGCCGTGTCCAGGCTTTGCTGCCCTTGCTCCAGCTCGGTTTGCAACAAGGTTTGCTGCCGTTCGACCATTTGGGATAGCAGCGCCTGCATCTTGTCGGCTTTGGGCACGGCTTCGGTGCGAAACAGGTACAGGTCTTCGCGGTAGCGATCGCCCTCGACGATGGCAAAGAGCTGATCTGGATATGACAAGAATGTTTTTCGATTTTCGATGATTTGGTCAAAAAGCGTCTGCTGGTTGGGCGTCAGCGCGCTGTATTTGTTGCGCAGCGTTTCCCAGGTGTTTTGGTTGGCGGTGAGGTTGGCCTGGTATTCGTACTGTTTGAAAATGCGGTTGCGGGTGGTGACATAGTTGCGCAAAGCCGACATCAGGGCGGAAAAATTGCCCTGAAATTCGGCCATATCTTGCAGCAATGCCAGGTTGGCCTCGGTCGCCTTGCGCTGTCCTTGTTCTTCGATCATGCTGTGGATGTCGATCAGCACGCGGCCGCCAAAGCGCATGCCGTCTGTCGCCAACAGGCGGTAGGCCGGTTCGCGGTCTACTTTGTCGTTGCGCAGTTCAAAGAGCCGTTCGGGCCATTGGCTCCACCGCGCGTACTGGGTGCGTATCTCTTGCAATCGATGCCGCGTTTCCGGTTCGGCGTGTTGGGTCAAGAGTTCGTCCAGTTCGTCCAGGGCAGTGAGAAATTCCAGGTTGGAGCGGTTGTAACTCTCGCGATAGATTTCGTCGCCCAGCGCCAGATAGCCGCGCACGTCGGCCTGCATTTGCAGCAGATTGGTTTGCGCGCGCGCGGCGCGGATGGCCAATGGCGCACGCACCCGGACGGTCAATTCGATCTTGGTCGTCGCCTGGCGGCTGCCCAGGTAGCTGATCACGACGCTGGCCGATGTAAACAAGACCAAAATGCTGAATATTGTCGTCAGCTTGGTGCCGATCTTGAGGTCGCTAAAGAACTGCCAGAATTGCGGCCGGTTGTTACGAGCGGGTGGGGTGGTCATTGCTGCGCACGCCTCCAATCCTTGATATTCCACAGTTCCGAGTCCCACGGCGTCAAATCCACGCCCAGCAGATCGTTGCTGACGCCATGCACGCCCGCCCGGTCGACGAGGGGGATCATTACCACTTTGTCGATGATCAAGTCATTCATCTGGATGAACAACTCGCGCCGTTTTTCCGGGTCCATTTCGGTTTTGGACTGCTCGTACAGGGCGTCAAAATCGGCGCTGCACCAACGCTCGATGTTGTTTCCCGACCAGTTGTTCGATTTTTGGGCGATTTCGCCGCAAGTCCAGTTGCGCATATACGCGCCGGGGTCTGGGCTGCTGTTGCCTAGATTGTACTCTTGAAGGTCGCCGTAACACTGCCAACGGGTGTTGGGGTTGGTGGGGTTGTTGCCGCCAAAAAAGATGCTGGCGTCAATGATTTTAAGCTCGACCTGAACGCCGATCGCTTCCAGGTTCTCTTTGACGATCTGCTGGGTTTTTTGGCGCACGGTGTTGACCGATGTTTGAAACAGGACGCTCATTTTGACGCCGTCTTTGTCGCGGATGCCGTCACCGTCACTGTCGATCCACCCGGCCTCGTCGAGTAACGCCGAGGCTTGCGCCGGGTCGTATTCGAACGCGGTGTTGGTGGAGCGATAGATGGCCGGCGAGACCAGCAGATTGGCGGTCGGGCGCCCGGTGCGCCCATACAATGCCGCGATCCGTTCGCGGTCGATGGCGACGTTGAAAGCCCGGCGCACGCGCAAGTCGCTGAAAAAGGGATGCGGGTAGGTCAGGCTCGATCGTTCGCCATCCTCGGTGGTCTTGTTGGGGTCGGTGTGGTTGATCAGGATACGTTCGACTTTGGCCGTAAAATAGGATACGGCCTTGCCCCGCCCTTCCGCTTCGAGTGCGTCAAGCTGCTGGCCGGGCAGCAGCATGTTGTAGGCAAAATCAACCTCGCCCAGTTGAAAAAGCGATCGCGCCGACTCGAGCACCGTGCCGCCGCCCCGCAAAACGACCTGGGCAAAGTACGGCTTGTCCGGCTCTCGAAAATATGGGTTTGGCTCGTAAACGATCTTGTTCGTTTCGACGAGTTGGGTGCCCAGCAGCAGCACCTCTTGCGGCTTGATCCCGGGCGGCATCATCCGGTACGGCCCGGTGCCAATCGGCAGGTCGTTGACCGGCGCGTCTTTGGCCGCCGCCCCGGCATACCCGTCGAAAGCGTGGCGCGGCAAAATCATGCCTCGCGTCCCGACAAAGGGCAGCGACCAGGCCGGGTTCACGTCCTTGAAATGTATCTTGACGGTGAGATCGTCGATGACCTCTACCCGTTCGATGGCGTCATACGTCGATGTCGTCTGGGCATCCGTCTCGGGATCGACGATAAATTCATACGTAAATAGAACGTCGTCGGCGGTAAACGGCGTGCCATCTGACCACAATACATCCGTTTTGAGTTTCCAGGTCACAGAGCGGCCGTCGGCGGCGACGCCGCCGTTTTCCAGCGAGGGGATTTCGGCGGCGAGAAAGGGGATCAGGTTGCCGGCCCGGTCATAGCTGGCCAGCGGCTCATAGGTGATCCGGCAAGCGGCCCAATCCTTGGTCGCCGTGGTCAAGTGCGGGTTGAGCGTTGTCGGCGCCTGCCAGTAGAGCAGATTCAGCGTCCCGCCGGCGCCGCGCGTCTGTTGCGACGCGGCCGCCGTTGGCGTGGGCGGCGACGGCGTCTCAGTGGGCAGCGCCGCCGGCGCACAAGCGGCCAGCAGCGCGACCAACGCAACGATGTGTATCCACCATAATCTTGACATAGATATCCAGGCTCCATTTCCAAATCGTCGTCCGAATGTTATGATCATCATAACCTATTCTTGAAAAAAGTTCAATAGCGACTTGGGCGTGCCCGTAAACACGGTGATCGACGCATGCCGCCAGCGCTCCAGGTCATTGTCCAACAAGGCGCGAATTTGATCGTCCAACTCGTGGGCGATCTCGATGCTCGAAACCCACAGATGCCCAAAATGCGCCCAATCATGCCCGTGGTCGTCGTGGGGCGAAATGTGCGGCCCGTTGTAACGCACCACGTCCGGCGGCGGCCACCACCGCGTCTCGACGCGATCGGCGTAACCGGAAATGGGAATGCCGATCAAACTGCTGGTGAATGGCGCGTCGTTCCAGCCGATGATCCGCCAGCCAAACTCGGCGATCATGGGCGACCCGGCCAGGCCGATAGCGACCGCCGTAAACAGGCATTTTTGCGCGCACCGGCTTTGCAACATGGCGGTGAGCTGCGTCTGGATGTGCCTTCGGCGCCATTGGGGGGCGGTCCACGAGGTGGCGAGTTTCCAGACGTCGATGCCGGGCAGCTGCGTGGCATCGAGACCCAACGCCTGGGCAAAGTGGGCGCGGTTGGTCTCGCAAAAAATCTCGACGATGCTGGTGTGGCCGATGATGCGCCCGTGCTCAAGTGCAACCGCGCCTTCGCCGCGACGCCAGCGCCCGGCCAGCGTGGCTGCCGGCGTTGGCCGCAGCCCGGATTCGGCGGTGATGCGGCGAGCAAACTCGGCCCACATCTCATCTGTGACCACCTCTCCGGTCGGAACGAGTTTGACCAGACGGTCGCCGGCGTCTTGTAATGATAAAGTGAGTGTATCCAAGAACAAATCTCCTTATCACGCCATTTGGAGAACCGGTAGCGTGCTGAAAAACCTCCCAACCGCAGAGAAATGAATAAAACATCGAGTAGCACCGTGGATATTTATAACCATAGGCCAGTCTCGTCGTCCTTGGCGGCTGACGGGTGCGCTAGAGGTTTTTCAGCGGCCTTTTAGTTCAAATCAGGCGTCAGCTTGTCGTACAATTTTTGAAGCTGCTGCGGCTTGGAGCGGGTCAGTTTGGCGATCCGATCGTCGGCATCGCGCAGCCGTTGGCTGAGGACATTGATCAACTCTAGCGACAAATCGGGGTAACGACGAAGCAGCGCCAACAGCGGCTCGCGCCGCAGTCGCAGCATCAAGGTATCTTGAACGGCGACCGCCGCCGCCGAGCGCGGGCCGCGGTCAAACAGAGACATTTCGCCAAAATAAGCGTTGGCCTCGATCGTCGCCAGCCGCACCGTCGATCCACGACGTCGGCCGGCGCGCTCGATGGCGATGCGCCCGTTGACGACGACATAGAGCGCGCCGCCGGGGTCGCCCTGCTCAAAGATGCGCGTGTCCTCTTCGCACAAGATTTCTTCACACACGTTGGCCAGCACGTCGAGTTGTTCAATCGTCATCCCCTGGAAAAAAGGAACTTTTTTCAAAAAGACGATTCTTTCAATTGTAGACAGCACAAAGCCCTCCTTTTTAGCCCGTTCGAGGATGTGCGTTTCGGCCATCATTTGCCCGGCCGCTTGCGCAGCCGAACGCACCTGGGCATCGCGGTCAGAACGTGCCAGATCGAGTAGCCGCTCGATTTCAGCCAGGGTGAACACGTTGGCCGGGGCCGCGCGCCGGTTGGTTTTCCGGCCTGACGCCGGCGTCGAGGATGAGCCGGCCAGCATGCCGAGCAGATCGGTGGGAACGCGCCGGCGGCGTTTTGGCGCCGGCCTGGCGGCGTCGCCGGAACGCGGCTGCAACTGCGCGCCGATCTCGCCCAGTGCCAAAACGGCGATCGCGCGCAACCATCGACCGTCGGCGCGGGTGACGAGTTGCTCCAAGTCCCGTTTCGCGTCCGGCGTGTCGATCTCCCAGACCTCCTGACCCAGCGCGAGTAGCTGCGACCGGGATCGTTCCGGCTCGAACAAGGGCGCGATCAAGCGAGTCATCTGCGGCGAGGTGAGGGCTTCGAGCGCCTCGACGGCGTTGGCGCGCACGCGCGGATCGGCGTTGCGCAGCGATTCTGCGACCAGGTCGACATGCGCCGGCGCATAGATGGCCCCAAGCAGGTAAAAAATGTCGTCCGTCAGACGCCGGTTCTGTTCGACCAGGGCGCTCTGCAAAACCAAAACGCTGCTCCACCGTTCAAGCGACGAGAGCGCCACCAACTGCCCCAGGTTGCCATAGATGGCCGACAAGCAGCGATCGACCTGCTCCCAAAGCAGCGCGCCGTGCTCCCGCGGGTTGATTCGGCATAAAACAAAGGCGGCCATTTTTTCCAGGCGGGCGTTGGGCGCGCCGTCTGTCGTTCGCTGCTGGAGCAATGGGATAATGTCCGCCCCGATTTCGACCAGGGCGTCGGCGGCGGCGGCGCGGATCAGCGGGCTGGAATCGGTGAGCGCCGTGACCAGCAAGTCGCGCGCCTGATTATTGGCGTCCATTCGTCCCAGGATCGTCACCGCTACCTGGCGTATGCGCTCCACCGGGTCATTGAGCCAGTCACGCATCTGATCCGGCGCGATGAGTGTGGCGCTCAAGGTCTGTGACTCGGCGGCCAGCGCGGCTTGCAAGCGCACTTGATCGGCGGGATCGGAAAAATATCCGGTCAACTGTGCAAAAGCGCGTACTGTATCACAGAGATGCCCTAAAACATATACGCCTTGGGCGCGCCGGCGCGGCGACTGGTGATGCAACAGTTCGTCCAACGCCTGCACCGCCGGGGCCAGGCTGTAAAAATCGTTCGTTTGAACCAGCATGGACAGCACTTGCACGCGCAGATCGATATCTGGATCGTCGAGCAACCCCATCGCCAATGTCTGAAACTGTACGTCGCCGGGGCGGGCCAACCTTTCCAGCCCCGCAAACGCCGAGCGACGAACCCGCCCATCGGGGTCGTCGAGCAGCGCGACATACAACCGGTACAGGGCATCGCTGCGAATGTCCGACACGGCCAGCACATCGCCGATCGATGCGCGGACGTCGGGGTCGGCGGCGCGCCGTACAAAGCGATCGAGAATGGGAACGGCTTGATCGCCGCCGACCTGGACGATCAGTTGGGCCATAAAGATGACAAATTCGGGCGCGGCATCCGGCTGTTCGAGCCTGGCCTGGAGTGAACGCAATGTGGCCGGATCGACCACGGTCAAGTTTGTGCTTGCCGACGGTAGGAGAAAGGAATAGTCTTCTTGTTCGAGCATTTGCAGCAATGCGCCGGCATATTGTCGACGCACCACCCAGGCGCCGACGAGATAGGCCACGGCCAATAGCCCGATCAGGGATGACAGTACCCAGGCGGGAAACCGGTCGTGGCTTTCGAGCAGCATGAGGGACAGGCCGCCCAAAAACGATCCGATTGGAATGACCAGCCCGCCAATAAAGGCGCGCGCGCGGCCCTTGACATGCAGGGGCACGGCGTTGTACAACAGGCTGTCGGTTGGATTGCGCAGCGTGGTGCGCAGCGTGGTGCGATCGAGTTGGCCGAGTGCAGCCGTGGCGATCTGCGGCGCAGCGATCAAGCCAATGCACGTCGCCAGCGTGCCCAGCGGAAAAATCAACGCCGTCGAACCCAGCCCGATCCGGGCAATGATCCGTCCGAGAAACAAGAGTTGAAAGGGCAACGCGACCAGGTTGGACCAACCGCGCAGCGCGCCGGTAAAATTGGAAATTTCTTGCACCGAGTTCAAATGGCTGAGAATGTCCTTGGTTCGATAATCGACGAGCTGCATCAAGACCATCATCAACAGGGTTGCGACGGCCATCCAACGCAAGAACCGAGACCGGGCAACATAATGATAGCCCTCGCGGATGTTGTCGATCCACCGTCTGGACGACAGCGGCGGCGCGGGCGGCGGGGTCGCTTTGTGGAGCAGGCGCGGCGTCAGCCAAGCGAGCAGGGCGGTGGCCACGATCGCGACCAGCCAAACGATGATGATTTGAGCGGGCGACAAGAGCCGGTTCAACAGCGGCATGGTCAGGCCAGAGACCATGCCCGCCAACCGGACCGCCGATCCCAGGACGGGGACAATTCGTTTTGCCGCGCGGGTGTCATAAAAGCCATTGACATAGGTTGCCCAATGGATATTGAGAATTGTTCTCAGTGGTACTTGAATAACGAGGTATAATAACGGGTATGCGGCAGTGACCCAATTTCTTTGCAGAAAAATCAGCCCGACCACAATGCCCAATGCGCCAACGCCCAGGATGAGGATCAACAATGAGCCATTGTCAACCCGGTCGGCAAAAGCGGTATAGAGTACGATCGCCAGGACGGCGCACAAGGCGTTGCCCATCATCACCAGGGGTAAAAAACGCACGCCAATCTGGTTGAGGAACGCCGCCTCGACGATCTCGTCTCCCCAATAGATGCCGATGAGGACAACAAAGTTCATCACATAGAGCGCACCCAACTGCGGCCACTCGTGGCGACGAACGTTGAACAATTTGTTCAGGAGACGAGTCATGGTTTACGCCCTTGATTGCCGCCCCCCCCGGGAGGTCGCTGAAAAACCCAAGATTAACAAGGACACCTCGGCAAGTCAGTCTGTAGAGCAATTGCATTGATCTTGGGGCGGTCA
>CAYZYE010000142.1:5981-10923 GCA_964481205.1 uncultured Anaerolineae bacterium | reverse complement strand
GAGAAAAAAACCTGCCGGGGCAACACGCCGAACACAAGCGCGACATAAATAACACCCAACATCCCCAGCACAAGAGCCGCTTTTTTGTCGTCCTTTAGACGCTGCCACACGGCGATCGGTTTCATGGTTGTTTTGCTCCCAATACACGATAGACCGTTGTTTGATCCAATCGAACCATTTCTTCAAGATAAGGCACATGCCCAGGATCGAATGTCCCCAACGCCCGTTCCCACGGCCCATAGTAAACCACCGTCACCCCATAACGTTCCAAAATCTCGATCCGCTCCGCGTCCGGCGTGCCTTGATCAAAAAACCGCGTCACATCGGCCAGTTTCTCCACCGGCTTGAGCGTGGCAAACTGCTGCCCGACCACCACACGGCACAAGGCGTGCGCCGGCAGCACGTTGCCGGTCTGGTAAGCGCCCAAAACGACATCGCCAAAACTCAGCGCCGGCGACAATGTGTCCATCGCCCGCAGCTCGTCTTGAGACACATAATATGGAAATCCGCGCTCGGTCAGCGCAATGCGCACGCCGATCAACGAAACCATCAGCGTCGAAGGCACGGTCAAGAGCACAATGATGCGCCTTGCTGTCGCTTCCGGCGTCATACTCCACCGGCGCAAAAATGCCAGCCCGCCCCGCCGGCGCAGCCAGGGGATCGCGCCGTGCTCCAACCCATCGGCGGCCAACAGCGCCAGACAAAAATGCCAACCGTTGGCCATGCGCCACTGAAACGTGACCGGCAAAAAAAGCAGCAGACCGTTGGCAACCGCCCAAATGATCAACAATGTTTTGCCGCCGCGCGGCCGGCGATCTCGCTGCGCCGCGCCCCACACGGCCAGCCCCAGCGGCAGCCCATACCCCGCCAGCAGCCAGCCCGGCCCCGGCGTTGGAATCACATTTTGGGCGACGTGCGTGTTTTGCCAAAAAGGGGTGAAAAAGAACGTATAAATATAATAAATAACAAAAGGTACGGTAATCCCGCCGCCGATCAACCCCACCCACAAGGCGCGCCATCCTTGCCGCCGACCCACTTGCCAGAACGTCCACAGCACATAGCCACCCATCGTGGCGTAAACCACCGGCAGCGTAAAGGGATAAACCAGGCCCAGACCCAGCAAACTGCCGCCGCTCAAAAACGCCCACATCCACCACCGTGGTTTTCGAGTCGCCTGCCAGAACAACAGCAAGGCCAACGCCTCTAGCGCCACGCCAAGCGCAAAGTGCGGCGCGGTAAAAATAGACAAAAAAGTGCTCGTTTCGGGCGTTTTCAAATCGATCAGGCGCGCCTGCCACGCCGGTACCGGGATCAAGGCCAACAGCCAGCCCATCCCCGACGAAAACGCGACCAACAGCCAGGCCGACCATCGTCCTGCCCAGGTTGGAAACAACCTGGCTGCCCAATGCGCGGCGACGATCAGTACCAAAACGCCGGCCGCCAGACGCGCCAGATGGTACCAGAGCATCAAATCGAGGCCCGGCGCGCGCCCAAGCGCCAGGTACAGCGTGTACATTAACATCGCCCCCGCCGGCGTCGGATCAAAGGGCGGGCGATAAAGCCATGCGCCGCGCGCACCCTGGTACATCGCCGCCAGGTAGACCCGCACGTCGTCGGGGCTGGCCAACCCACCGGCAAACCGCCAGCCAGACGGCGGCGCAGCGACGGCCAGCAAAATCGGGCCGCCGGACAGGCAAAGCAAAACCGTTGTCCAAGCCGCCCACTGTCGCCAACGCATACCGTCTCCTCGTATGTTCCGCCCCAACGGCCAAACCGAAAAACACCCGCCAGGGGCTATGCTACCCAACCGCCAACCCATTTGAAACGCGCGTAAACCGGAAATGATGCCGAGTTCACGGCCCAAACCCGTTTACCGCAACGAGCCTTGAATTCATTATACAGCAACACGTCCAACTTGTCATGTTCTGTCAAGTTCGGAGTGTGTTTCATTTGCTTTATGGCCACCCGTCTATGCGCCGCCCGCAAGGGGCGACGCTACGGACACCCAAACCATTTGGGCGTGTTTCAAATGGCTTGAGCGTCCGGCCATTCCATCTGCTCCTGCCGGATCGCCAGATCCGGCAGCCGAACAAGATAAATGCGACCAGCCTCGCCTCGCCGTTTTTGGCCTGGATTTGGCAATCCAGGCCGAGCAACCTGTGGCGGCGGAATCCCAACCTGTGGCGGCGGAATCCCCATTCCGCCGCCTCCTGACCCCCAACGGCAAATGCTCCCTCGGCGATTATTCCATGGCCTGTGCTAATCTGGGACAATTATTTCTCTGGAATTGCCTTATCACCCGCGTTTGGGCAATGTCATCGCAAAGGCACGCTGCGCATCCTTATGTCTACTTGCCTTGACAAATCACCCGATCCAATCTATAATCAGAACAACATAAAGCAATGACTGTACTGAACAACTGGTGTACTCGGCGGTTGGCGCGAGTGTTCAAGTTTTTCAGTTACCTCGTGGACACATTGTCATGTTTCAGGACGATCAAAATACGAAACGGATCGTCGTTGTCATCTTGGCCGTGCTCTTTACAGCATTGATGGCATTGGCGCAGAGCCAACAGGGCCTCTGGGGGAACGCAACCGGTGAAACGCCGGTCACGGCGCGCTCACCGGTCGGCGCGGAAACAAGCCAATCTGGGGGGAATTTCCAAGTGTTCTCGTTCTTGATTGCCGGATTGCTGACGCTTGTTCTGGGATTTATCATCGCCTGGCTGGTCGCCTGGATTGTCTCGCTGCACATGCCAGGCTCGAATCCGGGGCCGCTGTGGGCGCGCGTGCTCATCGGCGCCGGCGTAGCGGCGTTGCTGCTCTTTGCACTCGTTCTCTCGCCATGGGTCGATCTGACATCGGCGAGCCGGGCACAGGCCGCCACCATCACACCCGTCCAGGTTGCCCAGGCGCCCACCTATACGCCTTACCCCACCCACACGTCTGCGCCCACCTATACGCCGCGTCCCACCTATACGCCGTTGCCGACATCCACATCGACCCTGCCTCCCACCCCCACCCCGACGCCGACTCGAACGGCTACCGCCACGTCAACGGCTACGCCAACTCGGACATCAACGCCAACTCGGACACCGGCATTGACCAAAACCGCCACGCCAACATCAACGCCGACTCGGACGCCGGCACCGACCAAAACCGCCACACCAACATCGACGCCAACCCAGGCGCTGACAGCAACGCCAACGATGACGGCCACTGCCGCCCCCACGCCGACTGCGGTGAACAGTTTGCCGGTCACAGGGGTCACGCCGCAGGGCATCATCGAGATGAGCATCATTGTCGCTTTTGGGGCGCTGCTGATCGGCGGCGGCGTTTGGGAGGCAAAACGGTCGAGGCATTGAGCGATGATTAAACAAAATAAGAGAAATAAATCAGAACAGATTGTACAATGGAGGAAACAATGAGTGAAGAAGCCAGGCGATACGCGGCCAAATGGGAAACGTGGACATTGATCCCCGCCGGCGCGGGTTGGATGTTTGCCGTGGGCATCATCGAGCAAAGCGGGCGGCGGCGCGTGCGCGTCGCCAAAGGCAAAACCAAAGTCGCGGACGCCGGAGAACTGCCGATCACGCAGCAGGCCAAATTCAACCTCAAACCGGCCGACTGGAAGAACTTGCGAGAGGCGATCGACCGCTATGTAGCACAGCTCGAAGCGGAAACGAGCGACGCCGCTCGCCCCGACGAGCCGCCGCCGGTCTCGGATGAACGCTAACCACGCCCCTCGAGCAACCGCGTCTGCATTTCCTCCAACTGGGCGCCCAAAATATGCAGCTGTTCGGCAATCATCTTGAGCTGCGCCCGCTCGTCGTCCAGTTGCTTTTCCTGCGCGCGCAGACGTTCCTGTTGCGCTTGCAGCTGTTGCTCTAGCTTTTCCGCCTCTCTCTGCGGCTCATCGTCCTGCTGTTGGTTGACCACCAACTTGGTCAGGTGTTCGGCGCGCAGTTCCATCAACTCGTACAAACGCGCATTGTCGATGGCAATGGCGGCGTAATCGGCCAGCGCCGCCAGCAAATACTCGTGATTTTCGGTAAAACTCTCCCTGGCCGTGATATTGTCCACGCCCAGCACGCCGATCACCGTCCCCCGCACCTGAAGAGGCACATTGATCAACTCGCGCACCAAATAGCCGGTCATCACCTCGTGCGTCTTGTCCTTTTTGCTGCGCCCAATGCGCACCGGACGCCCGGTGCGGATGACCTGCCCGGCAATACTGTCGTCTACTTTTTGCCGAAAGCGGGTATACTTTTTGCCCATCCCTTGCACAGCGCGCATGTACAACTCGCCCGTCTGCTCATCGACAAGCATCAAAAAGGCTTCCTCGGCGTTGGTCAAAAACGTCGCCGCCTCGACAATGCGCTGCAAGACCTTTTCGGCGTTCAGCACCGAAGTGACCGCCTTGCCGATCCCCGAAAGAATGCGCAGTTCTTTGATCCGCCCTTCGAGCTGCTTGTTGGCCCGGGCGACGGTGTCTTGCAACGCGGTCTTTTCCTCTTCAAAGCGACGCCTGGCCCCCAGCGCGCGATCGATGGCCTCGAGCATCTCGGTTATTTCATACGGCTTGATCAAATAATCGCGCGCGCCCAGCCGAAAAGCCTCAATCGCCAGCTCTTCCGAGCCGTGAAAAGTGGCAATGATCACCGGAATCGACTTGCCCGCCCGATCCAGTTCTTGCAAAACTTGAATGCCGTTCATTTTCGGCATCCTCAAATCGGTGATGATCAGATCGGGGTCTTCTTGCAACGCCTTTTGCAAACCGGCCTGACCATCGCGCGCGGTGATCACCTCATAGCCGTTGGGTTTCAACACCTGATTAGCCAGAAAAACAATGTTTTCCCGGCGATCTTCGATAACCAGCACTTTTTCATTGCCCATCAACATTCCTCCCTCCCAGGCCGGCGCTTTGTGCAAGCACGCTCCAA
>CAYZYE010000142.1:0-5881 GCA_964481205.1 uncultured Anaerolineae bacterium | reverse complement strand
ACAGTCTGTCTATCCGCAAGACCGAACGGTGACGGCCTCGGTCATCAGCCGGCCCTCCTGGCAAACCAGCGCCACCCCGCCACCGGTCAACGGTCGATCCAGATCGTCAACCTCCAGAATGACCTCGCCGTCCAGCGACGCTTCCAGGTGTACGCCCGTCACCCGCAAGTTGAACAAGTGCGTCTCGCCAAAAGCCCAGGCAAAATCCGTTTCGGCCAGCGTGCGGCGACCATCCAATGCCTTGACCAGGCGCGCCTTACCATCATTGCACAACAACAGAGCATAATAACGTTGCATTCCTTGCACATACGCGGCCACACCGCCCTCGGCCGCCAAATGCAGATTGATCTCGGCACCGACCTCGTAATCGACCCACTCGCGCGCGCCCTGGATCAACAACCCAACGCCCTCGTTCTGGATCACGCGATACGCCTCGCTTCCGCTGTCAAACCGATCGACGCCATCGACCCAGGCCCGGCGCCACATTGCGCCCCCCGAAGCCGGACGGGCCAACACCACGTTGGGCGCGCCTTCCCAGGTCAAATAATCGAGGTAAACCGCGCCATCGGTACGCTGCACAGAACCGACCTCGACCCCGATCTCGGCGATCGGTTCGCCGCCGGTGTCCTCAATCTGCCATGTCAAAACGCGCTCGCTCGCCGCAGACAAGGACGCCGCCGGGCCATACCGGTAGACCAACCGATCCTCCGCGCCATAGGTGCGAATGTACAACCGGCACAAAACCGGCGCCGCATTGTCCGCGCCGGCCTGGAGCCGGGCGCACACCGTCTGCCCGGCGTACAATGTCGGCGACGCAATCAGGCCGTAACCGCCCAGGTGAATGTCTTGCGGGGGAATGAATGTCGGCGTCGCCGCGCGCGCCGGCTGCCCGGCAACGACGCCCCGGTAACGCACGGCCAAACTGCGCTGCCCCCGGCGGCTGTGTCCACGCACATTCTCGACGACCACCGCGCCCTCGTGCGCGCCGCCCATCTCCGGGGCAAAGCCCTGCACCGAGCCGGGCAGCTCAAAGTGAAAACGCGCCCCGTCTTTGGGCGCGCAAGGCGGCAAACCGGCCAACGCGCGCCCATTGTTGACAATATGATAGGTTTCAATGACGGCGTCGGTGATCGCGCGCCCCCCGTCGGCGGTGGGCATGTACAACCGGTCGGCGATCGGCCCGCGCCAGTCGGGGCCGGCCTCAAGGCCGGCCAACCCGTTCTTGATCCCCAGCAAGCACCCCACATTGCCCGAATTACAGTCGGTGTCCCAGCCGCACGTGTTGACAATTTTCAATGTTTTTTGAAAATCGTCGCTGCCATAAAGCAAACCGAGTATGATCAGGCCGTGATTGGGCACCAGGTGACAGTTGCCGCCATATCGATCATAGCCATACCTGGCGCGCAGCCGCTCGAACCCCTGGCGCCAGTCCGCGTCCGACCGGCGCGCGTCACCGGCGTGCCACTCGCGCAGATCGCCGATCATGCAATAGATGACCGAGTCGCGCGGGATGAATGAAACGCCGGCGTCGAGCAAAACGTCGAGGTCTGGCTCGACAAAAGCCAGCGCCTCCATCGCCGCCAACACCTGCGCGCCATAGACCGCCTCGCCGTCGTGGCTGACACTGGCCGCGCGCCGCGCCAGGTCGGCGGCCAGCGCCGGATCGCCCGGCGCAACCATCGCCCAACCGTCGATGAAAATTTGCGCGCCAATCTGCTCGGCCACGACCTTGCCGTTCAACGCCATCGACCCGCTGCGTGGGGCGGCAACGCCGTGCTTGAGGCGCAAATAAGCGGTGTGCTCGGTCGAGTTACCCATCCCTCCCCACCAGAGAATCGTCCGCCCTTCAATGATATAGTTCAACCACGTCTGGCCGATCTGCGCCGCATCGGGAGCGTAACCGTAATCCGGCAGCGCGCGCAAAAAAGTAAACGTGCCGCTAATGTCGTCGTCGGTGACGATCAGCGGCCGTCCCAGTTTCTCGTGGACATAATAATCGATCTCGCCCAGTTCCGCCATGATCCGTTCAAAGGACCAGCCTTCAAAAGGACGACCCAGATATACGCCAATCAGCTTACCCAATACCCCTGCGTACACACGTTCGAGATAATCGTTCGGCAGACGCATGCTTTTACCTCCCCGGCCCGGTCGCTACAGGGCAATCTCGTCCAATATCTGCGCGATCGCTTGCACATCTCGTCCGCGCTCCGAACGCACGCCCTTTTTGCGCGCAAAAATCAAATCATAATAGGTCTGCCAGATGCGAAATTCGACTCGCTGCAAATCGACGCCCTGCAGCAGCGCCCGAAATTCGTCTTTGCGAAACGCCTTGCCCGGCATCAGTTTGCCTTCCCAGTTGATGCGATTGGTGACCAAAAAAACGCCGCCCGGACGCAGCACGCGCGACATTTCGGCCAGGACGCCCCGTGGATTGGGCATAAATTCGAGCGCCTCCAAACTACATACCGCATCAAAGGTTTCGTCTGGAAAGGGCAAGTGTTGTGCGTTGTGCCAGACCAAAGTGTAACGCCCGGCGTGAACGGCCAACTTGGCCTCGGCCTCGCGCAGCATCTTGCGCGAGTAATCCAGGCCGACGAGATGACCGTCGAAAAACGGGCGGCTAAAGAGCGCGTGCGGCAGCCGCCCGGTGCCGGTTGCCACATCGAGAATGAGCGGCGCGCGAACCCCTTTGAGTTTGCCCAGCAGCGGCCCGGCGATCAACCAGACGTCGTGTTCCAGTTTGAACTGCTTGATCCGGTCGTACTGCTTGGCCGTGAGGTCATACGTCCAGGCGACGACGCGCGCGCCCAGGTATGCGCCCTCGGTGATGATAAACGCCCAATACAGAATCGCGCCCAGCGACCCCAGCCCCACAACGCCCAGCGCGATCCCTAATCCCCAGCCCATGCCTCGACACCTTGGCGCGTCATATCGCCCACGCCGCAATCAGCATCGCCAGCATGATCAACGGCGCGGTGTGACGCACATACCACGCGCCATGCCGCGCCGGGCGCGAACGATCGACGAGCAACAGTTGCGGCGCGGCGAGCACGCCCAGCGCCAACGCGGCCAACGGGCGCTGCGCGGCCACAAGCAGCGCCATCGCCGCCCCCTGCCCGCCATAGATCAAGGCCAACGCCCAGGAATACGCCGGGGAGGAAAGCGCTGGTTGGAGCAACGCAAGCATACCTTGATATACAAGAGCATAACTACATGCCAGAGTCAAAGACTGCCAGGTCAGCGGCGCAAAAACGAGGTGTCCGGCCAGCCAACTCAGGCCAATCTCGACACTTGCTTGCAGGCTCGAATGTGGCCGGTTGCGCATATTTGCGCGCAAATCTGCGCGCAAGCTTGCGCGCCACTCGATCGCGATCAAGGCCAGCGCCAGCAACGACAATATTGCCATCTGTGCGCCGGCAGCCGCCGAGAGGACGAGAATCAGCGGCGGCAAGATCGGCAAGGCAAACAAGGCGCTTTGCCTTTCGAGCGGCAGCGTTTCCCGCATCCAGCGACGAACGCGCCCCCAGCCCAGCAACAGCCGCCCCACCGGCGACCAGGGCGTGGTAAAAGGCGGCGCCAGCACCGGGTCGCCGCGTCCGGGCAGCGGGTACTCGGCGATATATCGAGGCCAATCCAGATCAATCAACATTGCCCGCCAGGTGCTCCACAGCGCCTCGGTTACAAACAATGCCACCAGCAGCGCCAGCAGCGCATCGGCTTGCCAACGCCAACCGCCGGAAACGAGCGCGCCGCACAAGACCGCCCAGGCCGGCCCAAGCGCCGTCCGCGCCCCGGTTGGCGCGAGCAACAAGGTAAACGCGCGCCCCATCGCGCGCGGGGCGGCGTCGAATTCTCCCCATCTTGTTCGAGATTTCTCTTTCACTCTCTTTGCCTCAAGAGATCATCCAGGCCGCTGAAAAAACGCGACCAAAAGGTCGCCAAAGAACTCGCAATTTGGAACACAGAATTTAAGAGACAGAAAAGAGAGCTACCTGGAGAACTGTTGTGATACTCTGTGTCAAGATTGCCAGCGGTCTGGCGCTAAAACGTAGACGCAAACCGTTTTGCCAGATCGCGCAGTTGACTAAAGCTGATCGGCTTGATCAGCACAAGGTCGGCCACATCCTCAAGCACATTCGCCATCCGTGGGTCAGCAGTCGATACGATCACCCGGGTATCGGCCAACCGCTCATCCTGGCGAATATGCTCCAGGATGTCGGCTCCGGACACATTAGGCAGGTGTAGGTCCAAGACCACCACATCCGGTGAAATGGAGGCCAGCCGTTGCACCGCCACGGCCCCGTCGCCAATGACTTCGGTCTTGAAACCGGCGGCCTGTAGCGCCGCAGCAAAAATAGTCGACAAGTCGAAATCGTCTTCAACAACCAATGCAAACAGCTCACTCATAACAAACACCTCCCCGTTGAATACAATCATTTGCTCATTCTGGCGGCGTAAAAGGCAGCACGACGGTAAACACGCTGCCTTGATCGACGCGACCATCGACGGTCACGTCGCCGCCCATCATATTAACCAACTGTTTGACAATTGATAACCCCAGGCCGGCGCCCTTGTGTTTCCGGGTGGCCGAATTGTCCACGCGGTGAAAGGGCGCAAAAATGTACTCGCGCGCATTTTTGGGAATGCCTGCCCCCGTGTCGGATACCTGGATCGACCAATGGGCGTCGTCGAAACGCGAAATGTCCACATTGACATAGCCTTGATCGGTGAACTTTATCGCGTTGCTGACCAGATTGATCAATATCTGGTGCAGCCGTTGCGCGTCGCTGTAAACCTCGGCGGGCATATCGCGATCGATGTGACAGTTCAGTTTCAGGCCTTTGGGTTCGGCCAGGACGACCATTGTGCTGTACACTTCGTGTACCAGATCGACCAGTTTGACCTGGGCAAAATTGAACGAGATCGTCCCGGCCTCGATCTGCGCGCGATCCAACAGGTCGTTGACCAGGCTCAACTGACGACCAGTGTTTGTCAAAATACGCTGCATCACGTCGCCTTGTTTTTCATTCAACTCGCCATAAATGCCCTCACTCAGCATATCCGCATAGCCCAAAATGGCATTGAGCGGCGTCCGCAGCTCGTGAGAGACCATCGACACAAACGCACTTTTCATCCGTTCCAACTCGGCCTCGCGTGTGAAATCACGGTACACGGCGACGGCGCCGGCCGTTCCCCCTGCCTCGCTGTGTACCGGCGCGCAACTCACCGACAGCGTCTTTTTCCCCCACTCTAGTTTGAGCGCCGCATGTTCTTTGTCCGGGTCGCGCAAGAGTCCGATCATCGTCTCCCGGTCCTGGGCGTTTACGTCCTGGCCCATCAAAGCGGCAATATCGCAACCAATGATCTTTTCAATCGACCGGCCAACCAGCCGCGAGATCGCCGGGTTGGCGACCACAGCCTGCCCGTTATTGTCAAACACGATCACGCCATCGGCAATACTTTCCAAAATGGCCTGATTCTCGCTCAACATCTCAGCCAGCTCTCGTGTGCGATCGAGAACACGCTGATCCAACTCGGCATTGATCGCGCGCAAGTCGGTCAGAGCGCCCTGCAGGCTGCGGGCGGCGATCCAGGAAACGAGCGCAATGGCAAAAAAGCCAAACATGGAGGGAATGGGAGGAACATAGTCGATCGTGCTCGCAACCAATGAAACAACCAGACTACTAAACGCCGCGGCCACGAAACTCGTCCAGGCCGGCAGTACCACGCTGGCTACCAAAATGGGAATGGCAAACAAGAACAAGGTGCGGCCTTCAACGACCTGTTCAGGGGCGTCGGACAGGCCAATGACAATACTCAAAAAAATCACAAACAAGACACCGGCCAGCCAGCCGGACCAGTAGCGGTTGATCAAAAGAAG
>CAYZYE010000141.1:0-11010 GCA_964481205.1 uncultured Anaerolineae bacterium | reverse complement strand
GATCGTTGAGCACAATGTACGCCATCATGTTGGCGCGCAGTTTTACGGGACGAAACCTGGTGCTCAAAGTGGGCGGCGGGTGGCATGGCGCGCAGCCCTGGGGTCTGATCGGCGTCAATTTTGGCGAGCAAGGCTACCAACACACCGAGTCGCAGGGGCTGCCGGGCACGGTGGCGCAAGAGATACTGGTCACCCAGTTCAACAACAGCGAACTTTTGACCGATATTTTCGCCCGGCGCGGCGATCAAATCGCCTGTTTCATCCTCGAACCCGTGATCGGTGCCAGCGGCGCGATTTTGGCGCGCCCCGAATACTTGGGCCTGGCGCGCCGGCTGACCGAGAAATATGGCGCGCTCCTCATTTTTGACGAAGTCATTTCTGGATTTCGCTTTCGCGCCGGCGATGTCGGCCGGCTCTACGGCGTCCAACCAGATCTGGCGACTTTGGGCAAGATCATTGGCGGCGGAATGCCCGTCGCTGCCGTGGCCGGGCGGGCCGAGGTGATGACTTTGGCCGGCCGCGAGGGGGAACGGCGGGTGCGCTTTGATGGCGGCACCTATTCGGCGCACCCGGCCTCAATTATCGCCGGCCAGACCATGTTGGAATACCTGGTCGAAAACGAAACCCAGGTCTATGGCCGGCTGGGCGCGCTGGGCGAGCGGGTGAGAAAAGGGCTGGAAGAGATTTTTGCCGGTTACGGCATCTATGCGCAATGCACGGGGTATCCCAATGACGCGGTGCCGGGCAGCTCGTTGTCTATGCTCCATTTTCCGGTGCGGCCTGGTCTGGTCATCGACTCGCCGGACGTGGCCGCCGATCCCGCCTGCTGTTCGCTGGAAATGCGCGAGCAGCTGTTCAAGCTGGGCATGCTCCTGGAAAACGTGTACACGATGCACGGTTTTGGCGCGCTTGGCACGGCGCACACCGAGGCCGATCTGGACAAATTGTTCGCGGCCTGCGACCGAACCGCCAGGCGGTTCCGGCAAGCGTGGGCTTAGATCGGCGCGCCAAGCCGCATATTTCTATTATTCCAGATAGAGCATTTCTGCGAGCGAAAATGGTGCGTTTGGGCGTTGTTCACACCACAATATTGCGATATACTATTAGAATGGGGTTTTGAGGCCAAATTGACTTGATTGGAAGGGAGAAAGATTATGGACGTAGATTGGGTATTTTTAACGCCAATTTCAGCGATCGTCTCGATCATTGTGGGTGGATTTTTGTTTTACCGTGTCAACAGCGCCCCCACCGGCAGCGAAAAAGCGGCCAAAGTGTCCAACGCGATCCGGGAAGGCGCCAACGCCTACCTGAAAGTGCTGTACACGGCCCTGGTTGTCGTCGCCGCAATCCTGGCGCTGGTGCTCGTCTTTTTATTCAACATCTGGACGGCGATCGCCTATGTGTTGGGGGCCATGTCCTCGGCGCTGGCCGGGTACTTTGGGATGCAGGTTGCGTTGCTGGCAAACGCCAAGTCGGCGACGGCGGCCAAAGAGGGGCTGTCCAAAGCCTTTCCCATTGCCTTTAGCGCGGGCGGCGTGATGGGGATGGCGGTGGTTGGGCTGGCGGTGCTGGGAATGGGCGTCATCTATATGATCTTTCGAGACCCCAGCGGCGTCGATGTCTTGCAAGGGCCAAACGTCGTCCTGGGGTTTAGCTTTGGCGCAACTTCTTTTGCGCTGCTGGCCAAGGCCGGTGGCGGCATTTATACCAAGACGGCCGATATTGGCGCCGACCTGGTTGGCAAAGTAGAGTTGGGCTTGCCCGAAGACGACCCGCGCAACCCCGCCGTGATCGCCGACAATGTCGGCGACAACGTCGGCGATGTGGCCGGTATGGGCGGCGACATCTTTGACTCGTATGTCGCCAGCGTCGTCTCGGTGATGCTCCTGGGTGGCGCGTTGATCATCGGCGATCCGAACAAGGGAACGCCGGAGGCAATCTATCATATCGGGTACATCACCGTGCCCTTGCTTTTTGCCGCCGCCGGCGTCATCGCCTCGGTGGTCGGCATGTTTTTCGTGCGCGGCAAAGAGGACGAAAACCCCACCAAAGCGTTGAATATGGGTACCTATGCCACCTGCGTGGCGTTTGCGCTGTTGTCTTTGGGCATCGTCTTTTTGCTTGAACTCAACATCGCCGTGTTTTGGGCCAACATTGCCGGACTCGTCGCCGGGATCGTCATCGGTTTGACCACCGATTATTATACTTCGATCGACCAAAAGGCCACGCGGCACACCGCCGAGGTTTCGCAAACCGGCACGGCGCTCAATATTCTCACCGGTTATTCTTATGGCTTGTTGAGCATTGCTCCCTCGATGCTGGGCATGGCTGCGGCAACCGTGATCGCGTTTTACGTCTCCGAAGCCCTGGGCATGAATGGCATGTATGGCATTTCCATCGCCGCCGTGGGGATGCTCTCGATCAGTGGTATGGTCGTCTCTTCTGATGCGTACGGGCCAATCGTCGACAATGCTCAGGGCGTCGCCGAAATGTCCGATATGAGCGAAGAGGTGATCAAGGTCTGCGCGCAGATGGACGCAGCCGGCAACACGGCCAAGGCGATCACCAAGGGGTTCGCCATCTGCGCCGCCGGATTGACTTCGTTGGCGCTCTTTGCCGCTTATGCGCAGACGGTGCAGTTGCCCAGCCTCGATCTGCTTAACCCGATGGTCATTGCCGGCATATTCATCGGCGCGATTATGCCGCCCTTGTTCTCGGCCATGACCATTTTGTCGGTTGGACGCAACGCCAACAAGATGATTTTGGAAATTCGTCGCCAGGTGCGCGAAATCCCCGGCCTGCTGGCCGGCACCGCCGACCCCGATTACGCCAGTTGTGTGAGCATTGCCTCTCGCGGCGCGTTGTGGGAGCTGGTCAAGCCGGGCGTGCTGGCCTTTGCGTCGCCGCTGCTGGTTGGGTTCATCCTCGGCCCCAGCGCGCTGGGTGGATTCCTGGCCGGGGCGATCTTTGTCGGTGTGGTGTTTGGCTTGTTGTTTGCCAACGCCGGCGGGCTGTGGGATAACGCCAAGAAATACATCGAAGACGGCGCGTTTGGCGGCCCCGGTTCCGAAGAACACAAAGCCGCAGTGGTCGGCGATACGGTTGGCGACCCGTTCAAAGACACGGCCGGTCCGTCGATCAACACCTTGTTGACGGTGGTGGCTTTGATCGCGACCGTGTTCGCGCCATTCATCGTCGAGTACAACCTGCCCCGGCTGCTGGGCTGGTTATAAACCATATCGAACGTCGCTATTCGTTCCTGGTTTTAATTTTACCAACACTGTCTTGGGTTCTTGCCTTTCACTCTGGTTTCGAGTATAATCCGCCGAGATTGATCAAGGGATCGCACAGGAGTGTCAAGCCGTGGATTGGAGCGAAAGCACCCATAGCGAGCAAATGGCAATGCGTCTGGCGCGATCGGGGGCGCTGATCCGCCTGGTTTGCGCCGATGACGCTTGCGACGTTTGCCGGTCATTGGCCGGCAAAACTTTTGCACCCGCCGACGCGCCGCGCCTGCCGGTCCGTGGCTGCCGGAACGAAACGTGTCGCTGCCGGTTCCTGGTCGTCGATCCACAAAGCAAGCGAACCACGCCCGAGTTGGTTCAGGCCGGCGTCGAGGCGATCAGGCGGCGAGAGTACCGTCAGGCGCGGCAACTGTTGCGCCGGGTGACCGCGCTGGACGAGATGGACGAGCAAGGTTGGCTCTGGCTCAGCGGGGTGGTCGACGACGATGAGAAAATCATCTGCCTGGAAAAGGTGCTGGCGATCAACCCGCGCAACAAACGCGCGCAAGCAGGTTTGGCCTACCTGAGAAAAAAACGGCCCGCGCAGAAAGCGCCGCCAGAAACGTCGTCGACGCCCACGGCCGGCGCGGTCGCGGAAAAGCCAACCCTGTCGCCTCAAGTGATCCAATTGCGCCGGGAACGCCAGGTGATCGTTGAAGAGTGGGGCGATTTTATGAACATCGCCGTCGAAACAGACCCGCAGATGTTGCTCATGCAAGGCGGCGCGTTTCTCAAACAACTGGGCCGTCTTGACGACCAGGTTCTGGCGATGCTCCCGGAGGGCAAACAGCTCGACGAGCTGTTGTTGCAGTGGCAAGAGTCGGAAATGATCGGCGAATCATTGGCCGACCTGCTCCATGATCCAGGCCACCGGAACCAGCCCGGCTGGGAAGAGATGCACGCATCACTGCGAAAACTAGCACAAAGTCTGCTTGCGCATCGTCAATCGCTGCGCGAGCGGATCGCCCAGGCCGGTGGAAAAACGCCCTCGTCGCCCGCCGGGAAATAAGCATCACAGGAGCAGACCGACAACACAAATTCCAATTCAAGAGCTAGGGGAGTCCGGGAACGCCGGGCTGAGAGGACGGAGCAATGCGCCGTCGACCCTTTGAACCTGACGGATCATGCCGGCGGAGGGAAGCAAAACGTTATCGTTTAGAGAAACGTCAACCGACCACCGGTTGGCGTTTTTATTTTTTAGGGGAGGATCAAAATGAAGAGATGGTGGCTGTATTTGTTGATCGTGTGGTGCGTCGTGGGCTGCTCGCAACCAGGCGAGCGGGAACTGGTGATCATGACCCACGACAGTTTTGACATTGGGGAAGAGGTGATTGCGTCCTTTGAGCGACAGTACCACACCCAAGTCGTATTTTTGAAATCGGGCGACGCGGGCGAGGCGTTGAACAAGGCGATCTTGGGCAAAAACAACCCTCTGGCCGATCTGTTTTTTGGCGTCGATAACACTTTTCTCAGCCGCGCGCTGCAAGAGGATTTGTTTGAAGCGTACTCGTCGCCCATACTGTCCGCGATCGATCCGGCGCTTGTGTTGGATGACCAGCACCGCCTGCTGCCGGTCGATTGGGGCGACGTGTGTCTGAACTATGACCGGGCGTGGTTTGAAGAAAAAGGCTTGCCGCCGCCCGCATCGCTGGAGGACTTGCTCAAAGCCGAGTACAAGGGGCTGACCGTGGTCGAAAACCCGGCCACCTCGTCGCCCGGATTGGCCTTTTTGTTGACGACGATCCAGCATTTTGGGGCCGATCATTATATCGAGTACTGGCAAGCCTTGCGCGATCAGGACGTATGGGTCGAAAGCGGCTGGGCGGCGGCGTATTACGGGCAGTTTTCAGCGGCCGGTGAAGGGAATCGCCCCATCGTGGTCAGCTATGCCACCAGCCCCGCCGCCGAACTGTATTACAGCGAGGGAAAATACACCGAGCCGCCCACCGGCGCAATGCTCTCTCCGGGCACGTGTTTCCGCCAAATCGAATTTGTCGGCATCCTCAAGGGCAGCAAACAACGCAAACTGGCGCGCGCCTTTGTCGATTGGATGCTGGACAAACCGTTCCAGGAGGACATTCCGCTGCACATGTGGGTTTTCCCGGCCAACACGCAGGCCCAATTGCCCGAGGCGTTCGCCGACTGGGCCGCGCCGGCGCAATCGCCGGTCACGATTTCACCGCCAGAGATTGCCGCCAACCGCAAAGCCTGGATCGAGGCGTGGACGGAAACCGTGCTGCGCCGGTAGGGGCGCCGCTAACGCAGGTGAGCGTCGAAAAATCGACGCACGCGCGCGCGGTACGTTTCGGGGTGATTGGCCTGGGCGGCGCAATGGCCGCTGTTTGGCACCAGCCACAATGTTTTCGGCTCTTGCGCCACCTGGTAAAGGCGTTTGGCGTCGGAGACAAAGCATGCCGAATTTTGAATCTGGCCGTGAATGATCAACAACGGGCGGGGGCTGATCTTGGCAACCAGCTCGATGGGCTTGTACCGCCCGACCCACTGACCGGTCCACACCCAACCGGCCAGTTTGAGCAGCGGCCCCCAGGTCCATTCAATCGACGTGCCCTTGATCCCGCCATAGCCAAACCGGTCCCACACATCGCCCAAATCGCCGTAAACGCCCTCGGCGACAACGGCCTTGATCGACCGGTCTTGCGCCGCCGCGCCGATCACAATCCCGGCGCCCATCGAACAGCCGATCGCGCCGATGCGATCGGCGTCCACGTCGGGGCGGGTCGTCAAATAATCGACCGCGCCCACCAGGTCGCGCACTTCGAGCGGCCCCATAGTCGTAAACTCGGAGCCGCTTTGCCCATGCCCGCGATGGTCGAACACGAGGATGTTATAGCCAGCCCGGTTGAGGAATGCGACCGCCGGATAGGCCGCCGCCCCGGTCGCGCCGGAGCCATGGCTGACGACAATGGTTGCGCCGCCTCGACGGCCATGTACAAACCAGCCCACCAACTCGACGCCATCGGTCGCGGCCCAAGTCACCCGTTCGACCGCGCTGCCCGTGTTGACCGGGGTCAGTTCTATCGTGGGCCGGGCCGGGTGGGTCAAAGTATATGCCTTGAGCAATGGAAAACCGATCAGGTAAGTGAGGAAAAAGGGAAGGATGATCAAGATCGTGGTTTTGACCCACTTGCGAGGCGACATACCCGGATCGCGCCAATGAATGCGCATCATTCCCTCCCGGTGGGGTCAAATAACCGGCAAACCCAATTGATCAATGCAACATCAATCGCGGGTGCGCAAATGGGGAAACAAGAGCACCTCGCGGATCGAATTTTGGTCGGTGAACAACATTACCAGACGGTCGACGCCGGCGCCAAAACCGCCGCAAGGGGGCATCCCGTAACGCATCGCGCGTAAATAATCCTCATCCATCGGGTGCGACTCTTCGTCCTGATCATCGTACAGCCGCCCCATTTCCAAAAAGCGCTGCTCCTGGTCCAGCGGGTTGTTCAGCTCGCTGAAGGCGTTTCCACATTCCAGGCCGCCGATGAAAAACTCGAACCGCTCCACGTGCGCCGGATCGTCCGGCTTGGCTTTGGCCAACGGCGAAATGTCGCGCGGGTAATCGTACACAAAGGTGGGTTGAATCAATGTCGGCTCGACAGCGCCCAACAACGACTTGTCGACCAAATAGCCCCACGTGGCGCCCTCTTTGGCCGGCAGTCCTTTGGCGCGGATCGCCTCGTACAGCGATTGGGCCGTGGGATACTGTACATAGTCGATCCCGGTCACGTCCAGGGCCAACTCGCGCAGCGTAGCCCGACGCCATGGCGGGGTCAGGTCGATCTTTTGTCCCTGATAATCGATCTCGGTGTCCCCCACCACCTGCTCGGCGACAAACGCCACCATTTGCTCGGTCAAATCCATCACATCATTGTAATCCAAATAAGCGGCATAAAATTCGAGTTGGGTAAATTCGGGATTGTGCTTGTAGCTCACGCCTTCGTTGCGAAAGTCTCGTCCAATCTCGTAAACGCGCTCGTACATGCCGACCAACAACCGCTTGAGGTACAATTCGAACGAAATGCGCAAATACAGGTCTTGATGCAGCTGATTGTGATGCGTCACGAACGGTCGCGCCGCCGCGCCGCCATAGACAGGCTGCAAAACGGGCGTCTCGACCTCTAGAAAATCGCGATCGTCGAGAAAGCGCCGCAAAGCCTGGATTACGCGCGCGCGCGCCACAAAGATACGGCGAACATCCGGGTTGACCGCCAAATCGGCATAACGCTGCCGGTAGCGGGCCTCGACATCGGCAAAGGCGCTAAAACGCTGGCCGTCCTTTTCTTTGACCACCGGCAAGGGCGAGATCGCCTTGGACAACAGAGACAACGACGTCGCCTTGACCGTGACTTCGCCGGTGCGGGTGCGAAACAATGGCCCGGTAAAGCGGTAAAAATCGCCCAAATCCGACTGCCGCTTGAACAGGTCGAAATCCACTTTTTGTTCGAGCATGTTTTTGCGCACGTAAACCTGGAGCGTCCCGCTCCCATCCTCGATGTGAGCAAAGATCGACTTGCCCATATCGCGAAAACTGTGCAACCGTCCGGTCACGCTGACCACAACATCGGGTGGTTCGTCCACGCCGTTTGCAGCCGCCTCGAACGCCGCGACCGCCTGCCGGGCGGTATGTGTGCGCACGCATCGCGCCGGATATGGATCGATGCCGTGTTCCTGAATTCGTTCCAATTTTTGCAAACGCTGCTGTTCTTGATCACTCCATGCCATTGATTTCGTCCCTTGTCCGGTTCAGTCGATGGATTTGATATAAAACTCGATCTCGCCGTCTGGAGCCTGGATCACTACCCGGTCGCCGACCTGGCGACCAATCAACGCGCGCCCCAGAGGGGACTTGTTTGAAATATATCCGCGACGCGGATCGGCCTCTGCCGACCCGACCAGGACATATTTCTCCAATTCGCCGTCGACTCCCTCGGTGATCGTCACCTGGCTGCCCAGCTCGATAACCCCGTTCGACTCGTGCTTTTCAATGATCACAACATTACGAAGAATTTGCTCCAACTGCAAAATGTGCCCTTCGATAAAAGCCTGCTCGTTTTTAGCGACCTCATAGTCCAGGTTTTCGAGCGCAGAAGTCTGTTCGAGCGCGTCTTGCAATTGCTTGATCACCTGCGGGCGACGCACGGTACAAAGCACGTGCAGGTCATGTTCAAGTTTTTGCAAACCCTCTTTGGTCAAAAAAGTCACATGCTCTGGTATCATCTTTCCTCATACACCCTCTCGGCGCCCCCCGAAAATCGGATGAGTGACTCAACCCCCGGTTGACTCTCAGCTGATCTCTAAAATTTCAAAAGACGCGATGCCTCCGGGCGTATTCACCTCAACCACGCCGCCCACGCGACCGCCCAGCAGCGCGCGCCCCAACGGAGATTCGTTGGAAATACGCCCCTGAGACGGATTTGCTTCTGCCGAACCGACAATTTGAAACTCTTCCGGGTCATAATTGTCTTCCCGGACCACCACCGTCGATCCCAGACCAACGACGCCGGTCTCACCATTTTTTTCGATGATTTGTGCATATTTGAGAATTTCTTCCAATGTCTGGATACGCCCTTCGACAAAGGCCTGCTCTAACTTGGCCGATTCGTATCCTGCATTTTCCCGCAAATCACCATCTTCTTTGGCAATCCGGATCTGTTCTGCAACCTGGGCGCGTTTTTCCGTGCGCAAATAGTACAGTTCTTGTTGTAACCTCTCGTACCCTTGACGTGTCAAAAACCTGGTTTCTGCCATAATCCCAATACTTTCCGCCTGCCCCCATAATAGCTTGGGTGTGTTTCATCTAGATCGTAAAACGCTTCCAAGAGAGCTATGCTGCCAACCCTTCAACTCGTTTGAAACACGCCCAAAACAAAATGCGCCGCGTTGAACCTACGACGCAATGAATTTATATACCTGATCGACCAACTGGCAACCCTTCCTTTGTTTGGGGGAGGATTATACTCTAAATCTCTGGTTTTGTAAAATCCAATTGCCTCCCCTGGCCGCGCATCGACTGAAACCCGAATCAGACTCTATCCGTATATAAACCAGGCAATCGGATCAACCGCCCAGCGTCGCGCCGATAAAGGCGCGCTGTCCCCGGCAAAACGCATCCGGCGACATGGCGCGTTTACCGGCCAGCTGGATTTCATCCAGCACCAGCACACCCTGCCCGGTCACAACAGCCGCTTCCCGGTTCACCGAAATCACCCGGCCAGGACGGTCTTGGTTCGCCCAATCGGGGATCGCGCGCGCGCGCAGGACACTCAACCTTTTGCCTTGATACGTTGTGTATGTCCCGGGCCAGGGTCGGTAGGCGCGAATCATTCGTTCGATGACTGCCGCCGGTTGACGCCAGTCAATTGCGCCGTCGCTTTTTTGCAAACGCCGGCTGATCGTGACTCCGGCTGCCGGTTGCGCCCGTGGCGTGATCTCGCCGGCCAACCAGCGAGGCAGCGTTTCAATCAACAGATCGGCCCCCAGACGAGATAGACGCCGGGTGAGCGTCCCGGTCGTATCATCGGATTCAATCGGGCATCGAACCTGGGCCAAAATGGGGCCGGTATCCACACCCGAATCCGTCTTGAGCAGCGTAATGCCTGTCTCGGAATCGCCGTTCAAGATCGCCGCGCTGACCGGCGCCGCGCCGCGCCAACGGGGTAGAAGGGAGGCATGGACATTCAAACAACCGTATTGAGGAATAGATAGCGCCGCCGGCGTGAGAATATGTCCAACCGCGGCAGTGACATACACATCGGGGCGCGCAGCCCGCAGTTGCTGAATAGCCTCTGGCGTGCGCAAAGTGGCCGGCTGCCAGACCTCCAGACCCAATGCCAGGGCAGCGCTCTTTACCGGGGAAACGCCGTGTTTTTGTCCCCGCCCTTTTCTGCGATCCGGCTGCGTAACGACCAAAACCACCCGGTATTGTTCGGCCAGCGCTTTTAGGCTGGGCACAGCAAATTCGGGCGATCCCATCAAGATAACACGTACATCCATACATCCACCTCCTTGGCTTGATTCTGCCGCAAATTGTAGCACACTTGGGGCATGTGGACAAAACAGAACGCCTGCCCCCCTTTTTGGTCTCAATGTTTGACATTTTGGGATGACAATGATACAATGAACCTCATCCAAATGGTTTTCAATTCTAATTTTTGGTAGTGGTTACACATTGACTGATGGGGACGGATAAAACCCCGTCCCCATCAGTCAACACCAGACCGCTGCCCTACTTTAACATTCATAGGAGGAAAAAATGACCGAAAACCCAATTCCCACCACTGTCGAGATCACCGATGACGATAAACTTTGGGCCTTGTTGAGCTGGATCACCGGCATCGCCGCAATTATCGCCCTCTTGATGGAAGACAAAAAGAACCGCGCATTTGTCAAGTACAATGCTATTGTATCACTGATCACCGTGATCGCCATTTCAGTCCTGGTGAGCATCATCTCTGCAGTGACCTGTGGCATTGGCGCCGTGACCGCGATCGCGTTCATTTACCCCATTTACCTGGGCATCAAAGCTTACCAGGGCGAATGGGTGGTTGTGCCCGTCGTCACCGACTTTTGCAAGAACCAGGGGTGGGCCTCGATTCCCGAAGCCTAAGCCCGCTCAGCAGGGCTGTTCAATTCTACAATCCAGCGGTTAAAACCGCGTTGGGTGAGCCGTTGGCTGGTCGTCCCCCTACGGCGACGAGTCCTC
>CAYZYE010000140.1:0-11039 GCA_964481205.1 uncultured Anaerolineae bacterium | reverse complement strand
CATGTGTTAGGCACGCCGCCAGCGTTCATCCTGAGCCAGGATCAAACTCTCCGTAAAATAATTTACAGATTTGAAATTGACTGAATTTTCTGGTTTTCCTATCACTCTTTAATTGTTAAAGTACGCCTCTCGAACAGAGAGTATACCGCATTTGTTTCTAGCTGTCAAATCCAGACAAAAAACCGACGCCCTGTCACCTGGCATCGGTAGAGACACCCCCACTGAACATTGAGTTGACTTTAGTGGCCTGTCTCTCTCCTCACATTTTGAAACCAGCTGTTGCGAAATTCCAAGTTACAGGTCTAGTATACCACAAACCCGAAACAACTGTCAAGAGAATCAAACTGGATTTAACCGATCTTGATGAATTTTTTAACTTGCCCGGCCCGCTCAAGACCGCTTGGGTCTCTCCTGGGCACAAGGACTAATTCTACTACAAAACTTTGTTCTTGTCAAATCGCCTGCCGCTCTTTTTTGTATGCCCTTGTAGGCCGTATTTACGCACCGAAGAGCAAAGAGCTTGAAAACAATGGTTTTCCCAGGCACGAGGCGAGAGTTTATCATGAACGAGGTCATTTGTCAAATGCTGCCAGCTTTTTTTTGAGCCGCCGCACATCGATCTGGCACATAAGACACTAGATAAAAGACGCCTTGACCAGAAATACCCACATCTAGTGTTTGAAATTTAACAAAAGTGCTTTGGATTTCGCTCCCGCCCGGCGCGAACAATATTCAAAACCCACTAGAACAGAAACGCCCATCCCTGAAAATCGTGATTTACGGCGCTGCTCCTGCGACGGGGGTTGGCGTGGGCACCCCTTTGGCTTGCAACCAAATGGGATCGAGGTCCAGTTGGTCGGTGCAAATTTGCCAGCCGTACATCGCCTCCAGCGTCTCTGGATCGTAAATCTGACGCATCGCCTGCCACCAGGTCAACCCATCCGTCCGTTGATAGTGCCAAAACTCGCGCCCCACGCTGTCCCACTTCCAATCAAAGTCCTCTTCCTGATAAGAGGCGATGCGATGCCAGCCATAGCGCCGCATCAACCGGGTCACATCCAGATAATACCCCGCCGGAATGACCCCCGCCTTGCCGCCGGCGGCAAAAGCATCCGGCTCTTGGCGCCGGTCCAACTCGAACCAAAAAATCCAGGGCGCCGAGGTCATCGGCTCACCCATCGCGCCGTCCTGGACGCGCACGCGCAAGTACAGACGCCAAAACGTCTGCGCCCCCAGGTCCTCGCGCGTCACCAGCAAGCGATTGGGCGAAGCGGGCGGCTCATGCCACTCGAACAAGAGATCAAGAGCGCGCCCGGTGCGATGCCAGCTCAGGTGCCCATAATTGCGCGTGCTGTACCCCAACGGTCGGAACATGTCGCTGATCTTGCCCAGCAGATCATACCCGCTTTGATCCAAAATGGCGCTTCTCAACGCCGCATAGTCGGCGGCGATCAGCCCATTGATACGCGGATCGCCGCCCGCGCATCGAATGTCGAGTTGGGTCAACCCAACCGGGGACGTCGGGGGCAACGACGGGGTGGGCAGCGGCGTCACCTCGCTGCCCCAGGCGGGCCAGAGCGCCAGCCCGCCGCGAGGCGTAAACACATCCAGATCGGCGACGGGCAGCGCTGCCGCCTGCGCCGGCGCGCCGGGCAGCTGCATCCACAACCGCCAATGACCGGGATAGAATGGATCGTGCAGCTCGAAAGGAGCGCCGGGTTCATACCTGGTCCAAAAGAGCGCGCCGTCGGGCGTAAACGTGGGCGAGCGATCGGGGTACGGGCTGTCGGTGAGGCGAGTTTGCGCGCCGCTTGCCAGGTCTAGCGCATAGAGATCGGCGTCGTGGTTTTGCCAGCGGACAAAAACCAGTTCCCGTCCATCCGGGCGCCACGCCGGCTCTTGATCATCAACCGCGTTGTGCATCAAGCGGGTCGGCGAAACGAGCCGGCCGGCCCCAAGTTGAGCCAGGTAAATGGCCTTGCGCCCCTCCTGCCATGACGTATAAGCGATCTGCTTTCCACCGGGGCGCCAGACCGGCGCATAATTCCCCGCCGGCACGGCGCGGCCTGCCGTATCGGTGATATATACGGGTGTGAGAAAAAGCGGTACATGCCGTCCATCGCTCGTTTGCGCATACAGGTTGAGCCAACCCTCACGATAGGACTCGTAAACGGCCTCTCCGGCCCAACCGGGCCGGGGAAGCGGGTCAAGACGCCCGCGATAGGCGCTGGTCGTTTCGTCGTCGCCGGGATAGCGCGATCGCTCGCCCGTTTCGAGATCGAGGCGGTAAAACGCCCACGCGCCGCCGGCGTTGGAGCGAAAGATCAACCACCGGCCATCAGGCGAAAAGACAGGATCGCGCTCCTCGGCCGGTGAGTGGGTCACATTGACGACGTCGCCGGTGGCAGGGTCAAACAGATAGAGGTCATCGTTCCGCGTCCGGTCGGAGACAAAAGCCAGCAACGGGCGGCGCGGGTCGGGCGTTGACGTTGGTGTAGGCGTCGATGTAGACGTCGATGTGGGCGTTGGCGTGGGCGTCGATGTGGGCGCCGGCGTGGGCGTCGATGTGGAAACGGGCGTCCACGTCGCCGTGGGGCGAAACGTAGGCGATGGCGACAGCGTTGGCGTTGGCGGCACGGTTGGAGCGGCGCAGCCAACAAGCCACAGGCACATTGCCAGCCCCCAAACAAGCCGGCGGCACAAAAGAAACAAATGGTTCATTTGCCCCGCCCAAACCCGGCCCGTGTGACCGCCAATTTGCCGTCGCCCAGCGCGCCTTGCAAGGTAAAGACCAGCACGCCGTCCGACGCGGAACAATTCAGGGCCACATCGAGCGCCTGCCCGTACTCTTGGGCCGACAATGCGACCGGCTGGTCAACCGACTGGATGATCGGCCAGACCGGTTTTCCGGTGAGTGTATGCACCTCTTGCGCAACTTGGGCGATCCAATCGACCGGAAAATTGCACATTTTATGGTAAACCATCGGCGAAAACAGATCGACATATTGCCCCAAGGCGCGATAGTCCTGACCGACAATTTCCAAGATCGCGCCGTCATAATCGCTCAACCGCCACGGCACGCCGAACAAACCCAAAACAGCGCCGGGGCGCACGCGGTCGCGGATGTCCCTGGCTTTTGACACCCAAGAGGTGATCTGCCGGCATCGCCAATTTACCCATTCGGACTCGTATCGACTCACTGCCGCCGCGCCGGCCCCCGGCAGTGAATCAACGAGCGCATCGTCGGAAAGGGTTTGGGCAAACCGGGTCAGCGTGGCGGGATCAAAGGACGTGCGCGGCAGGTACGGAGCAGGAACCTCCCAGTGACAGGGCCAACGGATATAGTCGAGCCACACGCCGTCAACCTGATAACGAGTCAACAATGTCTCCAGCGCCTCCAGCCGCCGCTGCCGAACCTGCGGCGTGGTTGGGTTGACGCCATAGTACCAATCTTGGGCCGGCAACGGCCGGCCGTCCTCCGTCACCGGCCGGCTGGCCGGAAACTGCTCCCACCACGTTTTACCCGCGAAACAACCGAATTCAGCGTAAATTTTCATCCCTGCCGCATGCGCGGCCTCGACAAAGGCCGGGTCCCGATAGCCGCCAAAGATCGCCGTATTGCCCCACGATTGGAGCAGCGCCACCTGTCCGGTTGGCGTCAGGCCGGCAAAAGGTTCGAGTTTGGGCGTAAAGCCATACAGCGCGCAAGTTTTCATCACCACCACCTCTATGGTATCTGGATCAACGTGGACTCGTCAACTGGGAAACGGATCACGGTGACAGCGCCGTGATCATTGTATATTGCAAGGGTGCCATGTAAATTTTTGCGGATGATGTTGGGAATCAGCTCCAAGCCCACGCTATGATATTTTTCCTCGAGCACCTGGGGCGGATACCCGGGGCCGTCATCCCGAAATATCAGACGTGCCGTGGGCACAGAAATATCTGCCTCTTGTTCCAGCGCAATCTCGACAGCGATATGGGTCATGCCGCCAGCGCGCGCCGCATGCTTGATCGTATTGGTCACCAACTCGTTGACGACCAACGCCAAATGATGCGACTGCGCGGCGGTCACGCGCACCGGCGAGGAAGGCACATCGACCAGGACATCCCGGCTGTGTGAAAGCACTTGCAACGAAGAGCGGATGATCTGTCCAACCAAATCGCTCAAACGCAAAGCCGACCATTCGGAGGCCGAGAGCAGACTGTGTACGGTGGTCAATCCCTGTATCCGGCTGACCAGATTGTCGACCAACGGCCGGCAGCCAAAACGCGCCGCGTCGCCGGCATAGCGCTGTTCGACACGAAGCAAACCCATAATCGCGGCCAGATTGTTCTTGACCCGGTGATTGACCTCGCGCAGCAGCACCGAGCGCGTTTCGGCATCGTGGCGCGCCCGTCTGTACAACTGGGCGTTCTCGATGGCCGTCGCTGCGTGGCTGGCAAAAATCTGTAACCGCTGCGCGTCCTCGGGGCCAAACAGACCGGGGCGCGCGCCGTTCACGTTCAAAAAACCCACCGTCTCGCCCTGCACGCGGATAGGCGCGCCGACATACGACCTGCGCCACTCTCGCCCCGGTTCGACCAGGGAGCGGGGATGATCGGGCAGATCGGCCCAGGCCACCGGCTTGCCGGGCACCCAGATGGATTCATTGATCGTATCGGCCACAACGACCGGCTCGCCGGTTTGGGCCATCTGGCGCAAGATCGGATATTCGTCGAGGGGCATCACCAAACCCAAAGGCTGCGCGCTCTGCCCCACCAGATCATAACTTCGGAAGCGGGCCACGCGGGCCACATCCCGGTCGAGCAGCATCACATTAAAGCCATCGCCAGGCACAACGCGCTCGACCTGTTCCAAAATGCGATCCAGCACCCGATCGATGTCCAGCGTGCTGTTGACCACGGCCGCGGCCACGGCCAACGCTTCGCTCAACTCGCTTTGTTCCTGCACCGATTGGAAAAGACGCGCGTTGCGAATCGCCACGGCCATCTGATCGGCCAGCGTTTCCATCGCCATCAGATCGATCTCTTGGAACGCATTCGTCTCGATGGCCTGCACATCGAGCACGCCGATCACCTGCGCGCCCAACCGCAGCGGCACACACAACTCGGATCGAGTTGCCACTTGACAAGAAAAGCCGACGATATATCTTGGATCCTGGCGCACATCGTTCACCAAAAGCGGCTGCCCCGTTTGCGCCGCCCAGCCGATCAGCCCCGTGCCGACCTTTTGCCGGTAATCGGGGGAGGCAATTTCTTTGAACCCGCCAGCGACAGCCTGATTGCCCAACTCGTTCGTCGCCCGGTCAAGTTGCAGCAACACGACATTATAATAACCAAATCCCTGCTGAATGGCATCCACTATTTCTTGCAACAACTGCTCCGGCGCCAAAATCGAAGCCGCTTTGCGCGCCACGCGGTTCACCACCGCCAGCTGCGTCGCCCGCTTGCGCTCAGCCTGGTACAAACGCGCATTTCGGATCGCAATGGCGGCCTGCATCGCAAACGGCGCCAATAACTCGACATCGGCGGCCGAAAATGTGCGCGGCGGCTCGGTCAGCACACCGATCACCCCCAAAAACTCTCCGGCCTTGTCGACGCCACAGCGGATCGGCGCGCCAACGATGGCATTGAAAGGAAAATCCCCGCCAACCACAGCCCGCCCCGGACAATGCTGATAATTGTTTACCACAAGCGGTCGTTCTGTCTCCAAAACCTTGCCGGCAAACCCTTCGCCGCGACGCAAAACATGCCCCACCGGAACATCGATCTCACCCACGACCGTCGTCACTTCCAACACGTCGCGCTCTGGCCGGTAGAGAAACAGGGCGCCCTGATTTCCACCCAACAATTCGACCGCGCGCGAGACGATCGACTTTAACAACGCTTCAATGTCGAGTTGGGCGACCAGTTCCAACCCCACTTCGCGCAACATCTCGATCTGCGCTGCCTGCCGGCGCAGCGAGTCTTCCATTTGCTCGCATTCGGCTACCCGCGCCTCGAGTTCGGCCACCCGCCGGCGCAGGACAACCAACTCGGCACAGTCGCCGTCCGGTTGTGCGGTCAGATGCCCATTGTCTTCCATGACCAATTCCTCATCGAACCCGTTGGAAAAAATCGCCGGGCGCGCCAGGATGCTCTTTTTCTCTCCCGCGCCGATCAGCGGGGCCGCAGCAACAGCACATAGCTCTGCATTGGAGCCAAAGCCGGTACAGGCAGATATGCCGCAAAGCGCCCTTTATCATCCACCGTCAATTCGGCCACGTCGCTCTGTCCCAACAGATCATAGACGCTGTACACACCCGCCGCCACGGGGCTGCCCCGCGCCGACAGCGCGTAATCCTGAAGCGGCTCTGTGCCCAGGTTGTGTACGACCAAAATGTCCTGGTCGTCATGATGGCGGAGATAGGCGTATACACCGCGCGCATCCGATTGCAGCGTGGTGAGCGTTCCGGTGCGCAGGGCGGCAAACGCTGCGCGCAACCGAATCAAGGCGCTATAGTGGTTGAGCAGCGAGTCCTCGTCGGCCAACTGCGCCTCGACATTCTTTTCTTCGTAATCGCCGTTGATGCGATGCCAGGGCCGCCCGCTGGTGAATCCGGCGCCCGGCTCACTCGACCAGTGCATCGGCGTGCGCAGGTTCTCGTCCGGTTTTTCGCCGGTGAGGCCAATTTCCTCGCCATAGTAGATGAATGGCACGCCGGGCAAGGTCAGGTAAATCGACGCGGCCATCCTGGCTTTATCCGCATCACCCAACAGCTGGCTCATCGCCCGGTTGTGGTCATGGTTGGTGAGAAAAGTGGCGTACTGGCCGGCCGGGTACAGTTTGGCAACCTTTTGGGCAACCGACGAGAGCGTCGATGCGCTGCCGCTGCGCACCCCCTTTAGAATCGCCGAGGCCAGATCGAACTCGAAGCAAATGTCCAACTCGTCGCCGACATAGGGCACGACCTCTTCGGTGCGCGTCCACACTTCTCCAACCGTCATAGCCTGGTGATTGATCTCTTTGTAAAACGTATGATAACGTCGTAACCATTCGTGCGTTTCCGGCGTATTCTCTTGCACCTGACCGTCCTCGATCAGATGCCGGACAGCGTCCATCCGAAAACCATCCACGCCCATCTCGGTCAGCCAAAAGCGCGTCACATCGTAAATCTGGTCGGTCACGGCCTGGGTGCGATAATTCAGATCGGGCATCCCCTCCCAGAAAATGGCATAATAGTAGGCGTCGCCGCGCCGGTACCACACACTTTGCCCCCACGGTCCCTTGTAGGTGAGCCGCTCGTCCGACCAGACGTACCAATCACGATACCCGGCCTCCGCCCCGCGCGCGGCGTCCTGAAACCAGGGATGTTGGCTTGAAGTGTGATTGATCACCAGATCGACGATCACGACAATGCCGCGCCGGTGCGCCTCCTGGACCAACCGCTTCAAGGTGTCATTGTCGCCGTAATCCTGTTCGACCGTGTAATAATCGGTCACATCATAGCCGTGGTAACTGGGCGACTCGGCAATCGGCATCAACCACAAGCCGGTGACGCCCAGATCGCCGCTCGTCTTGGGATCGCCATCGTTCAAATAATCCAGTCGCTCGATCAAACCTTGCAAATCGCCGATCCCATCGCCGGCCTTGTCGCCGCTCCGGCTGTCCTGAAAGCTGCGCACAAACACCTCGTAAAAAACGCGGTCGTTCCACCACTGCTCGCCCGCCTGCTCCGGCATTGGCGCCGGCTCGACGATGACTGGGGGCGGTTTGGGCTTGCAGGCCAGCAACGCAAACAAGGTCAACGCCAATACGAACATTTTCTTTTTCATCACCCCACTCCTCGCACATTGTGTCATTAGGTGACACAATGATGTCGTATAATAAAACCAGGTACAGGCCCCCCCCCGGCCGGCCGACGAAAAAATTGCTTTTGCCGCCTATAGAGGTCAGGAGGACGCAATGGAACTCAATCCCTACGAAACGCGCTGGGTAGAGCCGCAGACCCAACCTCGATCTGTTCAACAAAAAGACGTTCCCCAAACATGCCCGGTGTGCGGGGCAAGCGTGGAACGTCGACGTGTGGGCAAAGAGATGGGGTGGAGCTGCCGCATCGGTGGATATGCACATTATTACCAGATAAAATATGGTTATTTGAAACAGTGGTTTACATCGGGCACAGGCAACCTGCGCGAACCGGTCATCGCGGCAATGAACTGCCGGGGCGACTCGTCCTACAACTGGTAGAGAGCGGCATCGATTGCCGGGGACGAGACGCCCCCTGTCCCCAGCAATCAGCGTGCAACCACTATCCTACAACCAGGCGATGATATTTCTTTTTTCCGGCCCGGAGCATAATGCCCTCCGGCGTCAAATCTGCGGCCTCTATCACCCGGTTCACATCTTGAACACGCTGCTCATTCACATAAGCCCCACCCTGCTGAATCAGCCGCCGCGCCGCGCCGCGCGACTGTGTCAGACCCACATCGGCCAGCAACGCCGCCAGAGCGATCCCCTCGCGCAGCTGCGCCGCCGCGATGGTGGTGGTTGGCATGGCCTCGATGTCGCCGCCGCCGCCAAAGGCCGCTTTCGCCGCCGAGGCTGCCTCTTGTGCCGCATCCTCGCCGTGCGTGATCCGGGTTGCTTCATAGGCCAATACATGCTTGGCCTGACGAATATCCGCGCCCGCCAATGCAGCCAGCCTGTTCACCTCATCGAGGGGCAAAAATGTAAACATTTTCAAAAATTTTTCCACATCGCGATCGTCGCAATTGACCCAGTATTGGTAAAAATGATATGGGCTGAGCAGGTCGGCATCGAGCCACACCGCGCCGGCGGCACTCTTGCCCATCTTGGCCCCCGAGGCCGTGGTCAACAAGGGAAAGGTCATCGCCTGCACAGTTTTCCCCTCGACGCGACGAATGAGATCGACGCCGGCCAAAATATTGCCCCATTGATCGTCGCCGCCCATTTGCAGTGTGCAGCCATACTCGCGGTACAGCGTCAAATAATCGTATGCTTGCAATAATTGATAATTGAACTCGATAAACGACAATCCTCTTTCCATCCGCTGCTTGTACGCCTCGGCGGCCAACATGCGGTTGACGCTAAAGTGTACGCCGATTTCGCGCAAAAAGGAAACGTAATTGAGCGACAACAGCCAATCGGCGTTGTCCATTGCCAAAGCGCCGCTTTGCTCAAAATGAAAGTAGCGATCGACCTGGCGATGAATGCACTTGCCATAAGCGCGAATCGTCTCTTCGGTCAACATTTGCCGCATCTCGGTCTTGCCGCTGGGGTCGCCGACCATCGTCGTGCCGCCGCCGGTCACAAAGATGGGGCGATGCCCGGCGCGCTGCAAGTGCAGCATGGCCATAATCGGCACCAGACTGCCAACATGCAAACTCGTGGCCGTACTGTCAAAGCCAATGTAAAAAGTCACCGGCTCGCCGCCCAACAGATCGCGGATCGCCGCTTCATCTGTGGTCTGGGCAATAAACCCGCGTCGAAACAAAACATCATATACATTGTCAACCATATCTCTGCTCCACAAAATTTTCCCCAGTATAGCACAAAACGGGGAAACGTGAAAAGCGGCCTTAGCCGACCACCTGGCGGATCACGCGCAGCCAGTTGCCGCCCAGAATTTTCTGGACATCTTGGGCGCTGTACCCGCGTTCGAGCAGCCCGACGGTGATGTTGGGCGTCCGGCTCACATCTTCCAAGCCAACCGGTGGCGGGTCGCCAAAACCATCAAAATCAGAGCCAAGCCCAACATGATCGACGCCTGCCACCTTGACAATGTGATCGACATGATCGAGAAGCATATCGAGCGTCGCCGGGGACTGACCCGATGTGATGAACCCCGGCACATAGACCACACCGATCACGCCACCGCTGGCGGCCAACCTTTCGAGCTGGGCGTCGGTCAAGTTACGCGGCACCGGGCACAAGGCGTGTGCGTTGGCATGCGAGGCCACCACCGGCCCCTGACAAATTGAAAACAAGTCATCGACCCCCGCCGGGGACAAATGAGCAATATCGACGATCATACCCAGCCTGTTCATCTCTTGAACCAGCTGCACGCCAAACTCGGTCAACCCACCGCCGGTGCGAATCTCGTTCACGCCATCGGCGGCCTGGTTGCGACGGCTCCAGGTCAAGCCGATCCAGCGCACGCCCAGGCGATAAAACATGCGCAGCACGCCCAAGTCGCCTTCCAGCCCTTCGGCCCCCTCCAGGCTGAGAATACCGGCCACCTGACCCTCTGCTTTGGCGCGCTCGATGTCTGCGGCGCAGGTTGCCAGACACAAACTGGCGGCATTTTCCGCCTGAAAACGATAAAAGACGTCGATCATACGCAGCGTCTCGCGCACCGCCTGGGCGGGCAGAAACTGATCGCGCAAATAACAGGCAAAGTTTTGCGCCGTCACGCCGCCGGCCTTGAGCCGCTCCAGATCGATATGCCCTTTGCGGTTTTTTAGGTGTTTCATCCAGGGCGGAAAACCTAGAGCGCGCATCTGGATACCCATCAATGTGTCACAATGCCCGTCGATAACAATGCTTTGTTGGTGCAAAATCTGTGCGTCCATATTCATCCTCTCTCACTCGAAATCTCCCGGCGCGACTTTTTTCCAAAGGTCAGGAAAATACCGCTCCGCTTTATGTAAAATACCATACTTGGCCGCATCCTCCGGCAACGGCTCCAATCCAAAAATATCGGATTTCCATACCGCATCTTGGACCAAGGGATAGTATTTCAACTGCCCGCCTGCAAATCCGTACCATTCTATCAAAACACCGCTCGCGTTTTCTCCCTTGAGTCGCCTTCCATCGACCTTCCATTGCAAACCATTTGGATCCGGCAATTTGAGCGAAAACTGGAACAATTGATATTGCAATTGCTTATTCCATTGCAATATCAGATAACAACTTGCCTCAAGATCGACATTGCTGTCCAGACGCGCAGATTTGTACCAACTATGTACGGTGTCAATAAGGACTTGGCCCACTTGGGCAGGGTTTTCATCATAACTTGTTTCGTCCAATCCGC
>CAYZYE010000139.1:0-11044 GCA_964481205.1 uncultured Anaerolineae bacterium | reverse complement strand
TCCGCCGCCACGGTTTGCTCGGCCTGGATTGCCAAATCCAGGCCCAAAACGGCGAAACCGGTCGTATTCAGATTGTTCGGCTGCCGGATCTGGCGATCCGGCAGGAGCAGATGGAACGGCCGGCCGCCCAAACCATTTGAAACACACCCAAATAATTTAGATGCGATTGCCCTGTGACCACCCCGGAGCGGTTTGCCCCACGGCGACATTTACGATATACTTGGCAAAATCACCAAGGAGAACAAACTATGCGTATCCTAATCACCGGCGGGGCGGGCTTTTTAGGCTCGCACCTCTGCGATCGGCTTTTGGCGCAAGGACACCAAATCATCGCCATGGACAATCTGAGCACAGGCAGCACTGAAAACATTGCTCACCTGGCCGGAAACGAGAACTTTGTATTCATAAAACAAGACGTAACCAACTATATCTATGTACCAGGGCCGCTGGACGCCGTGCTCCATCTGGCCTCGCTGCCCAGCCCGGTCGATTATTTGGAAAAACCAATCCAGACGCTCAAAGTTGGCGCGCTGGGAACGCACAAGACATTGGGGCTGGCCAAGGAAAAAGGAGCGCGTTTTTTGCTGGCCTCCACATCCGAAGTGTACGGCGACCCGCAGGTTCACCCCCAACCCGAAAGCTATTGGGGACACGTCAACCCCATCGGCCCGCGCGGAGTGTACGACGAGAGCAAACGTTTTGCCGAGGCGATGGCGATGGCCTATCATCGCTACCACGGCGTCGAGACGCGCATCGTCCGCATCTTTAACACCTACGGCCCGCGCATGCGTCTCGACGACGGGCGCGTGGTGCCCAATTTCATCAAACAAGCCCTGCTCGGCCAACCGCTGACCGTATATGGCGACGGCGCGCAGACGCGATCTTTTTGCTACGTCGATGATTTGGTGCGCGGCATCATCGCCCTCTTGCTCTCGCCAGAGGTCCGGCCGGTCAACATTGGCAACCCGCACGAATATACGATCCGCGACTTTGCCCAACTGGTCAACGAACTGGTCGGCAACCAGGCCGGCCTGACCTTTATCGACCGCAGCTCATTGAGCGAGCGCGTCGAGGACGACCCCCAAGTGCGGCGCCCAGACATCACCAGGGCCAGACAAAGCCTCGGCTGGGAGCCACAAACCAATGTCCGCGACGGGTTGCAGCGAACGATCGCCTATTTTCGTGACCAGGTACTTGGGTCTGGAAAGCGCAAATGATCGCCCATAAGCGTGAATTTTTGCACCAATCCAAAGAACCCTGTGTTCATTTTTCCCCCAAACCGGCGATCCGCTCACTCCGGCAGGGCGAGTGGATCGCCCTGGGCGCGGCGCTGATCGCCGGCGCCGGTCTGGCCGTCCTCCCCCTCACCTGGATCGTCGCCGGCGTACCGGCGATCATTCTGGCCACGCTGATCGTCCTGCGCCCCCAGGTCGCGCTCCTCCTGATCGTCTTCGGCGTGCCCTTTTCTTCGCTACGCGAAATCAATTTGGGCGGCGTCACCGTCGGCGCAACCGAGGGGCTGATCGGCTTGATGCTGGCGGCGTGGATCGCCCGCGAGATCGCGCTGCGGCCCGGCCGGCGGCGCTGGCCGCGATGGTGCATCCTGCCGGCGCTCTTTATCGGCAGCGTGTCCTTGTCGGCGCTCAACGCCGTCGCCCTGCCGTTCTTGGCCAAGGAATTGCTCAAATGGATCGAGGCGCTGGGGGTGGCGCTCCTGGTGTATCACACGGTCACACCCAAACAAAGCCGCGTCATCGTGGCCGGCGTGCTGCTGGCCGGCATCGCGCAGGCGGCGATCGGCGCGTACCAGTTTTTCACCCAATCCGGCCCCGAGTTTTTCGTCTTGATGGGCCGTTTTATGCGCGCCTATGGCACCTTTGAACAACCCAACCCCTTTGCCGGGTACCTGGGGCTGATCGCGCCGCTGGCCTGGGCGTTGGGCGTCTCGCTGTTGAGCAAGCCCCCCCACTCTAAACTCGCCTGGCTGGGACTGATCGGCTTTGGCGCAACCGCCGCAGCGATCGGGATGAGCTGGTCTCGCGGCGCGTGGATCGCGTTTGGCGCGGCGCTGGTCGTCGTCAACCTGTTTCGCAGCCGCCGGGGGGCGCTCTTGTTGGCCGCGCTCGTCGCAGTGTTCGCCTTGATCGGGCTGTTGGGTTATTTCGATCTGCTGCCGCGATCCGTCGTCCAACGCATGACCGGGTTCATCCCCTTTGCCGCCGTCCGCGACGTGCGCGCCGTTCAAGTGAGCGACGAAAACTATGCCATCCTGGAACGGCTGGCGCACTGGCAGGCGGCGCTCGACATGTGGCGCGACCATCCCTGGCTGGGCGTAGGTCTGGGCAACTATGAGGCCGTCTATGCCCAGTACGCCCTCCCCAAGTGGAATCTGCCCCTGGGACACGCGCACAATTATTATCTCAACATCGCCGCCGAAACCGGGTTGATCGGTCTATTGAGCTATTGTACGCTGTGGGGCGCAGCTTGGTGGCAAATGCTCCGCCTCGTTCGCTCGATCACAAAGCCTTACCCGCGCGCGCTGGCCCTGGGCGCGCTGGGCATGCTCACCCACGTTAGCGTCCACAATCTCTTGGACAACCTGTGGGTCCACAATCTGTACATCCACGTCGCCATTGTTTTGGGACTGGCCCTGGTCCATCGCCGGGGCGCCGCCGATCTCTTGTTTGACCAAAATCACGACTTGAGGTTATAATCGCGGCATCGCCGGATCAAGGCAAGAACCAGGATGAATGAAATGCAAATGCTCCACCAAATGTGCCACGAGGCGCCGTTTACCGTCGAACAATTAAAGGTCTGGCAGCGAGACTGCTGGCAAGCCGACACGTTGGCCCGCAAGCAACAAATTCAGGGCGTCCAAAACAACAGGAGCATTTCGGCCATCCGGGCGGCCAATTACGCCCTTGAACAATTGCAAGAAAACGAATGGCTGGACGCGGCGCAGCTGACGCGCGTGTTGACCATCTTTTGCGACAGAAAACTAGAGGGTGCAAAAATCTGTCGTTGAGCAAATCATACGACATTGCCATCCAGGACATCTAGCGAATAACAAAAAAAGGAGACAACAATGTTCAAAATGCCCCGAAGCATCAACCTGCCGCAAGGCCCCCTCGACGGCCTGGATATGCCGCCGGTACACGAATACGACTGCCTGCGCACCGACGCCCCGATCACCATCGACGGGACGCTGAGTAAAGAAGCGTGGCAGCGCGCCGAATGGTCGCCGCCGTTCGTCAAAATGGACACCGGCGCGTCCGTCCAACTCGAGTCTCGCGTTGCCCTGTTGTGGGATCAAGACTATCTCTACGCTGCGTACAAATTCGAGGATCACGAAATCTGGGGCACGCACGTCGAGCACCATGACCACGTTTACAACAATGACAGCGACGCCGAAATCTTTGTCCAGGGCGCAGGCGTGTATTACGAACTGGGCGTCAACCCGATCAACACCATCTATGAAGTGTTTTGGACGTGGCTCGCGCCGGTCGTCGCGCAACAAGACGCCAACCGGATCAACCGGTTTTTCAAAACCGAAAATTTTCTCTACTTTGAACCGCGCCTGGACGACAAACTGGGCCGCTTTGGCGAACTGGATTGGGAACTGCCCGGCCTCAAACACGCCGTGCGCGTCGACGGCAGCCTCAACTGCCCCGCCGTCCGCGACAACGGCTGGACGGTCGAATTTGCGCTGCCCTGGGCCGGACTCGCGGCGCTCGGCAAACCCGTCCCCCCCAAACACGGCGACGTGTGGCGCATCGGCGTATCGCGTTGCCAGCACTTTCACGACCGGCAAGGCAACAACATCTGGGAAGACTGGTCGTGGAATCGACATGGATACATCAATATGCACATCCCAGAACGATGGAGCAAGGTCCGCTTCCTGGACACCACGGTCTGATCGACGCCGGGCAACCTGGCAAAACAAAATTCGCGTCCACTGCGAGAACACGCCAAGGCATTTCCAAAAAATAACCATTCCACATTGCTCGCGCCGGATTTGGCAATCCAACACCAAGGGAATCAACCGTCAAAAGATCATGAACACAACTCAACAACCCACAGTCAAACCGCCGAGATACACACTGGGCCGCATCACGGTCGGTATGGTACGTATCATTACGAGAACCATCCTCAAATTAGATGTACAAGGCGAGGACAAACTCCCACTCACCGGCCCGATGGTGATCATTGGCAACCACGTCAACTTTGTCGATCCCGTCTTTCCCTACATCCTCAGCCGCCGCTATGTCAAGGGAATGACCGCCATCGAAACGTACAGCCGTTTCTTGTTCAACTTTTTGGCCTGGAGCGTCGACGCCATCCCTGTCGTGCGCGGCACCCCCGACCGCGGCGCGATCCGCGCTTGCATCGAGGCGCTGAAAAACGAATGGGCCTTGTACATTGCCCCCGAGGGCACGCGCAGCAACCACGGGCGTATGCAGCGCGGACTGGCCGGGGTGACAATGATCCTGCTCCGCGCGGGCGCGCACATTCCCATCTATCCGATGGGGTTCATTGGCGTGGAAGACTTTTGGCCGCACGCAAAAAAACTGCGCCGCACGCCGGTCAGGGTCATCGTCGGCGACCCGTTTTACCTCGCCCCGCCGCCGGGACGGGTGCGGCATCAGACGCGAGAAGCGATCACCGCCGAGATAATGGGCCAGATCGCCGCCTTGCTGCCGGAAAAAAACAGAGGCGTCTATGCCGATCAAGTCGGCCAGACGCCCCGCTATCTGCGCTTTGAACCACCCGCCAATCCCCTATAGCCACCCCGTCAGTTGGGCCAGCAGCCGCGCGTACTCGACAAAATTGGGCCAACTGATGTCCGGCGGCACGCCGTGATCGCAGCCGGGGATAAAACCGCCCTCTTGGAGCAGCGGCGCCACCCGCATCACTTCGGCGCGCATCACCTCACCCCCGGCAGCGATGGCACGCTTGTCGATGCCGCCGCGATAAGCCATCTGCTTGCCAAACCGCTCGCGGAAAGCGACAATGTCGTTCCCCGCCGCCACCTCGATCGGGTCGCAAACATTGATCCCCGACTCGATCCAAATTGGAATCAGCAGATCGATCGCCCCGTCCGAATCCATATCGACGATCGGGCAACCGCTGGCCTTGATCTCATCCACCCAACGCACATACGCCGGCTTGAGAAACTCGCGCGTCATCGCCGGCGAAATCATGGGATGAGCCTTGTAAGCCATATCCTCGGAAAAATGCACACAGTCCAACTCGACGCGATCGGTGATCTGTTTGAGCGTTGTCGAGACAAAATCAGTCCAAAACTCGGCCATGTCGATCACAAAATCGGGATCGTCGAGCATCAACATACACAAACTTTCCATCCCCACCCACTCGCGCATCTGCCAGAACGGCCCATTGATGCTGACCGACAGCGGATAATCGCGATCTTGGAGCGCGGCGCAGCGTTCCTCGAAACCATCGGCAAAGCGCTCCGGATCGTGCGGGTCGAAACGCCACCTCATCCGCTCCTCCCAATCAGCCCGAGAACGCACCGGCCAGCGATGCCACTTGCGCGTCACAAAATCCCTGGCCGAACGAATAAAAGTATAATCAAACTCGTCGGAAATTTCCGTGATCGCCCCCATCCAGTCCTGGACAATGTAATGCCCATCCCGATGCTCTAGCACCTTTTCCTCAAACATGGGGATCATTTTGAACGACACCCCCAACCCAATATACGGCCTGGTCTCCTCCCGCTCGATGCCCAACAAGGAGAACAAATAGGTATGCCAATGCACGTCCTCCGGCAAACCTTGCTTATGCCAGGCGCGCAGCGTCGACTCGCGCGGGCCGCCGGGGTGAAACGGTATTTTGTCGGGATTGCCAAAAAGCAAAGTTTCGCGGAAACGCTCGCGTGGATTCACACTGTACCTCCATCCTCGAATAGACGGCTCGACTCGGTATTCAGTATAGCACACAATAATGAAAAAACAAGATTGACAGCCCTCATTCAGCAGTGTACAATACACCCCAGCAACCACCAGGTGGCCGCCGAAAAAGCCCAAGATTAACCAAGGACGCAGAGATTAGCTTGTATTTACAAATATCTACGGTGCTACTCGATGTCTTATTTCTTTGCGATCTCGGCGTTCTCTGCGATTGGCGGACGCGCCAGGAACTTGCTCAACACGCTTCCGAAACTGCAAGATGGCTGGCCGGCAAGGCCGGTGATTAAGGGGAAAAAAATGATCGATCAAACACAACTCGAACAAATCATCCGGCGCGCCCTGCAAGAAGACATTGGCGAGGGAGACGTGACCAGCATGTGGACGCTGGCCGCCGGGCTGAACGGGCGCGGCGTCTTTATCGCCCAGGCCGGCGGCATTCTGGCCGGGATGGCCGTCGCCCAAGAGGTATTCCGGCAAGCCGCGCCGGCGACCAACAGCCGCGCCGGCGTCACGCTGACCCAGATCAAAGCGGATGGAGAGGCCATCGCCGCCGGCGACAAACTGGGCATCGTCCAGGGGCCAATGCGCGCCATCCTCACCGCCGAACGCACCGCACTCAACCTGATGCAGCGCATGAGCGGCATTGCGACCATGACGCGGCGCTACGTCGATGCCGTCGCCGGCAGCGGCGCCGTCATCCTCGACACGCGCAAAACCGCGCCCGGCCTGCGCCTGCTCGACAAGTGGGCGGTGCGACTGGGCGGCGGGCAAAACCACCGCCTGCGCCTCGACGATATGGTGCTGATCAAAGACAACCACATCGCCGCCGCCGGAAGCATCACCGCCGCCGTCGAGCGCGTGCGCGCCAAAAACACGGCCGGCCTGCCGGTCGAAGTCGAAGTCAAAACCTGGGCCGAACTGCAAGAGGCCGCCGCCCTCAAACCAGACCGGATCATGCTCGACAACATGACGCCGGAACAGATGAAAAAAGCGGTCGCGTGGATGACCGCCCGCCCGCCCGGAACCCAGGTACCGCTAGAAGCCTCCGGCGGGATCACCGTCGAGACGCTGCGCGCGGTGGCCGAAACCGGCGTCGACTATATCTCGGTCGGCGCGCTGACCCACTCGGTAACGGCGCTGGACATCAGCCTTCAAGTGGAACAAGACGCATCACGGCAAACGCGAGGAGAAAAGAAATGATCGATACAAACGCCATTTTTATCGAAATCAACCAAGCCAGACGACAACTGGGATCAGAGGCCGTGATCCTCGTCCACCACTATCAACGTGATGACGTGATCCGTTTCGCCGATTTTCGCGGCGACTCGCTGCAACTCTCCCGCGTCGCCGCCGGGCAAAACGAGGCGCGGTACATTATCTTTTGCGGCGTCAACTTTATGGCCGAAACGGCGGCCATGCTCTGCGCGCCGGAGCAAATCGTCGTCCAACCGGCCGGCGACGCCCCCTGCTCGATGGCGCAAATGACCACCGTCGAAGACGCGCAAGAAGCGTGGGACATGTTGACACAAGTATGGGGCGAAAACGCCGCCGTCCCAATCACCTACCAAAACTCGACCGCCGCAGTCAAAGCGTTTTGCGGCCAGCGCGGCGGCGCGGTCTGCACTTCATCGAACGCGGAACGGCTGTTCGCGTGGGCGCTACAAGAACGGGAGCACATTCTCTTTTTCCCCGACGAGTGGCTGGGCGCCAACTCGGCGCTGGCACTGGGCGTGCCCGGCGACAAAATCGCCGTTTGGGACCCCGAGCTGGCGGAAGACAGCCTGGCCCAGGCCCAAAACGCAACCGTCGTCGTGTGGAAAGGCTACTGCAACGTCCACACCCGCTTTACCGTCGCCCACATCGACCGGGTGCGCGAACAATACCCCCAGGCCCAAGTGATCGTCCATCCCGAATGCCCGACCGACGTCGTTCAGGCCGCCGACGCCTATGGCTCAACCGCGAAAATCATCGACTATGTCGAACAAGCGCCCGCCGGCAGCGTCATTGCCGTCGGCACCGAGATCAATATGGTCGGACGGCTGGCTCGGGAACACACCGGCAAAACAATCATTCCCCTCACCCGCTCGCTGTGCGGAGCAATGTACCGCACACACCCCCACAACCTGCGCGACGCGCTCGCCGCCTGCGCGGCGGGCCAACCGCGCCACATCGTCACCGTCGATGAGCAAACCAGACGCTGGGCCACCCAGGCGCTGGAACGCATGCTCGTTTCCTGACTCATTTAGCGGACTGGGAACGTGCTGAAAAACCAGCCAGCACACCTGCCAACCGCCGAGGGCGCAAAGAAATGAAATATCTGCGAGCATCGTAGATATTCACAAACACACAAGACATTCCTGGCGTCCTCTGCGGTTAATCTCGAGTTTCTCAGCGGCCTCCCAGACCATCGCAAGGAGATTTATAATGTCGCCACACAAAATCGTCGATCTGCTTATCCTGGGCTGCGGCGTGGCGGGCAGCGTCGCCGCGCTAGAAGCCTCGACCAACCCAGAGCTTGACATCCTCGTCGTCACCCCCCAGGCCGACCCCATCGAAAGCAACACCCGCTATGCCCAAGGCGGGATCATTGGACGCGGGCCGCGCGACTCACCAGAACTGTTGGTCGAAGACCTGTACCGCGCCGGCGCGAAAGCCAACTCGCACTCGGCGATCCGCCTGTTGGCCCAACAAGGCCCGCGCCTGGTGCAAAAATATCTGATCGAGCAGGCAGGAGTCGAATTTGATACCGGCCCGGCGGGGCAGCTGGCTTTTACCCGTGAAGCCGCCCACGCCACCGAGCGCATCCTCCACGTCGGCGACGCCACCGGGCTGGAAATCGAGCGCAAACTGATCGCCGCCGTCCGCGCGCGCGCCAACGTCACCTTGTGGACGCGCCACACGGCCGTCGATCTGATCACACCCTCGCACCACTCGCACAGCCCCCAGGACGTGTACCAGCCGCTCACCTGCGTCGGCGCGTACATTTTGGACCAAAAGATCGGCCAGGTTCGCACCATCCTGGCCCGCCAGGTCATCCTCGCCACCGGCGGGCTGGGACAAATTTTCCTGCACACCACCAACCCGCGCGGCGCGCGCGGTGACGGGGTGGCGATGGCCTACCGCGCCGGAGCGCGAATCGTCAACGCCGAGTATGTCCAGTTTCACCCCACCGCCTTTTACAAGCGCAACGCGCCGCGATTCCTGATCAGCGAGGCAGTGCGCGGCGAAGGCGCTACATTACTCAACGATGCAGGCGAACCTTTTATGGAGCGATACGCGCCCAAATGGAAAGACCTGGCCCCGCGCGACGTGGTTGCGCGCTCGATTCACCTGGAAATGATCGAGCGTGAAATCAGCAACGTCTACCTCGATCTCAAATCGGTCGCCACACCAGAACGGATCAAGGAACGATTCCCCACGATTTACGAGACCTGCCTGGGCTATGGCGTCGATATTACCAGAGAATTGATTCCGGTCGTCCCGGCCGTACACTATTTCTGCGGCGGCGTGTGGGTCGACGAGTGGGGACGCAGCACGATCCGCAACCTTTACGCCGCCGGCGAAGTGAGCTGCACCGGCGTCCACGGCGCAAACCGCCTGGGCAGCGCCTCGCTGCTCGAGGGAGTCGTGTGGGGGTCGCGCGCGGCGCAGCATGCCGCCGGCGAGATCGCGCAGCAACCGGCAGTCGATCCGGCGCACATCCCGCCGTGGAACAATTCGATGTCGCTGTACGACACCGACCCCGCCCTCTTTTGGCAAGACATGGAGACGATACGCCGCACCATGTGGTACTATGTCGGGCTGATCCGCGCCACCTACCGCCTGCGCCGCGCCATCGACGACCTGCGCCATCTGCAACGCGAGATCGATTTTTTCTACCGCCGGACACACCTCAGCGATGGGTTGATCGGCCTGCGAAACGCCGTTCAATGCGCGCTCATTGTCGCCCGCGCGGCGTGGGAAAACCACACCTCAAGAGGATGTCATTATCGTCAAGATTGACAGGCGCTAACGCGACAACCGTGGATCCAAGATCGGCTGGCAAAAACGTGCGGAAAACATCCCAACCGCCAAGAACTGGCCTTTGGACAATACCAACTGACTTGGTCGCTACCAAGCAGGTAGAAAGACCTGGCGATTGGATTGTCAGGCAGTTTTCCGGGCTATCTGGGGTGCTTGTTCTTTCCCCACCACCGACTCGTTACGCATATCCGGGCATGCTGAAACTTGACATTTGGATCAATTTGCATATACTATGGACTCGACCAAATGAATATGCAGTCAAGGTGCGCCAGACAGTTGAACTGTCTGGCGCTTAATAAAGGAAGTCCGGTTACGTTTGCCCAGGCAAACCCAGGCCGGCGCTGTCCCGCAACGGTAGTGCCCGGCGAGAACCCTCGCCAGACAAAGCCCGATACTTTGCCTTGACCCGCTCGTATGCATCCTTCGAGGAAAGGAGTCAGGGCACTAGTCGATCCATGACGACAATTCAGCACGACATGGACCACTATTTCCTTGTCCCGCCGGATGGCGGGATTTTGTTTGTATGCCACACCGCTGCCTCGATCGAGGCAGCGGTTTTTTGTTGCAACAAAACGCCCAGCATCGCTGCGCAACGTTGAATTGAGAGGAAATACGTCAATCATGACCAACCCACCACTGCCCCCGGCACGCATCGAACCGGGCGTCATCTACCTGGTCGGCGCGGGGCCGGGAAACCCCGATCTGCTCACCATCCAGGCCCAGCGACTGATCTCACAAGCCGATCTGATCCTATATGCCGGTTCGCTGGTCAATCCCCGCGTCTTGCAATACGCCCGCCCAGAGGCCGAAAAACGCAGCAGCGCGGAGATGAAACTGGACGATCAGATCGCCTTGATGTGCGCGGCAGCAGCCCGGCAACAGATCGTCGTCCGCCTCCACACCGGCGACCCAACAGTCTACGGCGCATTGATGGAACAAATGCGCGCGCTGGAACAGACAGGCGTGCCCTATACCGTGGTGCCGGGGGTCAGTTCGGCCTTTGCCGCCGCTGCCGCGCTGGGCATCGAGCTGACCCTCCCGGTGAAACGCAAACCGTCATCCTGAGCCGCCTGAGCGGACGCACCCCGGTA
>CAYZYE010000138.1:0-11242 GCA_964481205.1 uncultured Anaerolineae bacterium | reverse complement strand
CCAAGATATACAATGTCGTGCGCGACTGCGTCGTCGACGGCGGTACGGTGCTTTTTGTCGGCACCAAGCGGCAGGCGCAGGCTTCAATCTCAGAGCAGGCGGAGCGCTGCGGTATGCCCTATGTCAACCAGCGGTGGCTGGGCGGCACGCTGACCAACTGGCGCACGATCAGAAAGCGCATCGAAAAGCTGATTCAACTCGAGGACAGCCGCGACATCGGCCAGTTCGATCAGCTGACCAAGCGTGAAGCGTTGATGATGGAACGTCAAATCAACAATATGAACATCCGCTTTGGCGGGATCAAAAAGATGACCGTTTTGCCAGACATGTTGTTTATCGTTGACGTGAACCGCGAAAAGATCGCCATCGACGAGGCCAACAAACTCGGCATTCCCGTCGTCGCGGTTGTCGATACCAATTGCGACCCTGACCCGGTCGATTATATCATCCCCGGAAATGACGATGCGATCCGGGCGATCCGCTTGCTCACTACCAAGATCGCCGACGCCGTTTTGGAAGGCCGGCAGCAGCGCAAGGATGCGGCGAGTGTCGAGGAAGGGTTGGGCGAAGAGGACCACTTGTATCTTGGTGATTCAGTTTTGCAAACGTTGCAGTCTGGCGAGTTAGAATTTGATCAGACTCAAGAGGCCGATGATCAGGATTACGTCATCGAGTATGAAGAAGACGACGTGGACGAAAACGCAACTGCGGGTGTCGAGGAAGAAGCGACAGACTCTGAGGAGTAGCGTATTGCACCGTCAATATCATCACAAAATGTTTCATTTCGGTTGTAGCATCGGGCTGGGCGCCCGGAAATGGAGAGCGAGTTAGACGTGGAAATTACAGCAGCAATGGTCAAAGAACTGCGCCAGATGACCGGCGCGGGGATTCTGGACTGCAAAAAGATGCTTGTCGAGACCGACGGCGATTTTGCCAGGGCCGCCGACAAATTGCGTGAAAAGGGGCTGGCCAAGGCCGCTAAAAAAGTTGGGCGCGAGGCAAACGAAGGGTTGATCGGCCATTACATTCATGCCGGAAGCCGTGTGGCCTCGTTGGTTGAAGTGAACTGTGAGACGGATTTTGTCGCCAAAACGGACGATTTTCAAACTTTTGTCCACGATGTTGCGATGCAGGTGGTTGCTTCAAACCCAAAATATTTGTCGATTCAGGATGTTCCCGCCGAGGTCGTCGCGTCGGAAAAGGATGTTTATCGCTTGCAGATGCAAGATTCCGGCAAGCCTGAACATATCTTGGAGCGCATCATCGAAGGCAAGTTGACCAAGTTTTACCGCGATGTTTGTTTGTTAGAACAGCCTTTTATCAAGGATGAGGACAAGTCGGTGGCGACGCTGCTCACCGAGATGATTGCCCAGTTGGGCGAAAACATTGTCATCAAGCGCTTTGTTCGCTACCAAGTTGGCGAGTAAGCGCAAGTGCAAAACCGGAGGTTAGGTCCAAGTGGCCTAACCTCTGATTTTATATCCCGTGGGTTTGTTTCATTTGTTTTGTAGCATCGCCCCTCGTGGCCGTTTTTGTCTGTTCTACCCGTTCACGAGACGCCCGCGAGGGGCTATGGTACGGACATCCAAGTCGAGGGATAAAGAATGGCTAAATATAAACGAGTTCTTCTCAAACTGAGTGGCGAGGCGCTTGCCGGCGCGGATGGCTTTGGCATCGATCCCGTTCAAGCCGAGTTGGTGGCCGACAAGATCAGGCGTGTTCAAGACCTCGATGTCGAAGTTGCCATTGTGATCGGCGCGGGTAATTTGTGGCGCGGCGTCGAGGGGCTGCGGCACGGGATGGATCGCGCGACGGCGGATCAGATGGGCATGTTGGCAACGGTGATGAATGCCCTGGCGCTGCGTGACGCGCTGGAACGAAAAGGGATGACTACGCGCGTTCAAACCGCGATCGAGATGAAGCAGATTGCCGAGCCTTATATTCGGCTGCGCGCCATTCGCCATCTCGAAAAGGGATATATTGTGGTTTTGGGGGCCGGAACGGGCAACCCTTATTTCACTACCGACACCGCCGGCGCTTTGCGGGCCATCGAGATTCATGCCGATGTTTTGATCAAGGCGACCAAGGTCGATGCCGTATATGACTGTGACCCGGTTACAAACCCGGACGCCAGGCGGTTTGAGACCCTGTCTTATATGGACGCATTGAACATGCGGCTCAAAGTGATGGATGCGACCGCGATTACCACTTGTATGGACAATGACTTGCCGGTTCTGGTGCTCAGTTTGTGGACCGACAACAATCTGGAAAAGGCCGTCCGGGGCGAGCGCGTGGGCACGTTGATCGGCCATTGAGCGGGCGTTACAACCAGAGTGCGAGTCAGTTGGAACACATTTGAGAAAGGTCAGGGGCGATGATTAAAGACTTGATGGCAGAAACACGAGACAAAATGACCGCAACGCTTGGTGTTCTTGGCGATGATTTGCGCGGCATCCGCACCGGACGCGCTTCGCCGGCGCTGGTGGAACGGCTGACCGTCGAGTATTACGGCGCGCAAACGCCGCTCAACCAGGTGGCGACCATTTCGGCGCCAGAGCCTCGGCTGTTGACGATTCGCCCGTGGGAGGCCAATATGCTTGCGCCGATCGAAAAGGCGATCCTCAAGTCCGATCTGGGGCTGACGCCAAACAATGACGGGAAGCTGATCCGGCTGTCGATCCCCCGTTTGAGCGAGGAGCGGCGCAACGAGTTGGTCAAGTTGGTGAAAAGTCGGCTCGAAGATGCCAAGGTTGCGGTTCGGAATTGCCGGCGCGACGCGATCGCCGATTTGAAAGAGTTGGAAGAAGAAAAGCTGATCACCGAGGATGAGTTTTATCAGGGCAAAGATCGCGTGCAAGAGTTGACCGACGATTTCATCACCAAGATCGACGAGGTGGGGGCGCGCAAAGAGCAGGAAATTCGCCAGGTATAGCGCATCGACGCGCCGCACGGTCGAGTTTTTTTCAGTGGGTTTGGTTGGGAAGGGATTATGTCGGAAAACTGGGACGAGCGATTTCCACCGTTGGCTAGAATTCCCACGCATGTGGGCATCATTATGGATGGCAATGGTCGTTGGGCCAGGCAGCGCGGCCAGCCCCGGGTGGCCGGGCATCGGGCCGGTGTCGAAAACATTCGCCGCGTGTTGCGGGCGTGTTCGCGGTTTGGGATCAAGTATCTGACCATTTACGCCTTTTCGACCGAGAATTGGGGCCGGCCGTCGGGCGAGGTGCAATCGTTGCTGGGGTTGCTGGCTCAGGCGTTGCAAAAAGAGGTGCGTGAGCTGCACAAAAACGGCGCGCAGCTGCGTCACCTGGGACATTTGGAACGGCTGCCCAGGCAGCTGCAAAAAGGTGTGTTGGACGCCGTCGAGTTGACCAAGAACAACGATCGCATCGTACTCAACATTGCCTTTGATTATGGCGGGCGCGCCGAGATCATTGAGGCCATCAAGGCGATCATTCGTCAGGGCGTCGCTGCCGATGACGTGACCGAGGAATTGGTTTCGCAGTACCTTTATACGGCCGGACAACCAGACCCCGATATTATCATTCGCACGGCCGGCGAAATGCGTTTGAGCAACTTTATGTTGTGGCAGGCCGAGTACGCCGAGTATTATTCTACCCCCACCTATTGGCCCGCTTTTGACGAGGACGAGCTGTACAAGGCGCTGGTCGCGTTCAACAGGCGTGAGCGTCGATATGGCCTGGTGCCAGGAGAAGCCGCGTCTTGAGTAAACCCTCGTCGAGCCTGCTGTCGCGCCTGCTCAGTACCGCCGTCATGCTCCCCACCGTCCTTTTTCCCCTTTTTCTGGGCGGATGGTGGTTTTTCGGCCTGATCGTCGTGGCGATGAGTGTGGCGACGTGTGAGTATGTTCAGATGCTGCGCCGGCATGGATACGAGGCGCACAATGTCTTTGCGCTGGCACTGTTGTGGGCCATCCTACTGGACTTTTTTCTCGCCAATGTGAGCTGTTTGCAGCCGGCATTGGCGTTTTTGCTTTTTGTGTCTCTGGCCTGGCACGTGCTGCGCGACGAGACGCGCACCAAGGTCGAAAATTGGCTGCTGCCGTTGGGCGGCGCGTTGTACATTGGATGGATGGCCGGGCACATGTTTTTGATCCGTGCGCTGCCGCAGGGTGGCTATTTGCTCTTTTTGACTCTGGGTGCGACGTGGCTGGCCGACAGTGCGGCGTATTTTGTTGGGCGCGCGTGGGGCAAGCACCGGATGTCGCCGGGGATCAGCCCCAAAAAGACCTGGGAGGGGTTTGCCGGGGGTGTTGTCGTTGCGGTTGCCGGCGGCGCGATCATTGCCCGGCTGGGCGGTTTTGGTTGGGGTCACGGCGCCGCCTTGGGGTTGCTGCTTGCGGTTTTGACACCTATTGGCGATTTGGGTGTTTCAATGATCAAGCGCCAGACCGGCGTCAAGGATTCGAGCCGTTTGATTCCCGGCCATGGCGGCCTGTTCGATCGCGTCGATTCTTTGTTGGTTGCGGCGATCGTTGGCTATTACTATATTATCTGGGTGATGCGATGACCAATCAGATCGCCGACTTGCATATTCATACGTGTTATTCTGATGGGCAGGCGTCTCCGGCCGAGGTGCTGCGTCGCGCGGCGAGCCTGGGCTTGCAGACCATTGCCATCACCGATCATGACAATGCCAATGGCTCGCGTCAGGCGCGCGTTTTGGCGCAAGAACTCGGTGTGCGTCTGATTCCCGCCATCGAGTTGACCTGTCGATGGGAGCAGTGCCGGGCCGCGCCGGGCGAAGGCGACATCGATCTGTTGGGCTATTTTGTCGATCTGGACGATGCGGAATTTCGGGCTTTTGAGCAGGCCGCGCTGGACGACATTCAAGACCGGGTGGCGGCATGTTGCGCGTTGTTGACGGCTCAGGGGTATCCGCTGTCGATTGCAGATGTCTTGGAACGCAGTCCACATTACGCCGGTCTGATGTACGTGATCCACATTTTGCAGGACAAAGGATACGCGACCGATTGGTCGGCGGCCTTTTCTTTGATGTTTGATGGGTGGCGGCAGGTTCGGCCGAGTTGTCTTGCCATCGATCAGGCTATCGACCAGGTTCATCGTGCCGGCGGCGTGGCGATTTTGGCGCATCCCGCAATAGTCAAATGTGACGGGCGGCGGCTGCAAGCGTCGCAGCTGGCGGCGCTGGTTGAGATGGGGTTGGACGGGCTGGAATTGTACCATTTCAGGCTCGATGACGAGGCGCGCGCATATTTTGGCGCGTTGGCGCGGCGGTTTGGCTTGTTGGTCAGCGGCGGGTCGGACGTGCATGGCTGGTTTGACGAGTGGTCGCGGCTGGGTGCCGAAGCGGTGACCGCCGAGATGGTGGATGCGCTGTACGCGCGTCATGTCAGGTGGCGGGCGAAATAAAAAGCAAGAATTGACTTGCCAGATCGGATTTGAAAGGGGAAGGGAAAATGCAAGCAGCGGGTGAGAAATCTCACAAAAAGGCCATTTTGTCCTGGTGTTTTTACGACTGGGCCAATTCGGCGTTTATCACCACCATCGGTTCGGCGGTGTTGCCCACTTATTTTGGCGCGGTGGCCGCGGCCGGGCTGTCCGAGATTCAGCAGAGTCGCGCGACGCAAATCTGGGGCTTGACGACGGCGTTTGCGGCGGCGGTGGTGGCCGTTTTGGCGATTGTGCTGGGGCCGATTGCCGATTATACCGCCTCGAAGAAAAAGTTTTTGGCCGTGTTCACGGTGATGGGCATAGTGGCCTCGTTTTTCCTGGTCGGCGTTGGGCAGGGCGCGTGGGTGATGTGTGTGATGCTTTACGTCATTGGGCGGGTCGGTTTTTCCGGGGCAAACATTTTTTACGATTCGCTGCTGCCGCATGTGGCCCGCGAGGACGAGATGGATCGCGTGTCGAGCCTGGGGTATGCGTTGGGCTATTTGGGCGGCGGCCTGCTGCTGGCGGTCAATATCGCCATGATCATGTTGGCGCCCGAAGGCGAGTTGTGGGGCGTGTCCTGGGGCGAGTGGATGCCCCGCTTTTCGTTTTTCAGCGTCGGAGTGTGGTGGCTGGTCTTTTCGATCCCGATTTTTCGCAACGTCTCCGAGCCGCAGGGGGCCGAGGTCAAAGGTCAGCGCATCAGCCCGCTCAAAGCCGGATTCGAGCGGCTGCAACATACCTTCCGCGACATTGGCAAGTACAAACAGTTGTTGATTTTCCTGATCGCGTTTTGGTTGTACAATGACGGGATCAGTACGATCATTGACATGGCGACGATTTACGGCCAGGAGGTGTTTACGGCGCAGGGGATCGAGGATGCGACCATCCATTTGATCGCGGCGTTATTGATCACTCAGTTTGTCGGCTTTCCATTTGCTTATCTCTTTGGCTGGGTGGCTAAAAAGATTGGCACCAAACGCTCGATTTATGTTGCTTTGGTCTGGTATGCTTTGATTTGCGTCGGCGGGTTCTTGATGACCAAGATTTGGCACTTTTATGGTCTGGCCATCGCGGTGGGTTTTGTGCAGGGCGGCGCGCAGGCGCTCAGTCGATCCTTGTACGGGGCAATGACGCCCAAGAGCAAGACCGCCGAGTTTTTTGGCTTTTTCAACATTATGGGCAAATTTTCGGCGATTTTGGGGCCGATGCTTTTTGCCGGCGTGGGACGGTTGTTTGGGCAAAGCCGCTTTAGCATCATTTCGTTGGTTGTCTTTTTTGTCGTCGGGATTGTGCTCTTGACGCGCGTCGACGAGCAGGAGGGGATCCGCGTTGCCGATGCTGAAAACGCGGCCTCGGCCGGCCTGGCGGCATAGGGGATGCGCAAAAGTTAAATGCGCCGTCTGTTTACGGCGGCGCAAATGAAACGTACTCTAACAAGAGCCTGTCCGAAAAATCGCTCCCGTAGCCGCGCATCCCTATGCGCGGCGGACGGCATAGAGATGCCATCCTACTTTACGGATAGGCTCTAAAACATCTGGGCAAAAAAACAAGGCAGAGTATTCTGCCTTGTGATGGGTCAAATGTATTTTGTCAGCGTGTTGCCAACCGGATCAAATCTTGAGCACAACCTTTTTGTAAGCAAAATACACGATGACACAAAGAACGGCGCTTACCACAAAGGTGACCAGACTGGGCATCAGCGCCGTGGAAAAGGCTTTCCCTGCTCCGGCTGCTTCTTGGACAAGCCCCAAGAGAAACAGGACGGTAAAAGGAAGAACCCACGAAAATACGGCGACGACAAAGAGCCAAAAAGTGAGGACGCTTAATTTTTTCTCTTCATCCGTCAAGTTTTCTTTCTTTTGAAAGAGTGGCATACTTTCTCTCCTTTCCCAACAAGAATGGTTTACTTGGACTCGATATATTGTAACACACTTTGCCAAGAATTTCAACGATCTGGATGAAATATCCGTGAAAATTGCGTGTATGCTTGAAGGAGTGGGGCAATGAACAAGAGTCATCCGTTGGTTCAATTGGCGCGTCAGACCATCGAGGCGTATGTGCGTGAAAAGCGGGTCATTTCTCCACCAGAGACGCTTGCCTCCGAAATGCAGGAACGCGCCGGCACATTTGTCTCGCTGCACGATCACCTGGGTCGATTGCGAGGGTGTATTGGGACGATTATGCCAACCCGGGAGAATGTCGCCCAAGAGGTGATTCACAATGCCATTTCTGCGGCGACGCGCGACCCGCGTTTTCCACCGCTGGCGCCGGCCGAGCTGGACGGTTTGGAGGTCAAGGTCGATGTGTTGACGACGCCAGAGCCGGTCTCCGGGCCGGAAGCGTTGGACCCCAAAGAGTATGGCGTCATTGTCGAGGATATGCAGGGCTGGCGGAGGGGTTTGCTTTTGCCCGACCTCGAGGGCGTGGACACGGTCGAGTATCAGGTCGATGTTGCCCGGCGCAAGGCCGGCATCGGGCCGAATGAAGCGGTCAAGTTGTTGCGTTTTCGCGTGATCCGGCACACGTAAAATACTCGCCGGCAAAAAAAGGGGTATTGACCGCAGAGGACGCCAACTCGAGTGTGCTGGAAAACCTGCCAACCGCAGAGAACGCCGAGATCGTAAAGAGATAAAACATCGACGAACATTGTAGATACTCACAAACACAAGATAGTCTCTGCGTTCTTGCGGTTGATCCTGGGTTTTTAAGCGGCCTCCAAGATGTCTCTGCGGTTGGCGGGGGCGGGGGACGGTTTTTTACCGTACCGCGATCTCGGTTTGACGGTCAAAGATGTGGATATGATCCATATTTAGCACAATCTCGACCGCGTCGCCCACGCGCGCTTTTGATCTTGGGTCTACGCGGGCGGTGAACATTGTTTTCCCGGTCATCAAGTACAAAAAGATTTCGTTGCCCATTAATTCGGTCACATCGACTTTGCACTTGATCGTCTGGGCATAGATGTCGGGGGCCAGGTATTCTGGGTCCAAGATGTCGCTGGGCCGAATGCCAAAGATCACTTCTTGGCCGGCGTATCCCCGTTCGGCATACGTTCGAGCTTTGTCGTCTGGTACGCGCAGTTTGAATGTATCGCTCTGCACATACATCTCGTTTGCATCTCCAACCAATGTTGCATCGAAAAAGTTCATACTTGGGCTGCCGATGAAACCGGCGACAAAGACATTTGTCGGCGTGTCGTAAAGCACCTGCGGCGAGTCGACTTGTTGAAGCACCCCGTCGCGCATGACGGCGATCCGCGTGCCCATCGTCATCGCTTCCGTCTGGTCGTGGGTGACATAGATAAAGGTCGTCTCTAGCCTTTGGTGCAGTTTGCTGATCATCGTCCGGGCCTCGACGCGCAGTTTGGCGTCGAGGTTGGAGAGCGGTTCGTCCATCAAGAATACCGCCGGGTCGCGCACGATGGCCCGGCCAACGGCCACGCGCTGCCGCTGTCCGCCGGAGAGTTGTTTGGGGCGGCGGTCGAGCAGTTCGCCGATGCCCAGGTCGGCGGCGGCTTGCTTGACGCGGCGATCGATCTCGGTCTTGGGTGTTTTACGCAGTTTGAGGCCAAAGGCCATGTTGCCATAGACGGTCATGTGGGGGTAGAGGGCATAGCTTTGAAAGACCATGGCGATGTCCCGGTCTTTGGGGGGGATGTCGTTGACCAGCCGGTCGCCGATATAGATGTTGCCGGCGGTGAGTTCTTCGAGTCCGGCCAGCAGGCGCAGGCTGGTGGTTTTGCCGCAGCCAGATGGGCCGACAAAGATCAGAAATTCTTTGTCGGGGATTTGAATGGACAGGTCGTTGACGGCAACGACGCTGCCAAACCGTTTTGTAACTTTTTCATACGTGACGCTTGCCATAGGCTGATCGCTCCTTTGGGTTTGTGAATCAGGTTTGAATGATTTGAATCCCCAGTTCGGTGAGGTCCCAGACCATCGCCGGTGGGGCGTTGAGGTCGGTGACAATGACGTCGATCGCCTCGAGGGGGGCCAGGAATGCCGGGCCGCTGCTGCCCCATTTGCTCGAATCGGCGACGACAATGATTTCTGGTGCGAGGTCGATCACGGTGCGCAGCAGTTGGACATGGGGCAGATCGTCGCCGGTGACGCCGTTGGGGAGGTGGATGCCGCGCACGCCAATGATCGCGCGGTCGGCGCGCAGCTCGCGCAAAGTCAACTCGGCCAGGTAGCCCAGCGCCGCCGAGTTGCGCCGCTCGATTTGCCCGCCGGTGAGGATGACCGACAGTTGGGATTGGTGGACGAGGTACGTGGCGATGTCCAGGGCGTTGGTGACGACTGTGCCCGCCTGTCGTTGCGCCAGGTGATGGGCCACGGCCATGGTGGTGCTCCCCGGCCCAAGAAAGACGGTTTCGCCCGCGCCGATCAGGTTGGCGGCGGCCTGCCCGATCCGCATTTTGAGCGGCGCGGGTGGGACGCCTGGTGTTTTTTGTTCTGTGGCAATGGCGCCGCCAAAGGTGCGTTTCAGGATGCCCTGTCGCTCCAGGTGTTCCAGGTCGCGGCGGATCGTCGACTGGCTGGCGTGCAGGCGGGCAACCAGGTCGGCGACCAGAATGGGTGATTTTTGGACAAGGCGGGCAATTTCTTGGCGGCGTTCGGCGGCAAGCATTGTTTTTTTCTCGCACCGGTTGGCAAAATATCGAGTTTGATTCAATGGCCTGGATTATAGCATGTTTGATTGATTCGGTCAAATGGTGATTGTTGTTGAGCGAGTATGGGCGATTGTGGTTGTTTTCGCTGCCGGGTGGGGAAAAAGCAAGAGATTCATCGTTTGGTTGATGAATCTCTTGTCGTGTGGATGGGTTTGGCAATGTTGCTACTGTGATTTGCCCAGTTCATCCTGGACGATTTGACGGACCAGGTTTTTGAGCTGTTCCAGGCTCATTGACTCTAGTTTAAAGGCGGCCTGCTCTGGCGGTTCGATCTCGTCTGGCGCGCCAACCTGGAGTTCCAGGTCATCCCAATGGCTGGCATTGATCTCGGCTTTATAGTCGCACCGCGCATGGAGAAAGACGGTGATCTCGTCGGCCTGGGCGACCGCTTCGGTGTCCACCTGTTTCCACTTGCGTTCCTTCCAGCCTTCCATATAGCTCGACCAATAGTCGCCATAGATGACGGTTGGCGCGGTGTGGTCGATGCCGCCGGTGGGGTCGATGCCGATGCGCATGCCGTGGCCGCCCGGCCGGCCGCGTTTGTCGTGGGTGACGTTCATGCACCACACGCTGGCGCGAACGCCGTTGCCCGCGCCAACGCGGAATTTGCGATACAGGCAGGCGTCATGGGTGGCATACGAGGTGAAAAAGTTCGCTGCATAGCGTCCCATTCGCACTTCGGGTTGGCCTTTTTCACGGTCTTTGACATCATATTCCGGGCGGTACAAGATGCCCTGCTCCGTGCCTTCTAGCCATGCCGGCGTCCAACCGTTGGGACAGGTCAGCTCGCCGATGCCGTGATAGTCATAGAACCCTTCGTCGAAAGATGATTCATAAGCCTTTTGCATTGTGGCCCCCTTTCAAGTTTGCGAATCGTGGTACCGAGTTGTCAAGCTGCTTGAGGGTTTGTCAGCAGCACATATAAACAGTATACCTCTTGAGGGTACTGTTTGTCAATTCTCAGTTTTCATTTTTTGATCTAGTCACCCTACAGTTTTGTTCGGCAACCTACACAAACGGGTTTTTCTGGCAAGGGGCCAGCCCCTTGCCGAACCCCGTTGAGGGGCTATGCCCCTCAAACTCCCCAAAAGCCAGGGTTTGCTCGAATCATTGCACGGATTAGCTTCCCCGGTCACTCGCAACGAGCAAA
>CAYZYE010000137.1:0-11316 GCA_964481205.1 uncultured Anaerolineae bacterium | reverse complement strand
GTGGGACCAGTGGGCATACGATGTCTTTGTCGCGCACGGCCGGCGGGGCGGGTAGCATACCTGGTCGATCTGAACAATCGTAGATAAACACAGATTAGCGCAGTCAATTACTGTTTGTGCGGCGCGGCGATTCGTTCGTATACGCGCCGCAGTTTTGCCGTGACCGTCTCCCAGGTATAATGCCTCTCTACTTTTTTTCTCCCATTTTCTCCCATTTTGTCCCTTTGCGCCGGATTGTCGAGCAACGTGACGATGGCTTGCGCCATGCTCGCGGCGTCGAGATAGTCGGCCAGCAGGCCGTCTTGCCCGGCGGCGATCACCGAAGGGATCGCGCCGGCGCGAACGCCAATCACCGCTTTGCCGCCGGCCCAGGCTTCGATCAGGGCGATGCAGAACGATTCATTGCCGGAAGGGTGGGCGATAATGTCGCACGCGGCGATGAGATTGGCCTTGTCCGCTTCGTCAAAGTCGTTGACCATCGTCACCTGGGATCGACGTGACAGCCGGGCGATCATTTGCTCAAGTTGAGGGGAATGAGATGTTCTCGCGCCGGCGAGCAACAGTTGCGCGTCGGGATAACTTGACCACACCGCCGGCATGGCCGCGATCAAGAGATCGAGCCGTTTGAGCGCCGATTGGCGGGCGATGACGCCGATGACCGGCTTGTCGCCCCAGCCGTACCGCCGCCTGACGATTGAGCCGTCGGCCTGCGCATAACGCCCGGCATTGACGCCGGCGCCGATCACGGAAATCTTGGCCGCGTCGATGCCCCGCCCGATCAAATAGTCGCGTTCAAATGTTGTGTGGGCGATATAGGCGTCGGCGCGCTGGATCGCTCGATAGATGATCTGGCGCTCATAGCCCCATTTGTCGGCGACGTGGAGCGCGCCCAAAAGGACAACCGGTATCCGGGCGCGTCGAGCGCCGGCCAGCGCATAGTGCATGTGCAAAAATGGAAAGGCCGTGGCAAAAACGATCTGCGCGCCGTGGCCGGCAATGGCTTTTGGCAGCGCGGGGATGATCGGGCCGGTTTGGATGGTGCGCAGCCAGTCATTACCGGGCAGCCGCAGTCGATACGCGCCCCGCGCGAGCAGCTCGCGTACAAACTGGAGCCGGTTGAACACCGGAAAACGGCGCACCGTCACGCCGTTGATTTTTTCACTGCCTGCGGGCATGAACGGCCCTTTTCCGCGCCAAAAGGACTCGGTCTTGTATGCGTTCGAGGTGAACACGGTCACGCGATCGCCATAGCGCGACGCCAACTGTTCGGCCAAGTTTTTGGTCAACCATTCCGAGCCGCCGATCGCCGGGTGGTAGGCTTGTACCAGGTGCAAGATATTCATCGATTTGACCTTTTGAGATCATACAACTGGCAGGAGTTACGCCGTTATGTTCTAGAAAAGCTCAAACACAAACCACCATATATTGGGTCGCTCATTTTTGGTGGTATATGGAAAATTTTTGAAATACACTCTGGGTGTTGGGCAACGACAAACGCGGAACAATCAGGGTGTGCTCTGGCTGTTCCGCGTTTGTTTGCTCCGGTGCCTGGCTTTGAGGCGGAGAGGGTGGGATTTGAACCCACGGAACCCAAAGGTTCACCGCATTTCGAGTGCGGCGCACTCAGCCGGACTATGCGACCTCTCCATATAGAGGGGATTTTACTCTGTTTTTTTCTTTTTGGCAAGTTGGCGGCGTTTCCATGCTGCGGAGCGACGCGGGATGGCGCCATTTCTCAAGCCCTGGAAAAATTCGGCGAGCAGCGCGGCGGCCTCACTTGCGAGTACGCCGCGTGTCACCTCGACATGGTGGTTCAACCTGGGGTGTTGCAACAGCGCCATAACCGAGCCGGCGGCGCCGGTTTTGGGATCGTCTATGGCATAGACGAGGCGCGGCAGTCTGGCCTGGATCATGGCCCCGGCGCACATTGGGCATGGCTCCAGCGTGCAGTACAGGGTGACATCGAGCAAGCGCCAGCCGCCGAGCGCGCCTGCGGCTTGTCGTAACGCCAATATTTCGGCATGCGCCGTCGGGTCTGGGCTGCTCTCTTTGCAGTTGTGTCCTCGGCCAATGACGCGGTTTTGATGCACCGCCACCGCGCCGACCGGGATTTCACCTTTGTCGAATGCGCGCCGGGCTTGTTCCAAGGCCAGCCGCATAAAATATTCGTCGTTCAGTAGGGGCCTCTTTTTTCGTTGGGCAGCATCTCGGCGATGCGGGTCATCAGCTCATCGGTGAGTTTGAGGATGGTTTCATAAGCGACCGGGTGTTCTCGCACCCGGCTGCATACATCAAAGGGCGCGCCGATGCGAATGCAGACCGGCGGGGGGCGCAGCAATCCCCGATAGTTGTCGAGGATGGAATCGGTGCCCGAAATGGCAACCGGGACGATGGGAACATTTTGTTGCAGCGCAATGCGCACCGTGCCGGTTTTGGCTTTGCCCAGCCGGCCATGCTGCCGGCTGCGCGTTCCTTCGGGATAGATGCCCAAGCCCTGGTATTTCTCCAGGATGTGCATGGCGTGTGACATTGCCCAGGCGTCGCCGCCACGGCGATCGACGGGGAACGCGCCGGCGTTGCGCAGAAACCAGGCGCTGATCGGGTGTTTGAACAATTCACTTTTAGCCATAAAATAAGGGTATCGAGGCAGCAATGCGTTGAGAATGATGCTGTCTATTGCCGAAACGTGGTTCGAGGCCAGGATGAACGGCCCGCCTGGCGGCAGGTGTTCTGTGCCGGTCAACGAAATGTCGGCGATAAAGGGCAAAAGGTGCGCCGCGATAGGGCGGCCAATGCGGATGAGCCGTGTTGGTTCTGTAAACCAGCGTTTGCTGTTGCGAGGGTCTGATTGTTCAGACGGCCTGGTCCAAGAAAGCGCCATGCTTGTCTCCCAAATAAAAAATTGTTTTGAAATCAAACGAGATGGTTTGGGTGTCCGTAGCGTCGCCCCTTGCGGGCGGCGCATAGACGGGTGGCTACAAAGCAAATGAAACACACCCATTTGGAACACACCGCTTTGTCTTTATAACGCCGAGTTGGGATTTTAGTTGCTTTGCGCAAAATGTAAAGTTGTGGACGGGACGGCGGTTTGCCATCTGGCAAATGTGGGGCTACAATATGATCACCATTTGCTTGAAACAAGGAGGCGTGATGAAGGTTTTGCAAGACAAGATTAGGGCGCAGGGGGTCAACCTGGGAAACGGCATTTTGAAGGTCGATGGGCTGATCAATCACCAGATCGACGCCGCGCTGATGGTGGCGGTGGGAAAAGAGTTTGCCCGTCGTTTTGCGGCGCTTGGGGTCACGCGCATTTTGACCGCCGAGGTGTCGGGCATTGCCCCGGCATTGACCACCGCCTATACCCTGGGCGTGCCGATGGTGTACGCGCGCAAGCACAAGCCGATCACGATGAAAGAACCCGTGTTTGTCGAGTCGGCGCCCTCGCACACCAAAGGCGGAACCGTGCATCTGATGGTTTCGCCCGAATATCTGCGCGCGCGGGACCGGGTGTTGATCATTGACGACTTTTTGGCTTCTGGACGGACGATCAATGCGCTGGCGCGGTTGGCGACAAATTCGGGGGCGACGCTGGTGGGCATTGGGGCGGTGATCGAAAAGGTGTTCGAGGGCGGGCGGGCCAATCTGGCGCATTGGGACGTGCCCGTCGAGGCGTTGGCCGTGATTGTCCAAATGCACGACGACGGCCGGATCGTGTTTGCCGGCCAGCCGCCGCGTTGACCGTGTACATTTGGAGACGTGATATGGACGAACAAATGCGCGACCGTATTTTGGGCTGCGCCGTCGGCGCGGCGGTGGGCGATGCGTTGGGCATGCCGCTCGAATTCGGCCCGCCGCAGCCGGTCGACGCCCCGGTGCGCGACATGCGCTCCGGGCGCCTGCCGGCCGGTTGGTTTACCGACGACACCGAGATGGCCCTGGCGCTGGCCGCGAGTCTGTCGGCGCAGCGCCCGTTGTCGCCGGCCGATTTGGCGCGGCGGTTTGTGGACTGGTATCGAACCGATCCGCCCGATATTGGCGTGCATACCCGCTCTGTGTTGGCGCGGGTCGCCGGCGGACAGGGGTGGCGGGAGGCGGTCGATGCCGTCCAGTCCGCGCATCCCGATTCGGCGGGCAACGGTTCGGTGATGCGCTGCTGGCCGGTTGCGGTGGCTTATTGGGATGATCTGGAGCGGCTGTTGGCCGACAGCCGTTTGCAGAGTGAGGTCACGCACCCGCATGCCGAATGTCTGGCTGGCTGCGCGTTTCTCAATGCTGCTGCCTACCACTTGTTTCGCGGTCTTTCGTGTAGCGAGTCAATTACTCTGGCCCTCAACGATGCCGATGCGCCAAAGGCGCTTTGTCGTGTCGTCGAGCAGGCACCGGAGCAAGAGCGTTCGCAGCTGCCCAACAGCGGTTGGGTGCGGCACACGCTGCAAAGCGCGGTGTGGGGCTTGCTCACGACCCATTCTTTTGAAGAAGCGTTGATCCGGGTCGTCAACCTGGGTCGAGACGCCGACTCGGCGGGGGCGGTGACCGGCGCGTTGGCCGGGGCCGCGTATGGACTGTCGCGCATTCCGGCGCGCTGGCGCGCTGCGTTGCGCGGCGAGTATCCGCCCGGCGTCGAGTGGGACGCGGACAGACTGATCGCGTTGGCCGCGCGGCAGAGCGGGATCGGGTGAGCGTATGTCTGACCAGGAACGACCTCAAGTTGTCATCTATACCGACGGCGCGTGCAAGCCCAATCCAGGGCCGGGCGGATGGGGGGCGGTGTTGTTGTTTCCGTCTGCGGCGCAGGCGGGCAAACGACCACCCAGGCCGCAAGAGTTGAGCGGCGGCGAGGCGAATACGACCAACAACCGGATGGAACTGCGGGCGGCGCTGGAGGCCTTGAAATCGCTTGCCGGGGCGCACCGGATACAATTGTATACCGACTCGCAGTATTTGCGGCGGGGCGTCACAGAGTGGCTGCCTGTGTGGCAGGCGCGCGGCTGGCAAACCACCGGTCGCACGGCGGTCAAGAACCAGGATTTGTGGCGCGCTTTGGCCGCGCAGTTGACCCGGCATGACCTGACCTGGCATTGGACCAGGGGGCATGCCGGCGACCGCTGGAACGAGCATGCCGACCGGCTGGCGCGTTCCGAGATCGAGATCGCCGCTCTGCCGCTGGACGATCGACAGTGCGTGCATCTTTTCACTGCGGTATCCTATCTGGGCAAGGAGAAAAAGGGTGCTTGGGCTGTGCGGCTGCGCTATCGGGAGCAGATCAAGCATTTGAGCGGCGGCGAAACGGACACATCGAGCAACCGGCTGCACATTCGCGCTGCGCTGGAAGGCTTGCAGGCGCTCACGCGCCCCATCCCGGTGCATCTGTATACCACGTCGGATTATCTCAAAAACGGGGCGACGGCGTGGAGCAAGGGCTGGGCCGCCAATGGCTGGAAAACGCGCGACAACAAGCCGGTCAGGCATCGCGCGTTGTGGGAGGCGCTGGCCGTACTGACCCGGCGCTATGCGATCACCTGGCACGTGCTCAACGCCCGCCGCGCGCCCGACGAGATGACGCAGCTCAAAAAGCTGGCCGGCGAGGCGGCGCGCGCCGCCGGCGAGATGATCTAGAGGAGTGAACTGCTATGCCGAATTTTCATCCTTTTACACGTGTATCGGGAATCCGTGACAACTATTTATACGGCTCTGTTGGCGACTTTTTAAAGGCCAAGATCAAGCCGGGATGCGCTCTTTCCGTTGTCTCGGCCTATTTCACCATCTATGCCTTTCAAGCTCTAAAGGAACAACTCGTTTCCATCGAGAGCATGCGCTTTCTCTTTGGCGAGCCTCGTTTTGTCAAATCGCTTGACCCTGACAGGACCGACAAAAAAGCGTTCCAGATTCAGGACGAGGGCATACGATTGAGGAACAGACTGACGCAAAAGCACATCGCCAGGGAATGCGCAGCCTGGATCGCCGGCAAGGTGCAGATCAGATCGGTCAAGCGGTCAAACTTGTTGCACGGTAAAATGTATCACGTGTTCCACGACAACGTTGGCTGTGCGATCTTGGGCAGCTCTAATTTTACGGTGCATGGACTGGGTTTGGGACAGGGTGGGCGGGACAACATCGAATTGAACTTGGAAGTAGACAGCCGTCGTGACCAGCAGGATTTGGAAGCGTGGTTTGACAGGCTGTGGCAAGATGCCGAGTTGGTCCAGGATGTCAAAAAAAAAGTGATCGACTATTTAGAGTTGCTCTATCAAGATCACGCTCCCGAGTTTGTCTATTTCAAGACCCTCTTGCATCTTTTCGAGCAGTTTTTGGATGAGCAGGCGCAGCGCGACTTGCTGATCGAACAACGGCAGCTGGTAGACACAGAGATATGGCAAGCTCTGTTCGAGTTCCAAAAGGACGGAGCCAAGGGCGCGCTCAACAAGATTCTGCGCTACAACGGCTGCATCATCGCCGACAGCGTCGGTTTGGGCAAGACCTTTGAGGCGCTGGCGATCATTAAATATTTCGAGTTGCGCAATGGCAAGGTGCTGGTCCTGTGTCCCAAGAAACTGCGCGACAACTGGACGGTCTATCTCGCGCAGAACAACAGCGAGTTGAATCCTTTTGTCAATGACCGCTTTGCCTACACGGTATTGTCGCACACCGACCTGAGCCGTGACGGCGGACGGTCGGGCGACATCGATCTCGCAACCATCAATTGGGGCAACTATGATCTGGTCGTGGTAGACGAATCCCACCATTTTCGCAATAACAACCGGGGGCGGCGCGACGAATTCGGCAAGGTCATCCGCAAGAGCCGCTATCAACGGCTGATGGAAGACATTATCCAGGGCGGCATCAAGACCAAGGTGCTGCTCTTGTCGGCGACGCCGGTCAACAATACGCTGCGGGATTTGCGCAACCAGATTTACTTTTTGACCGAAGGGCGTGACGACGCCTTTGCCGAGTCGATGGGCATCGACAATATTCAGGAAACCCTGGCTGCCGCGCAAGGTGCGTTTACAGAGTGGACCAAACAGAGCCGGAGACGCTCAACCAAAGAGTTGTTGGAGCGGTTGAGTTCGGCCTTTTTCAAGTTGCTGGACGAGTTGACCATCGCTCGCTCGCGGCGACACATCCAGCGTTTTTACAGAGACACGATTGACCAACTGGGACAATTCCCGACGCGGCTCAAACCAATTTCAGTGTTTCCCGATATCGACCTCCAAAGCCGCTTTATGTCTTATGATCGGCTGAACGACGAGATATCCAAGTACCAACTCGCGCTCTTTATCCCGGCCAAGTATGTACTGCCGGAATACCTGGGGCAATATGACACTGCGGCCGTCCAGGCCTTTACCCAACTCGACCGCGAGTACTATTTGATTGGGATGATCAAGGTCAATTTTTTAAAGCGGCTCGAAAGCTCGATCCATTCGTTCGCGATCACTATGGAGCGCACGATTGTCAAGATTGAGGCGCTACAGGCGCGCATTACGCGGTTCAAGCAATTCCGCCAAGAGAACCCGGACCTCGATTTTGACGACCTGATCGTGGCGGACGTAGAGGACGAAGAATTACAAGCCGCACTCCAGGTTGGCAAACGCCTGGTCTACAAGATGGCGCACCTCGATGTGGACAGGTGGATGGCGGATCTGCAACGCGACAAGGAGCAACTGGACATCTTGTATGCGTCTGCATGCCAGGTTACCCAAGAGCGCGACGCCAAACTGGCCGAGTTGAAGAAACTGATCGCGTCCAAGGTTGAAACCCCCACGGCGAACAAGCAGGGGCGGCCCAATCGCAAAGTGCTGGTCTTTACGGCCTTTGCCGACACGGCGGTCTATTTGTATGATGCGCTCAAGGACTGGGCCACAAGAGAACTGGGCATTCACCTGGCCCTGGTCACCGGCGGAGCGGTGGAAAACCGCACCACATTTGGCCGGAACAGGTTCGATCACATCCTGGTCAATTTTGCGCCGCAGGCCAGGCAGCGCGCCCAAATGAGCAGCATGCCTCAAGAGGGCGAGATCGACCTGTTGATCGCCACAGATTGCATCTCTGAAGGACAAAATCTCCAGGACTGCGACTATTTGATCAATTATGACATCCACTGGAACCCGGTGCGGATCATCCAGCGCTTTGGGCGCATCGACCGCATCGGCAGCATCAATCCCAGCATCCAGATGGTCAATTTCTGGCCCACCGAGGACCTGAACAAGTACATCAATCTCAAGAACCGGGTCGAGGCGCGTATGGCGTTGGTTGATATTGCCGCCACGTTGGGGGACAACCTGCTCAAGCCGGACGAGATCCGCGATCTGATCGCGGACGACTTGACTTATCGCGACCGGCAGCTGCTGCGCCTCAAAGATGAGGTGCTTGACCTGGAGGATTTGGACGAGACTGTTGTGCTCAACGAGTTTACGCTGGACGACTTTCGTATCGAGCTGACCAAGTACATCGAGAGCAACCGCAAGGCGCTGGAAGAGGCGCCGCTGGGGTTATACGCGGTTGTGCCGCCGCATCCCGACTATGCGGTGATCGCGCCGGGGGTCATCTTTTGCCTGCGGCAAAAAGGAGATTCGACGGGCAACGAAACGGTAAACCCGCTGCAACCTTATTTTTTGGTATACGTCCGCGACGACCGGGAGGTGCGCTTTGGCTTTGCCCAACCCAAGCAAATCCTGGAAATGTACCGCGTATTGTGCTCCGGTCAGGCAGCGCCCTATGAGGAACTGTGCGCGCTATTTGACCAACAAACCCAGAACGGCAGTGACATGGCCAAATACGAACAGTTGCTCGCCTCAGCCGTCGCTTCGATCGTCCGCACGTTCAAGCGGCGGGCCATCGGCAACCTGTTGTCGAGCCGCGCCGGAGTCATTCCCAAACGACAGCAGCAGGTTCGTTCTACAGACGACTTGGAGCTGATCACCTGGTTGATCATCAAGGAGAAGCACTTGTGAACGCCGTAGAACACAAAAAGGACATCAGGGCCAGGCTCCAGCGTTTTGCCAGAGGGCGTTTGTCCGACAATGCCCTCGATCTTTACGAGCTGTTGGGCTATCGCAGCGATGCACGTCTGCATCTGGGATCGGACGCTCCAAATGCGTTTCTGGAGGCGCTCGACCCGGATGGCAAACTCGACCGGGAACGGGCGCTGCTGGGCGAGTGGAAGAGGGCCGAGTTTTTGTTCCAGTTGACCGGGGACGATCTGCGCACACAGGTTGGCCTGTTCAAGCCCGACCGGTACGACCGGAGGCAGTATCTCTCGTATGTTTTCCTGGCGATCGAGCTGCAAGCGGCGCGTTACGCGCGCGGCAAGCTGGCCCAGATCACCCGCGAGTTGAACAAGCTGTTTCCCATGCCGGCCATGCTCTTGTTCCGGCACGGCGATGCGCTGACCCTGGCGATCATCGACCGCCGCCCCAACCGGCGCCAATCGTCCCAAGATGTGCTCGCCAAGGTCACTTTGATCAAGGACATCGTCTTGGCCGATCCCCACCGCGCCCACGTCGAGATTCTGCACGACCTCTCGTTGGCGCAACTCAAGATCAAGCACCCGCTGGGCAGTTTTAACGACTTGCACGACGCCTGGCAAAAGACGCTCGATAGCTCGGAACTGAACAAACGCTTTTTCCAGGAAATCGCCGACTGGTACTTTTGGGCGGTGCAGCACGTCCGCTTTCCCGCCGACGCCCATCCCGACGAGGCCACTCGCAACGCCGTCAACGTCATCCGCCTGATCACCCGCCTCATCTTTGTCTGGTTCATCAAAGAAAAAGGGCTGGTTCCCGACGCCATTTTCGACCCCCAGACCGTGCGCTCCCTCTTGAAAGAGAGCGGCGACGAGGCCGGCAGCTATTACCGCGCCATCTTGCAAAACCTCTTTTTTGCCACGCTGAACCAGGCGATGGACAAGCGCAAGTTTCGGATACGGGCGCAAAAGGCGGGCCGGCGCGACGGAAATTACATGGCGCACACTCTTTACCGGTACGAGGATTACCTGGTCGATCCCGGCGCAGTCCTGGCTCTGTTGGCCGGCATTCCCTTTTTGAACGGCGGGCTGTTCGAGTGCCTGGACCGGCCCGACCCCGCCAATCCCCGCAAAATCTTGCGCATCGACGGCTTTTCCGACCGCGCCGATAACCCCGTCTATGTGCCGAATTTCCTCTTTTTTGGCGCCGAGCGGGCCGTTGACCTGAACGAGACCTATGGCACGCGCAACAGGCGGTACAAAACGCGCGGGCTGATCGACATCTTGAGGCGCTACAAGTTCACCGTCACCGAAAACACTCCCATCGAACAAGAGGTCGCCCTCGACCCCGAACTGTTGGGACAGGTCTTTGAAAACCTGTTGGCGGCCTACAATCCCGAAACCGAGACCACCGCCCGCAAGCAGACCGGCTCTTTTTATACCCCGCGCGAGATCGTCAACTATATGGTCGACGAGTCGCTGATCGCTTACCTGCAAACTCGACTCCAGGCACTGGATATTTCCGAGACCCCTGATCCCTCTGCCGTGGAACCCCGCCTGCGCCGCCTGCTGGCCTACAGCGACGAGCCGCACGATTTCAGCGCCGCCGAGGTGACGGCATTGATTGACGCCATCAATGACCTGCAAGTACTTGACCCCGCCGTCGGTTCCGGCGCTTTTCCGATGGGCGTCTTGCACAAACTGGTCTTTATCTTGAGCAAACTCGATCCCCACAACCGCCGCTGGAAGGAACGCCAGTTGGCCGCGGTTGGCCGCATCCCCGACAGCACCATCCGCCAACAGGCGATTGCCGACGTGGAAGCCGCTTTTGAACGCAACGAACTGGATTACGGGCGCAAGCTCTATTTGATCGAGAACTGTATCTATGGCGTGGACATTCAGCCGATTGCGGTGCAGATTGCCAAGTTGCGCTTTTTTATCTCCTTGGTGGTAGACCAGCGCTTGGACGACGGGCAGCCCAATCGCGGCATCCGCCCTTTGCCCAACCTGGAGACCAAATTCGTCGCCGCCAACACGCTGTTGAATGTGGAAAGGCCGCTGCAAGCCTCCCTTTTTCGCACCGGCGAGATTGAAGCCAAAGAGGCGGAACTGGCGCGGGTGCGCCACGAGCACTTTAACGCCCGCACCCCTCAGACCAAGCGCAAGTACCGCGCCGAGGATGAACGGTTGCGTCGCGAGATCGGCGAGCTGTTGCAAAAATACAGCTTTCCAGAAAAAAGCGCCCAAAGACTGGCCGGTTGGGACCCCTACGATCCCAACGTCAGCGCCGGCTTTTTCGATCCCGAATGGATGTTTGGCATCGGCGGCGGTTTTGATATTGTAATTGGCAACCCGCC